>CADCCR010000037.1 GCA_902799985.1 uncultured Bacteroidales bacterium | reverse complement strand
ACCTACAAGATAGCTCTGCAATATTTCCACGCTTGAGGTGTGAAAAGCGACCGGCAGATACCACAGGTGGCTCAGCGTCATGCAGGCAAAGAAAGCCGCTGTCCACCGACGCAGGCGTACGGACGATGTGACGTCGGGCGCAATGGCGTTGGCCCGCCGAAACAGCAGATAACAACTGGCCATCAAGGACATCATTGCCACTGCTCCATAGAGCATCATATAAAAAAAATCTTCCTGTATCTGATGATCGTACATGTGAAAGCTACGTATTTCCGCTGCAAAAGTACAAAAATTCTTGCAAAGTTACGAAATAATTTGTAACTTTACCCCCCAAAAGAACCATTAATTTTTAGAATTATGTCAGTATTAGTTATCATTATCGTATTGGCGGTATCATCATAATTTTTAGCAAAAAGCAAAAAAAAAGTACAGATATCTGTACTTTTCTCTACCCTACGGCTCCTTCCAAGTTCACGCCAAGCAGCTTTTGTGCCTCGACGGCGAACTCCATCGGCAGCTTGTTGATGACCTCCTTTGCATAGCCGTTCACGATGAGGCTGACGGCTTCCTCGGTGTTGATGCCGCGCTGGTTGAGGTAAAAGAGCTGGTCCTCGCTGATTTTGCTGGTGGTGGCTTCGTGCTCTACGACGGCCGTCTCGTTCTGCACATCCATGTAGGGGAAGGTGTGTGCGCCGCAATGGCTGCCCAGCAGGAGCGAGTCGCAGCTGCTGTAGTTGCGTGCGCCGTCGGCTGTGGGAGCCACGCGGACCAGGCCTCGGTAGGCGTTCTGGCTGCGACCGGCGCTGATGCCTTTCGAGATGATGGTGCTCCGGGTGTTTTTGCCCAGGTGTATCATCTTGGTGCCGGTGTCGGCCTGCTGGAAGTTATTGGTGAGGGCCACGCTGTAGAACTCTGCCTGGCTGCCGTCGCCCGAGAGCACGCAGCTGGGGTACTTCCAGGTGATGGCGCTGCCCGTCTCCACTTGCGTCCAGGAGAGCCGGCTGTCCTTGCCGCGCAGATGGCCGCGCTTCGTCACGAGGTTGAGCACGCCGCCCTTGCCTTCGCTGTCGCCCGGGTACCAGTTCTGCACGGTCGAGTACTTGACTTCGGCCCGTTCCTTCACCACGATTTCCACGATGGCGGCGTGCAGCTGGTTCTCGTCGCGCATGGGGGCGGTACAGCCCTCGAGGTAGGAGACGTAGGCATCGTCGTCGCACACGATGAGTGTTCTTTCGAACTGCCCTGTGCCGCGGGCGTTGATGCGGAAGTAGGTGCTAAGCTCCATGGGGCAGCGTACGCCTTTGGGGATATAGACGAAGGAGCCGTCGCTGAAGACGGCGGAGTTGAGTGCCGCGAAGAAGTTGTCGCGATAGGGAACGACGCTGCCCAGGTATTCGCGCACGAGGTCGGGATGCTCGCGCACGGCTTCGCTGATGGAGCAGAAGATGATGCCCTTCTCGCGGAGCTTCTCGCGGAAGGTTGTCTTGACGCTCACCGAGTCCATGACGGCATCGACAGCCGTACCGGCCAGCGCCATGCGTTCCTCCAAGGGGATACCCAGCTTGTCGAAGGTCTTCATCAGTTCAGGGTCAATCTCCTTCTCTCCCTCTTGCCCCTTGCTCCCTGCCCCTTGCCCCTTGCGCGTGGGGTCGGCATAGTAGGAAATGGCCTGATAGTCAATCTCAGGCATCTTGAGGTGCCCCCACGTGGGCTGTTCCAGAGTGAGCCAGTAGCGGTACGCCTTCAAGCGGAAGTCGAGCAGCCACTCCGGCTCCCCCTTCTTCCTGGAGATGAGGCGCACCACGTCCTCCGAGAGTCCCTTCTCTATGATGTCCGTCTGCACGTCGGTGGTGAAGCCGTACTCGTACTTCTTCTCCGCCACCTCACGCACAAAACTGTTTCTCTCTTCCATGCTTCTTTCCTTAGTGGCTGCAAAGGTACGAAATTTTATTCATAATTCATTAATTCGCCCTTCATAATTTCATGGTTCGGTTCTTTTTATACATCAAGACACGCCCTTCCTGTCCGGGAATAGTTCTGCGGATTGAGTCCTTATCCGGCTTTCGCTTCCAAAATAAGCGCAAGGCGCTTCCGAAATAAGCGCAAGGCGCTTCGGAAATAAGCACGAGGCGCTTCGGAGATAAGCGCAGGGCGCTTCCGAAAGCAACCCCTCTCCGTCTCCCCCGAGGGGGAGTGAATGCTGCGGCAAAAGAAAGCCTCCCCTCGGGGAGGTTTGGTAGGGGTCTTCGAAATAAGCGCAGGGCGCTTCAAACAAAAGATTTCTCCCCTCCGACATTAATAATTCGTGCTTCATCGCTCTACTTTCCTCATTTTTTCGTAACTTTGCAGCACTATATCATGAACACGATTTAATATGATTATCGACGACATCAAGGAGTTCGACCGCTATGCCGGCTTGAACCCGCTCTTCCCGGCCGTCGCAGAATTCCTGCGCACGACGGACCTCAACTCCCTCCCAACGGGTATCACAAAGATTCTGGGCGACGACCTCTTCATCAACGTGCAGGAGGCGCCTGCCAAGTCACGCAAGGAGGCTCGCTTCGAGTCGCACCGACGCATGATTGACATCCAGGTTCCCCTCAGCGACAGCGAGGAATATGGCTGGACACCGACCGCCGCTCTGCCCAACGGCACATACAACGAGGGCTGCGACATGACGATGCACGACCCGGCTGCCCCCAAGACCTCCGAGGACGTGACGCAGACCTACTTCATGCTCCACCCGGGGCAGTTCGCCATCTTCTTCCCAGAGGACGGACACGCACCGGCCATCACACCCACAGGACTGCACAAGGCCATCATCAAAGTCAAGGCCTGATAGCTACCTGAGCAGGCATTCGCGCATCTCTTCCCCAGCCTGTTCCTCCGACGGAACCGGCTCCTGCGGCGAAGAGACCGACATTTTATTGCCAATAAGATTGTAGATGAACTCCGGCACAGCCTTGAGGGGCCTTGCCAGACGTGACTGCTGCATTGTCTCCTCGCTGATAACCTGCATGGAGGAGAAAAGCCAGATAAATGCACCGAGCACAAGTCCGTACTTCGCCACACCGAGAATACCGCCCAACAAGCGGTTGAGCAACCCGACGGCAAACAGTCCGTCGAGCAGCGACGTGAGCAACGTGCCGGCCAGTCGCGCCACGATGGGCACAACGACCCACAACAGGATAAACGCCACCACATTGCAGAAGGCCGGCAGAGGCAGAACACTGCCCAGCACAGCCCCAAGCTGCTGGTAGTAGAAGCAGGCTATGACAAAGCCCAGGACGAAAGCCACAAGCGAGATAACTTGCCTGACGGCTCCCGAGACAATGCCGCTGATGAAGCCCACAGCCAACAGTATGAGCAGGAGAATATCCATTCAATTAATTCATGATTCATAATTCGTAATTCATAATTCATAATTAGGCTACGCCATGAGAAAGACAAGCCGCTGCCCCAAAATTATGAATTATGAATTGTGAATTATGAATTTTGCTTTAGAGTGTTGCCTTGATTTCAATCTCCTGGAAGGTCTCTATCATGTCACCCTCGCGCAGGTCGTTGTAGTTCACCAGCGAGATGCCGCACTCGAAGTTGGTGCTGACCTCCTTCACATCGTCCTTGAAGCGCTTCAAGGCATTGATGGCACCGGTGAAGATGACGATACCGTCGCGAATGACACGCGCTTTGTTCGAGCGGCTCACCTTGCCGTCTACGACGTAAGCGCCGGCCACAGTGCCCACCTTCGTGATGTGGTACACCTGACGCACCTCGAGCTGAGCCGTCACCTCCTCCTTGATTTCCGGCGAAAGCATGCCCTCCATAGCATCCTTCACCTCCTCGATGGCATCGTAGATGACGCTGTAGAGGCGGATGTCGACGTCCATCTGGTCGGCCAGACGACGTGCGGCAGCCGAGGGACGCACCTGGAAGCCGACGATGAAGCAGTTGCTTGCAGCAGCAGCCATGTTGACGTCGCTCTCGCTGATCTGGCCGACGGCCTTGTAGATGACGTTGACCTGAACCTTCTCTGTCGAGAGTTTGATGAGGGAGTCGCTGAGGGCCTCGATGGAGCCGTCCACGTCGCCCTTGACGATAAGGTTGAGCTCCTGCACGCCGCCCAGTGCGATGTTGTGGGCAAGCTCTTCCAGTCCGCGGCGCTTCATGGTGCGCAGTCCCTGCTCGCGCGCCAGCTGTTCGCGCTTGCTGGCTATCTCGCGCGCCTCCTGGTCGGAGTCCATCACGTGGAAGGCATCGCCGGCCTGCGGTGCACCGTTCAGGCCAAGGACGGTAGCCGCCTGTGCCGGACCGATGGTCTGCACGCGCTGACCACGTTCGTTGAGCATGGCCTTGACACGACCATAGTTCGTTCCGGCCAGCAGGATGTCGCCCACATGGAGCGTGCCGTTGCTGACGAGCACCGTAGCCACGTAGCCACGACCCTTGTCCAGACTGGACTCGATGATGGAGCCCGTCGCCTTGCGGTTGGGGTTGGCCTTGAGGTCGAGCATCTCGGCTTCGAGGAGCACCTTCTCCAGGAGCTCGCTTACGCCGATACCCTTCTTGGCACTGATGTCCTGACTCTGGTACTTGCCGCCCCATTCCTCGACGAGGAAGTTCATGGCAGCCAAGCCTTCCTTAATCTTGTCAGGGTTGGCGCTGGGCTTATCAATCTTGTTGATGGCGAAGACGATGGGCACGCCGGCAGCCGTGGCATGCGCGATGGCCTCCTTCGTCTGCGGCATGATGTCGTCGTCGGCTGCCACGATGATGATGGCGATGTCGGTGACCTGAGCACCACGGGCACGCATGGCGGTGAAGGCTTCATGGCCTGGCGTATCGAGGAACGTGACGTGTCGTCCGTCGTCGAGCGTCACGTTGTAGGCACCGATGTGCTGCGTGATGCCGCCTGCCTCGCCGGCAATGACGTTGGTCTGACGGATGTAGTCGAGCAGCGACGTCTTACCGTGGTCGACGTGACCCATGACGGTGACGATGGGAGCACGGGGCACGAGGTCGGCCTCATCGTCCTCCTCCTCGCTGACAGCGGCGCTGACCTCCGCACTGACGTATTCTGTGGTGAAGCCGAACTCCTCGGCAATGAGGTTGATGGTCTCGGCATCCATGCGCTGGTTAATGCTGACCATGATGCCGATGCTCATGCATGTGGCGATAATCTTCGTGACAGGCACGTTCATCATCGTGGCAAGCTCGTTGGCCGTCACGAACTCTGTCAGCTTGAGTACCTTGCTCTCTGCTGCTTCGTTAGCCAGCTCCTCCTCCATTCCCTGGCGGATGGCTTCACGCTTCTCGCGGCGATACTTGGCGCCCTTGCCCATCTTGCCCGACTTGTTGGTGAGGCGTGCCAGGGTCTCGCGTACCTGCTTTGCCACTTCCTCGTCGCTTACCTCGGGCTGGACGACGGTCTGCTTGGGACGGTTCTTCTGCTTCTTGCTCTTGCCGCTGCCCTGCTGGTTCTGCTGCTGACTGTTGCCGCCGTTCTTCTTCTGTCCGCCGTTATTCTGCGGCTGGTTGGCAACGGCATTGACGTCGACACGTTCCTTGCCCACGCGAACACGTTTCTTGCGGTCGCCGCCCTGTCCTTCCAGGCGTTCGCGACGACGTTCCTCGTGCGACTTCTTCTTGGGGCGTGTGGTCTGGTTCAGGCTGCTCAGGTCTATCTTGCCCTTGATGGTCAAGCCCGGAGCGACGCTCGTTGCAGGTGTCAGGCGGAACACCTCTTCTTCCTTCTTCTCTTCGGGAGCAGGTTCTGCAGGTACCTCTTCCTTCTTGGCCTTCTTCTCTTCCACCGGTGCGGGAGCTGCCGGCTCAGCCTTTGCAGCGGGAGCCACGGCGGGCTTCTCCTTCTTCTGCTTGGCAGGAGCAGGTGCGGCGGGCTCGGTCTGCACAGGGGCAGCAGGAGCCGGCTCAGCCTTCGGAGCCTTTGCCACGGGTTCTTCCTTCGGAGCCGGTGCAGGCTCGGCAGTCTGCACTTTCTCCTCTACGGGCTTCGGTTCGGGCTTCTTCACCTCAGCCTTTGGCTCAGACTTAGCGGCAGATGCCTTTTTAGCCTTGGGAGCCTCGGTGCGTGTGCCGCCCAGGTCGATGCGGCCCAGTATCTTGGGGCCGGCCATCTTGGGCGCTTCCACCTTCACTTCCTCCACGACCTTCGCCTTGGTTGTCTCCTTGCGCTCCTTGGCCTGGTCGATGTGCTGCTGGATGAGTTGCGAAGCCTCCTTGCGCAGTCCCTTGTCGGAACTGAACGCGCCCTGCAGCAGCGCATACTGCTCTTCGGTAATCTTATAGTTGGGATTGGCCTCAACCTCGCTGAAGCCTTTCTTTTGGAGGTACTCAACAGCCGTCTGCAGTCCGATGTTGAATTCCTTGGTTACTTTATTTAATCTGATGCTCATATATAAGCTTTGAATGAAGAATGAAGAATTAAGATTAAAGAATATGTTACCGCTCTGATGTCTTGTGAACTATTCGAACTCTGCTTGCAGGATGCGCAGCACTTCGTCGACAGTTTCTTCTTCGAGGTCGGCGTTCTTCACAATCATGTCGCGCTGAGCACCCAGCACGTCCTTTGCTGTCTCGAAGCCAATCTTCTTGAGTTCGTCGATAATCCAAGGCTCGATGGCATCGGTGAACTCGTCCAGGCTTACGTCGTCGTCGTCGGCTTCGTTGTCCACCTCGCGGAAGACGTCGATGGTGTAGCCCACGAGCATGCTGGCCAGCTTGACGTTGAGTCCGCTCTTACCGATGGCAAGCGAAACCTGGTCGGGGTCGAGGAAGACCTCGGCCTTGTGCTCCTCTTCGTTGAGCACGACACTGTTCACACGTGCGGGGCTCAGGGCACGGGTTATCATGAGCTGCGTGTTGGAGGTCCAGGTGACGACGTCGATGTTCTCGCCGCGCAGTTCGTGGACGATGCCACGCAGACGGCTTCCTTTCACACCCACGCAGGCTCCTACGGGGTCGATGCGGTCGTCGTAGCTCTCCACGGCAATCTTGGCGCGTTCGCCCGGGATGCGTGCTATCTTGTGGATGGTGATGAGTCCGTCCTGTATCTCAGGCACCTCGGCCTCGAGCATGCGCTGCAGGAAGGTGGGCGACGTGCGGCTCAGTATGATGCGAGGCTTGCCGCCGGTGCTCTCCACGCTGGCTATCACGGCACGGGCGTTGTCGCCCTTGCGGAAGAAGTCGCCGGGTATCATCTCCTGGCGCGGCAGCAGCAGTTCGTTGCCGTCCTCGTCCATGAGCAGCGTCTCGCGCTTCCATGTCTGATAGACTTCGGCGCTGATGACTTCGCCCACGCGGTCCTTGTACTGGTTGTAGAGCGAGTCGTACTCCAGCTCCATGATGCGGCCGGAGAGGGTCTGCCGCAGGGTGAGTATGGCGCGGCGGCCGAAGTCGGACATATTGACGCGCTGGAAGTCACCCTTGTCGGGGTTGACGATGATGTCGTAGTTCTCGTCGGAGCCATAGAGCTTGGCGAGGACACCGCGGAAACACTCCTCGAGCACGCTCACCAGCGTGGCGCGGTCGATGTTGTTCTTCTCTTTGAAGTCGGCGAAAACCTCTATCATGTTTATCGCCTCTTTTGATTTTGTTGTCTTGGCCATTATATTGTTTGTTATTTGATTTCTCTCACCACTCATTTTACTTTTATCAAGTACTTTGTGTAGGCGACGTCGTCGAAGCGGAAGTCGGTTGTCACTTCTTTTGTGACGGGACGTTTCTTCCCTTCTTCCTTCACCTTCTGCAGGATGCTGAGCTGGAAGCCTTCGTCGCTCACGCTGAGCAGGGTGCCGCGGAACTTGTGTCCGTCGTGCAGCTGTGTCTCCACCTCCTTGCCCACATGTATCTCGTACTGGCGATGCACACGGAAGGGCTGACCCAGGCCTGCACTGCCCACCTCGAGCTCGTAGTCCTCATCGTCGCGGCTCAGGCGCGACTCGATGTGACGGCTCAGGTCGGCACAGTCCTCTATCCACACTCCGTCGGCATGGTCTATCTCCACCACGATGCGGTCGTCCGGACTGATATTGATGTCAACCAGGAAATACTCCTTACCTTCGAGCCACTCTTCTACGGCCTGCTGCACTGCACTTTTGCTGATCATGTATCTTAGCTTTTTAATGGTTTATAACGAAAAGTGAGGAACCTTCAGAGCCCCTCACTTTCATCTTTCGCGTGCAAAGGTACGCCATTTCTGCGAAACGTGCAAATAAATGCGCCGAAAAATGCCGTTATTTTGTTCTAACCCAATCGGTCACCGGGCCAAAGCGCGGTAAGCATGCCTCTTTTTCCTTGTTTGTCCGTGTCAGAACAACATTTACCTTTATCTATAATCTGCGGCCGCTTTTGTAACAACACGGGGCGCTTCCGAAATAAGCGCAGGGCGCTTCAGCGATAAGCGCGAGGCGCTTCCGAAATAAGCACGGGGCGCTTCGGCGATAAGCGCAAGGCGCTTCCGAAATAAGCGCGGGGCGCTTCGGCTATAAGCGCAGGGCGCTTCCGGGATATGCTTCAGACGGTGATGCCTTGATAGTCGCGCTGCACTTGCTCGTAGCTCTGGAGGTTGCCGATGTCGTAGCGGCGGCCGGGCATCTCCATGGCGTGGACGGGAG
This sequence comes from uncultured Bacteroidales bacterium, assembly GCA_902799985.1. GTDB lineage: Bacteria > Bacteroidota > Bacteroidia > Bacteroidales > Bacteroidaceae > Physcousia. The sequence goes on along the minus strand of CADCCR010000037.1, from coordinate 25,731 downwards.
TCTGCGTGCAGAGCCAGGCGATGTAGCTGCCCGGGGCATCTACGCCGCAGCCGCTCTCGATGCCTTTCTGGACGAGGCGGGCATCCTGACGCGTGTAGAAGTAGAAGGGCGGGGTGCACCAGTGGGTCTCGGGTGTAGGCGACTTCTCGGTCATGCGCAGGATGCGGTCGTTATCATCCACGGTGACGACGCCGCACTTCAGGAGCCGCTGTTCGTCCTTCTCCCAGAAACGCATGATGCAGGAGGTCTGCTTCTCGTGGGCATAGCGGACGAACTGCTGCAAGCTGAAATCGAGCAGGTTGTCGCCGGCGATGACCAGCATGTCGTCGTCGAGATGAAGCTTGTCGATGGCGAACTGTATGTCGCGAACTGCTCCGAGGCGTGTCTCGTTGGTGGACGTGCCGTCATCCACGACGGTGACTTTCTGTGTTTTTGTGGCAGCCCACTCCTCGAAGTGATGGGCGAACTTATGGTTAACTTATGGTTTGAGATGACGATGTATTCGTCCACGAGTCCGGCGCCGTCGATGTCGTCGATGAGCCAGTCGAGGATAGCTTTGTCGCCCACCTTGAGGAGCGGCTTGGGGAAGTTCTCGGTGAGGGGATAAAGGCGGGTAGCATAGCCCGCGGCAAGGATTAAACACTTCATATAAAGAATGAAAAAATGAAAGAATGAAAGAATGAAATACTGAAAGAATGAAGAAATGAAAGAATGAAAGAATGAAGAAATGAAAGGTTTTGCAAGAATGAAAGAATGAGAGAATGAATGACAAAGAGACTGAGAATGAGTTTTCATTCTTTCATTCTTTCATTCTTTCATTTTTTTATATCAGTCCGTCGGCGCTCTCGCAGATGTGGACGCTGTACTTGCCTTTGAGCTGGGGAAAAGCGGCAAGGTATTCGTCGGTGACCTGACGGGTGATGGATGCTTCGTAGGCCGGGTCGATGAGGGCCATGCAGCAGCCCTTGAAGCCGGCACCGCTGAAGCGCCCGCCGTAGATGCCGTCGGTGTGGCGCATGATGTCGTAGAGCGTCTTCAGCTCGGGCGAACCGGTCTCCCAGTTCACGATGCTGCTCTGTCCACTCTCGAAGCTGAGGCGCCCGTACATCTCCAGGTCGCCCCGTCGCCAGGCCTCGGCACCCTTCTCCACGCGGTCGAACTCCGTGTACCAGTGTTCGGCACGGCGGCGCCACGTCTCGGGCAGACGGTCCTTGTACTGCTCATAGACGTCGCGGGGCACGGCTCGCAGGTTGGCTTCGCGGAACTTGCCGTACTCCATGCCGGCGTAGGCCAGCAGAGCGTAGGCGGCGCTGCGTGCTTCGTCGACGCGCATGTTGAACGTGCTGCCAGCCAGCGTCCGCTCGATGCCGCTGAAGAAGATGGCGATGCGGTAGGGCTTCATCTTGGGGTTGGTGGGGATGAGCTCATACTCGTCGGTCTTCGTGTCGAGGTAGAGCAAGTGGTTCCTCTTGGAATACACTTCGCAGCTCTGGTCGAGCTTGCCGCTGCTGACGCCCACATAGTCGTTCTCGGCAGCTACGGATATCTGTATCAGCTCCAGCGGCTCGGGCTGTATGAGGTTGACGTGGCAGAGGGCTTTGAGGTAGACCAGTGCCACGGCCGCCGAGGAGGAGAGTCCGCCGATGGGCAGGCTGCCCTCGATGACGCCGCTCAGTCCGTAGGTGAGCGGATAGCGTTCGCCCAGCTTGAGGGTGGCGCCGCGCAGGTAGTCGGCCCAGTCGTCCTGCTTGTGGCGAGGCACGTCGCGGACATGGAACTGTGCGCGCTTGTCGAACTGGAGCGAACAGAGCTCTACCACACCGTTGAGCTTGGGACTGTAGGCAATGTGGATGCCCTTGTCGATGGCCAGACCGGTTATCTTGCCCAGGTTGGCATCGCTGTGTGCGCCGATGGGACAGACGCGGTAGGGACAAAAGGCAAGCGCTTCCGACTCACGCTTGTAAATCTCATGGAATTTTTCTTGGCACTTCATGGGGTTCTGAGTATTCTGAGGGTTCTGAGTATTCTGAGGGTTCTGAGTATTCTGAGGGATTATTTTACTGTTATGTTCTGCATGGTTCCCATATTCTCGCAGAAGCGGAGGCGATATTCAAAGCCGCGGCGGGATGTGCGGACGATGATGGTCTTCTTCTCGCCTGGCAACAGGGAGAAGAAGTTGTCGCTGTAGTAGGTGCCGTGCACGGGCTTGAGCGCTTTGTCGGTCAGGAGGAGCTGGCAGAAGAAGGCGATGCGCCGTCCGTTGTTCTTCACCGTCACTTCCTTTTCGCCGACAGAAAGGAAGCGGGCTGTGACTATGGGCTTTGCCTCGGGCAGGGAGGCGAGGGGCTCGAAGCCGGCCGTGCAAGGGCCGGTCAGGGTGCTCTTCCCCTCGTACTTGTTTGTCGAGCACCAGTAGAAGTTCTTGCTCACGACCTTACCCTTGGCGTCGGTCAGTTCGAGGGCAATGAAATAGACGGGCGTGATGTCGTCGGGTATGCTGACGGAGAGCACGTCGTTGGCCACGCCGTCGGCAGGCACATCGACCTTTGTCTTGACGGTGCTCACCTTGCGGCTCTGCAAGTCATAGACCTCGGCCTTGGCCAAGAGTCCGTTTTGCGCTTCGACGTAATCGTTGCTCACGCTCACGGTGCCCTTCAGGTAGTCATATTGTATATGTATAGGCTCGAGGGCATGCATGGTGTGGTAGAGCGATGCGGTCGGCTCCAGGAACCAGTCCCACAGACGGGAACATACTTGCCAGTTGGCACAGTTGTGGTACCAGAAGAGTAGGCCTGAGCACCAGCGGTCGCCGTAGCCGAGCTTGTTCTCGTTCCACACTTCCCAGATGCTCTTCGAGTTGATGGCGCCCACCATCTGTCCCCTGCGGGCAAACTCCTCGATGCTCTTCGATTCGCCGTACTGGTCCACCATGTCCTTGTAGAGCGTCGTCATCAGGTGGAAGCCGTTGCCGTCCATGTAGTCCCACGTGGCCTTGTTGATGGGCCAGAGGTCCTCGCGGGGCATCATATCGTAGAGGTCCTCCACGATGGGAAGGGTCGGAGCGCCGTACTCGGGATTGAAGCCATCGACACGGCTGCCGCGGTCGGAGGCGGTGTTCTCGTAGTGCCGCATGGGATTGACCTGCTTGTAGGGACTGCCGTCGTGCACGCCGTCGCACTCGCTCTGCATCTGGTAGGGGATGTCGGGAGCCAGGCTCCTGATGAGTTCTTCGGCGCCCGTGACGGCAGTGCTCTCGTTGCTCGACACATAGATGACGATGCTGGGATGGTTGCGGATGCGCTTCATGGTGTTCTCTACGTTGGCGAGGTAGAGCGGCTCGTCCATGGGATGCTTCGTGTCGCCGGTCATCCAGAACTCCTGCCACACCATGATGCCGTACTCGTCGCACAGTTCGTAGAAGCGGTCGCTCTCGGCAATGCCGCCTCCCCATAGACGCAGCAGGTTGACGCCGCACTGGTCGGTGTAGGCCAGCTCGGTCTCCATGCGACTGTCGTTGGTGCGGAGCATCGCCTCGGGAATCCAGTTGGTGCCGCGCACGAAGGTCTTGTGGCCGTTCACCAGGAAGAGCTTCGACTTGTCGGGCGTCTCGCGGGTGGCAACGACTTCGCGGATGCCGAAGCGCGTGGAGAGGCTGTCCATCACGTTGCCCTTGCCGTCGGTGAGCGTCAGGCGAAGGGTATAGAGGTTCTGCGGACCCTTATTCTTGGGCCACCACAGGCGGGGGTTCTTGATGACGAGCTGCGGATAGTCCTTCGGCGAGAAGCTGACCGTGATGTGTTCGCCGCGTTGCAGCTTCAGCTTCTCCTTGCGGAACGTGACAGACTCCCTACCCTCCTTCTGGGGGAATTCTTCGATGGTGCCCGTCACGGTGCATTCGCCGCCGCCGGTATTGGGGTTCCACACCTCGACGCTCACCGTCTCGCGAGCCTCATCGTAGTTCGGATGGGAGAGCTCGGAGCGGACGAAGGGACTGCGCAACTGTTGGCCGCCCGTGGCATAGAGGCGAATGGAGCGCCAGATGCCGGTGTTGCGGTCGCGTATGCCGTCCTCGAAGGTGAAGTCCCAGCCCACCGTCATGAGCTGCGACACGTTCTGCCCCATCCAGCCGTCGCCACCGTTGTGCCACTCGCCCACTGCGCCCCAGTACTTCGGAGCGGTTGTTCCCGGCACATCGACCGGAAAGACGCGGATGGCAAGGGCTGCCGTCTGTCCGGGTTGCACGGCACGGTCGGTGATGTCGAAGGGCTGACTGTTGAACATGCCGGCCATCGTGCCTATCATGTAACCATTGACCCATACTTCGGCCCTATAGTTGATGCCCATCGGTTCGAGCCAGATGCGCTTGCCTTTGTACTCTGCCGGCACGGTGAACTCGGTGCGGAACCAATAGGTGTAGAACTCGCGCCCCACATTGGAAATGTCGGGGATGATGTTGTTCGCCAGCTTGTTCGTCTGCCCGTAGTAGGGCTCGGGGTAGACCTTTTGCTCCACGAGATTCGTCAGAACGGTGGCAGGCACGATGGCTTCCGCCCATCCTTCCTGCTTGAAGCCTGGCATGGAGATTTCCCTGGCGGTGGCCTTCGTCTCTCCGTCGCGAATCATGTGCCACACGATGTTGCCGCCATGCCCGAGGCGTGAGTCGAGGGTGATGTAGTCCTGCCTGTCGCCAGCCACGGCGGGCAACATTGCGACAAGTGTCAATATAGAGAAGAGGAAGTATTTCATTAGTTTATGTTGTGTGTCTCTTAGTAATTATTCTTCTAATAAAGCTGCCGCGCACCACAGATACGGCCCTTGTCCATGATAATCGCCGGTCATCTTGGGACGGTCCAGATAGTAGTTGAAGTCGTTCTTCTTGCCAGTGCCGACGCAGATGTTGGTGACGTCGTCGTTACTATTAATATAAGGTATAAGTGCAAGCCATGCTTTGCGAGCGGCAGGGGCATACGTCCCAGCAGGCAACCAACCCTCCTTCACGCCACGAATAAAAGCGTAGGTGAACATGGCGGAACCTGATGTCTCGGTCCAGAAGTCGGGCTGATCGATGAGTTGATTCCAGAGGCCTTCATCGTTGCGATACTTCAGGAGGCTCTTCATCATCTTCCGATAGCCCTTCATGATGCGTTTGTAGTATGGGCTGTCCTTGGGCAGGGCTTTCAATACTTCTGTGAGTCCGACTGCCATCCAGCCGTCGCCTCGTCCCCAGTAATAGGGTACGTCGGGTGCATGATAGAAGAGGCCGTTGGGTCGCTGAAGCTCGTCGAGATACTTCACCATCTCGTGTGCGGCGCGGTCGATGTACTTGCGGTCGCCAGTCGTGCGGTAGGCCCAGGACTGCACTATCGTTATCATGTACATGTCGTCGATCCACATTCGTGTCTGCCAAGTGTAGCCTTGACGTGCGAGGCGTTTCTCGCTTTCCTTCGCATTAGCGGGCAGTTCCCATTGCGTGTCGGCATACGAGAGTCCCATCTGCTTGTAGCTCTCCTCAGTGGGGAAGGACTTGTAGAGACTGAGCGGCAGAGAGCCAAACATGTTGAAGTCCACGTGGTTCTTCGCTGGGATGTTCTCCTTGTGATTCGCCAGGAGGTCATCGAAGCGTTCCTTCATTTTGCGGATAATCACATCGTCGCCCATGGCTCGTCCCCACATGATGGCGCCGTTCCAGGTGCACACCTCGTGGTAGCCCAGATTCTTAGTGTCGCTCCATGTGGCATGCTTGCCGTCGATGAAGTGGTAGGCGAGACGCCGTCCTACTTCCTGCGGCGTGCTGCCGGAAGGAAAGTCTTTCAGTACATCATTCTTCGTTGCATTTACCGTCAAGGAAAGCAGCAGAGCAAAAATCGTCAATAGTTCCTGTTTCATATCAATTATTTAATGAGTTTTCTTCCAATTCCATGCAAAGATAGATAAAAGTTTGCACATTATGAAGCCTATGGCCTAAAAACTTGTCTTTTTTTTGCTCTTTTCCCTTTGTCTTTGCCTTTGAAAGGGAAAAGTTTACTATCTTTGCACTATTCTTTCGTGACAAAAGAGCAATGGAGATGCATTTCAGCCAGAATAATTCGCCGAGCTATCGCTTGATAGAGCTCGACGAGGTGGACTCCACGAACAGCTACCTGCGGCGGCTCGATGTGCAGGGCGACCAACGCCCCGTGCTCGTGACGGCTGAGTTCCAGAGCGCTGGAAGGGGAGCCGACACGAATCGATGGGAATCGGAAAGGGGCAAGAACCTCCTTTTCAGCCTTCGCCTGATGCCCAAGTCCCTGCCGGCCCGACGGATGTTCGCCATCTCGGAAGTGGCAGCCCTTGCCGTTCGGGATGCCCTCAATGCGTCTGCCCCTGGCTTCTGCATCAAGTGGCCCAACGACATCTACTATGAGGACTGCAAGGTGGCTGGCATACTCATCGAGAACGACTTGCAGGGAGCGAAGATCAGGTGCTCTACGATTGGCATCGGAGTTAACATCAACCAGCGACGCTTCCTGAGCGATGCGCCCAATCCGCGTTCCCTGGCGGACATCGTGGGCCGCGACATAGAGCGCCACTTGGTGCTGGAGCGGTTCATGGAACGTGTCATGCACTACATGAAGGCACTCGACGAAGGCAAAGACGACGCCCTTGATGCGCTGCACGTACACTATAAGGAGGGGCTCTACCGAATGGGCGAAGAGCATAAATTCATCGACGACACGGGGATGTTTTGCGCCTCGATTGTCGATGTTGAACAGTCGGGGCACCTCATCCTTCAGGACACGGAAGGCAACCGACGACGCTATGAGTTCAAACAGCTAAAATATATAATATGAAATTCAAACGTATTCTTCTCAAGCTGTCGGGCGAGAGCCTGATGGGACAAAAGGGCTATGGCATCGACGAAACACGTCTCGCCGAGTATGCCCAGCAGATTAAGGAAGCCGCCGACATGGGCATAGAGATTGGCATCGTCATCGGCGGCGGCAACATCTTCCGCGGCCTGACGGGAGCCGGCAAGGGCTTCGACCGCGTCAAGGGCGACCAGATGGGCATGTGCGCAACGGTCATCAATTCGCTGGCACTGAGCAGCGCGCTCGATGCCGTTGGGCAGAAGAACCGTGTGCTGACGGCCATCCGCATGGAGCCCATTGGCGAGTTCTACAGCAAGTGGAAAGCCATCGAAGCCATGCAGAGGGGCGAAGTGGCCATCTTCAGCGCAGGCACTGGCAGCCCCTACTTCACCACCGACACCGGCTCATCGCTGCGAGGCATTGAGATAGAGGCCGACGTGATGCTCAAGGGCACCCGCGTGGATGGCATCTACACCGCCGACCCCGAGAAGGACCCCACCGCTACGAAGTTCCACGACATCACCTACGAGGAGGTCATTGCCCGCGGCCTGAAGGTGATGGACATCACCGCCACCGCCATGTGCATGCAGAACAACCTGCCCATCTACGTCTTCAACATGGACATCGTGGGCAACCTCAAGCGCGTCCTCAGCGGCGAAGACATCGGCACCCTCGTGCACAACTAAAGAGAACTGAACACTTCCTGCGGTTCCTTCCGCTTCTTGGCAGGAACCTCGGGGGAGGCTGAATAGCCGATGGGAATAATGACGACCGGCTCTTCCCCTTCCGGCATCTGGAAGACCTCGTGACAGCGCTGGGCATCGAAGTTGCATACCCAGCATGTCCCGAGGCCTTGTTCTGTGGCGGCCAGGCACAGATGCTCCACGGCAATGGCCACGTCGATGTTGCCATGAGGCTTGCCGTCGGCACGCACCCATTCCTCATCGTGGAGCACGGAAGCAAGGATGTACATCGGAGCGCTGTTGAACCATTCACGCTGGTAGCAGGACTGCAACTTCTCCCTGCCCTCCTGGCTGCGGACCAGGCGGAACTTCCACGGCTGACGGTTCACCGCCGACGGAGCCAGGCGCACACATTCCATTATGTAATTCAGTTTCTCTTCCTCAACGGCTCGCGCCTGGTAGCCGCGACAACTGTACCGACTGCCTACCAAGTCTATTAACTGCTTCATAGAATAACGTTTTTGTCTGTTTGATTGTTCACGCAGCAAAGGTAATACTTTTATTTCACATAGCCAAGAACTGCAGGCAAGAAAAAAATAAGCGCCTTGCGCTTCCGAGATAAGCGCCCTGCGCTTCGGGAATAAGCGCCTAGTGCTTCCGAAATAAGCGCCTTGCGCTTCCGGAATAAGCACGGGGCGCTTCCGGCCAAACTAAATGATGCCGTGCTCCAAGGCAAAGCGCACCATCTCGACAGAGGAAGAGATGCCCAGCTTGTTGAAGATGTTCGTCTTGTGACTGTTCACGGCCCTGAGGGAGATGTGGAACTTCTCGGAAATCTCTTTGCCCAGCAGGCCGGCACAACAGGCCTCGATGATTTCCAGCTCGCGCTTGGTGAGCAGGGCCGAGGACCTCTTGTTGGGCTGTGCATCCACGATGTCGCGCACCAGCACGGCAAGGTCGCGCCCATAGAACGGCACACCTTCCGCCACCGAGTCGATGGCCAGCTTCACCTCCTCCAGCGGGCCGTTCTTGCTGATGAAGCCGTCGATGCCGATTTGCATGAGCCGCGTGATGACGTATTCCTTCGTGTCGACCGAGAGAACGATAATCTTGATGTCGGGATACTCCGTACGCATGCGTTTGGCCACCTCGAAGCCGTTGGTTCCAGGCATGAGGATATCCAGCAGCAGCAGGTCGCAGGACGTGCCCGATTCCAAAGCCTCGAACAGGTCTTCGGCACAGGCCGCACTGATGCTGACGACGTGCGTCGTGTCGTGCAGCACACTGCTTACGCCTATGCGTATCAGCTCATGGTCGTCAAGGATTCCTATGTTCATAACCTCATAACCTTTAACCTTTTAACTTTTTTCTTTTTTACTTCTTCACCTTTTAACCTTTTAACCTTTTTCCTTTTTCACCTTTCTTTATCTCGGCACGTTTATTACCATTGTCACTCCCTCGTTCGGGGCAGAAAGTATCTGCATGGTGCCGTGGTTCAGGGCCACCAGCTCACGGCAAAGGAGCAGGCCGACACCTGTGCCGCTCTCGCCACTGGTGCCTACGCGACTCTCCACACGTGTCTTGGCATGCATGATTTCGTCTATCTTTTCCTGCGGGAGGTATTCGCCGTCGTTGTGGACGTAGAAGCTGCTGGGCGCCTTCGTCCCTACTTCCACCACGCCGCCTTTGGGCGAGAACTTAATGGCATTGCTGATGATGTTGCGCAGAATGGTGCGCAGCGCCTCGCGGTCGGCCGTCACAAGCATACGCTCGGACTTGAGGCTGATCGTCACATCCTTCAGGTCGGCGATGCTGCGCATGAGCACGATGCTGTCGGCGATGAGGCTGCCGAGGTCCAGACGTGTGGGTTGCATCGTTCGCTTGCCTTGCTCCAGCTGCGCCATCTCGCCGAGGTTGCGCAACAGCGACAACTGGCTGTCGCTGCCGGCAAGCAACTGTCCCGTGAGGGCTCTTATCTGTTCGGGCGTATAGTTCGAGAAGTCGCGGTAGAACATCCGCAGCACTTGCTGCTGGGCCACCATCGGGTTCGTCAGGTCGTGCGTCAGGATGATATACTGCCGCTCCTTGTACGCTGCAGCCTCTTCGACCATGCGTTTGCGGCGACGCAGCTGGACCAACAGCAGGACGAGCAGCAGCACAATGATGAGCGAGAGGGCAGAGAGCATGAGTAGCATCCGTGCTCGCGAGCGCTCTTCCTGAATGGCACGCTGCTGAGCCTTCAGCTGCTGCTCTTTGCGATACGAGTCGTACCGCACCTGGGCGATAGTCAGCTGGCGCTGCGTCTCTTCGCTCTGCATCTGTTCGTGCAGCACGCGGGCCTTCTCGAGCCAGGCAAGCGCCTCGCCACTGCGGCCTGCTGCCTGAGCCTGACGGTAGAGGCGGTCGCATGCCTCGTACTCCTGCTTGCGCATTCCCAGTTCCTGCGCCAGGACGATGGCCTCCTGCAGCTGGCCGTCCTGCAGCAGAATAATCAGTTCGGAGGGGCGGTTGCCCGTTTCGCGGGCTATCTCAAGGGCTTCATGGTTGCACTCCTTGGCACGTTCCTTCTGTCCCAGGGCATCGTAGATGTTCGCCAGCTGCGCCAGCCGGATGCCCTCTTGTGTGCGCCGGCCAAGCAACCGCTCAATCTGCAGCGCATCGTCGGTCAGGTGCAAGGCCTCGTCCAGCAGCGACAGACCATTGGCATTCAGTCCGCCGCCCGCTGTCTTCTCCCCATCGGGGGACTGCGGGAAGGCCGACTTCGCCTTGGCCACCAGCACTTCGCCCAGCATGGCTTTGCGGATGGCAAGGGAGACTGCCGTATGCGTGGTGTCGGATGCCAGGAGTGCCGTCTCGATGTCGATGGAACGCCGCAGGTACTCGATGGCCACATCCTGCTTGCCCGCAGAGGAGTAGATGCCGGCCAGATTGCCCAGCGACACACTGAGGTCCTCCTTCGTGCCATGCTCTTCGTCGTAGAGCAGACACAGTTCGCCATAGTGGAGTGCCTGTTCGTAGTCGCCCAGGCGATGGTAGCAATAGAGCAGACAGGAATAGAACTCACAGCGCGTGGCCACAGAGTCCTCCGGGATGTTCTCCAACGCTTCGTAGTTGAGGGCCACTGCTTCCTGCAAGTGTCCCTGCATCGCCAGCGAATAGGCGCTGTCGACATACACCGTCGGGTCGGCCAAAACATTCTGCCCTTGCGCCGGCAACACCAGCGCAAGGGAGAATATCAGGCCTATGAAGGTGCAGAATGTTGTCTTCATAGAGCAAAGGTACTACATTCCTCCGACATCTGCAAATTATTGACGACCAAGTTTCTTCTTGCTCACTTCATAGCCGTCCACCGTGAAGACTTTGTCGCCGCGGAGGATGTAAACCTTTCCGTTGCGGACTATCTTCACGCTCTCTTCATCGGATGCGGTGCCGTTGGGGCTGTGGATGCCGTCGGGGTCGTCCGTGAAGATGGCCTTCAACGTGAGGTCGGAAGCCACCGTAATGTTACGCTTGTTCTTGGTTTCGCCATCGTTCCACTGGGCAAACACCCAGCCCTCGTCGGCCTTGGCAATGAGGATGAACTGCGTGCCTTCCTGGAAAGTATATTCGGATTCGGTCGCCTCCACTTCCTGCAGCTCGCCGAAAGCGTTGTACCTGCCAAAGTAGAGTTTGCCGCCGCCTTCCACCTCAAGCTTCAGACTGTACATCTTCACGGTCATTTCGTATTGGGCCGTGACGGTCATGTCCGAGGTCACGTTGCTGAAGTCCTGGTCCCAGCCGACGAAGGTGTAGCCTTCCACTTCCGGCACCTCGGGCGCTGTGGCGGCCTGGCCCTCGTAGACGTAGTCGTAGCCTATCACGGCACCGTTCATGCCCACGAAGGTGACGGTGTACTTGTCCAAAGCGGCAAAGATTGCGGTAAGGGTCAGGTCGTCGTCCACGGTCAGCAGGCGCGGGTTGTCCGTCACGTCGTCGCTCCAGCGGTCGAACCTGAAGCCTTCCTTGGCGATTGCCGTGAGGGTGGCCTGAGTGCCGTCCTCGTACCAGCCGCCGCCTGTGACGCTACCGTGTGTCTCTTCGTCAACAGCTACATCCACCTTGAAGAGCAGCGGGTCCTGGCGTTCGAACTCCATGTATTCATCCTGGTTCACCTCGCCGTAAGTCTTGTTGGCATGTTTCAGCACGAGTCCTCCGTCATCGGCCGCGTTCCACGAGAGCCAGGCAAGTGGGCAGTCCATACCTCCTCCAAGTTCAAGATATGCAGCATTCACGCAGAGGCTGTCGGTCTGAAGGGCGTAATCACAGCCCCACGAATAAATCTCCACGTTGCAACGTTTCACCTCCATGCGGTATTGTTCTGTCTGGTCGCACTGCACACCGCTTGAACCGCAGAGTTTCAGCCAGGAGTCCTTGGAACCGAAGATTACAAAGTCACCGCCCTGTACTTCTGCCGTCGGACGTTTACTATTAGCTTTGACATAATTCTCGCCCTTGACTTCCAGTCGCAGTCCGGCCGTAGCTTTCAGCACCTGTCCGCAAGTATCTGTCACGTTGATGTCTTCGAGCGTCAACGTGTTGGTCGAAGGCTCATACGATGCCTTGCCGTCGCCCAGGATGTCATCCTTGTTGCCGTCCGTCACGGTCATGCCGGCCAGTTCCACAGGATAAGCCTTGCCACTCTGTGTGGTGACGGGCGACAGATGCAGGCGGAAGCAGTCGTTGCCGTAGGCATCGAAGATACCTTCGTCCTTCACATCACCGCCGTAGGGCAGTACCACCGTGGTGCCGTGCAACGTCAGGCTTCGCGTGTCGAACACACCTATCGGGCATATGTCTTCGTTGCTGACAAGGCCCACTTCGCCTGCTGCGTGTATGTCGCAGTGTGCACTGGGCGGTATGCCTATTGCGGTGCTTGCCACAATGTTGGTGACATTGGTGGAAGGCTGACCTGTGGAGTTGATGTACAGCGTCACCTCCATGCCGTTGCCCAAGGCGATGCCGCCTTCCTCGCTGTCGGAGTCAATGCGCAAGTCCAGTCCTTCTGTGGTCTCGTCTCCGTTGAAGTGTGTGTTGATGCACAACGTCACAGGCGAGTTGCCGTTGATGCGTATAGCAGGACTGCCGGTACTGTAAAGATGGGCGGCCTTGCCGCTGATGAAGAAGGTGTTTACCAAGCCCTCGGCATACAGTTCGATGGCAGGCACACCTTCACTATCGATGCGCCAACCCGCGTCTATGCTTACGCTATTGGCTGTCACTATGACGCCCGGAAAGCCCGGCAGCGGCTTGCCGTACTGCTCCTGGCGGATGGGCTGACCGGCTATCATGATGGGTGTCTCGATGGAGACGATGCCCATCTGCTTCCAGATGTCTGTTTCTTTATATACGTTCACTGCCTCGCGATGCACGTACATCGTGATGGCAGAGAGGCTCACTCCTTCGAAGACGGTGGCGTCAATCGAAGCGGGTACCGTGCGCTCGTTGATGATGGTGCGCAGGGCGGTGCAGCCGCTGAAGGCCTGCCAGTTGATGTTTGTCAGGCGCGACGGCAGCGTTATCTTCTCCAGCACGGTGTTGTTTATGAAGGCTTCATTTATGATGCCCGTCACGGTGTAGGTATTGTCCCCTACGGTAATCTGCTCGGGGATAACAATCTCCGTTCCGAGGTTACGGTATGAGTTGTACGAGTAGTCGACCGTCACCTGAGCCGTGCCCGTCTCGTCGTTCGGCCAATAATAGATACCGTCGATGCAGACTTGCAATTCATGAATGGTGAAGTCTTTCCAAACCTCAGCCTCTTCGTATGCCGCCTTGCTGCCGTAGGGCACATATAAGACGTGCTTCGTGTAGCCGATGAAGTTCTCCACGGGCAATGGTTCGTCGGCAAAGTTGTTGATGTAGAAAAGGTTGTCGCAGCCTACAAAGGCATTATCTACTATCAGAGTCAATGTGGAAGGCAGCGTAATCATCATGAATCCACTGTTGCTGAACGCATTGTCCCATATCTGTTCCAGACCTTCGGGCAGAGAGAGAACCTTCACACCCTGGCAATATGCGAAGGCATGGGTATGCACACTCGTTACCTTGTATTCCTTGCCATTCACCGTTATTGCCTGAGGGATAACAAGCAGTTCGCGTACAAGGTCGGCATAGTTGGAAGAACTGTTTTTGTATTGTGCCACAACGGCAGCCGTATTATTATTATCGTGCAGAGCGTAGTACACGCCATCGATGCAGACAGGCATTTCCACGATGTTGAAGTCCTTCCACTCGTCGGCAGCAGCATATAGCTCCTCGCTGCCGAAGGGGACATACAGTTCGATGTTCGCCACATCCAGGCGTCCGTACGTGCCGTCGGCAAACACACCCTTGTCCTTGATGTCCTGCGGCTGGGCTGCATTGTTGTAGATGACGCTCAGGCTGCGGCACTCGTAGAAGGCGAACTGCCCGATGCTGGTCAGGGTGGAGGGGAGGATGACTCGCTTCAGGCTCCCGTTGCCGTCGAAGGCCGACGTGCCGATGCTCTCGATGCCTTCGGGCAGGTTTATCTGTTCCACGTTGGTGTTTGCGAAGGCATAGTCACCGATGGCGGTCACGGCATAGACCTGTCCGTCCTGCACCACTTGGGCCGGGATGGTCCACTCCGTGGTGTTGAGCCGGCTGTAGTTGGTATGGTTGTAGGCGCCGTCCTCCTCATACGTCTCGTAGGTGAGGGTGGCGGTGTGGTTCCACTGGTCCAGCACATAGTAGAAGCCGTCGATGCACGGGTTGTCCTCTTCGATGGTGAAGGCCGACCATTGCGGTGCCGACTCGTAGAGCGTCCGGCTCCCGTAGGGCACGTAGAGCTTGGCTCCGGCAGGCGCTGAGTCGAACACACCGTTGCCGAGCGTGATGGCCGACGGGTCGGGAGCTGCGATGTGTACCTCCTCCAGCACGGTGAGGTCGGCAAAGGCCCACGCACCGATGCTCTCGACGCTTTCGGGCAGCCAGATACGCTTGAGGCCGGACTGCCAGAAGGCCTGGTCGCCTATCTTGCGCAAACCCTCGGGGAAGCGCAGTTCGGTCAGACGGACAGTTTTCCAGAACGAGTAGTCCTCGATTTCCAGCAGGCTCTCGGGCAGCGTCAGCGTAGAGGTACCTAAGGTCTCGCAGCTGTTGAATGTTCCTTTGTGGATGACCTTCAGACCCTTCGGCAAATTGATTTCGCCCAGCTTCTTGCAGCTTTCGAATGCATAGGGGCCTACCTCGGTGACTGTCTCGGGCAGACTGATGCGGGTTAACTCCTTGCAGCCGCAGAAGGCGTTGCCTGCCACCAGGCGCGTGCCTTCCGGCACATCCACCTGGCCAGTCAGTTCCTTCTTGACCTTGAGGAGGCAGTTGTCGATGATGAGCAGGCCGCCCCGGTAGTTGCTCTCGTTCTGCGTGATGCCGTTGCCGCTCGACTCGAAGCGGAAGATGCTCTCCACCGTCTGCGGGATGTTCACCTTCGTCAGTTTCGTCATCCTCTCGAAGCAGTCGGCGCCGATGGTCTTGATGCCTTCGGGCAAGACAATCTCCGTGATAGTGGTGTTGCCCTGGAAGGCATAGTTGCCTATCTCCGTCACATCGTAGGACACATTATTATATATAATAGAGGCGGGCACGGTCACCTTCCCGCTCAGACCGGCGTAGGGCATCGGCACGAGTTCGTCGAAGGTCAGCTGTGCCGTCCTCGTGGCGGGGTTCACCATGTAGCACAGTCCGCCCACCACAGCCTTCGACTCCTTCACGTTGAAGTTCTTCCACACATCCTTCGCCTCGTAGGCGCTCTTGCGTGTAGGCGGCACATAGAGGTTAATCTTGCTCAGCGTCAGGCCCTCGAACACATTGGCCGTTATCATGTCCGCCGAGGAATGCAAGCGCATCGCCAAAAAGCTGCATCCGGACATCTGCCCGATGACGGCGGAAGTACCCGAACTGATGGAACAGTTCCAGAAAGCGCTCTCGCCGATGGTGGTGAGGCTGCTCGGCAACTGCAGGTCTTCCAGCTTGGCGCAGTTGCTGAAAGCGTCCTTGCCAATCTCCTGCACGCCGCCGGGTATGACGGCTTTCTCCAAGGCGAAGCAGTCGGCAAACGCACCTTCGCTGATGCGCACCGTACCGCCCTTTATCTCTATCTCCTTCAGGTTCACGCAATGCGAGAAAGCATACTTGCCAAGTTTGCACTCATGACCCGATATATTGTCGAAATCAACCTCTTCTATAGCCGAGAAGCTGAATGCCTCGTCGCCGATACTCTTGATGGTGGCAGGAAGAACAAGTTTCTTAATAGGAGCATACTTCAACGCCGCATCGTCGATGGCAACAACGGTGTAGGTCTTGCCGTCGGACTCTATCTCCCGTGGTATTTCCAAAACGGTGTTGCCGAGGGCTTTGTAGTTGTCTGTCTCTGAACTGGCATCATCATCTGATGTGATAGTGGCGGTCAGGGTCGCATTATCGGGATAGAAATACAAATATCTGTCATCGTCCAACCAATTTTTACACGGCTGTGCATAGTAGCGGTATTCTTTCCAACCATCGGCAGTCCTATACGCGTCCAGACTGTTGAATGGCACTCTGATTAATTGATATTTACTCATACCTTCAAACATACCCGTCGTGAACGGCTGCGGTTTGGCGGCATAATTATGAAGTCTACTTATTTGACAATTGCTGAAAGCGTACTTGCCTATTGTCGTTAGTTTTTCACCCAAAATCAAATCTTGAAGATTGGTGCAATTAAAGAATGCATACTCGCCTACATTGGTGACGCTGCCGTTCAAATATGCGGTATTCAGTCTGCTGTTGGCGAAAGCCGACTCGCCTATCGTCGTAAGACTGGGGAAGTCGGCACAACGGAATGCTTCCAATCCATTAAAGTACTTCAATGCCGAGCACGAGTTGAAGGCATCAACATCAATCTTCACCAGCGTCTCGGGTAGCCCAACCTTAGTAAGGTTAGACATTGCGAAGCAGCAGCCTTCCGGCAGGATGGTCACCTGACAACGGATGTCCAACTCCTCGAACGGCGCATATTGGAAGGCACCGACCTCGAGGGAGGTCACCGTATAGTATTTGCCATTTATCACCACATCCTTCGGAATCGTCACCTTGCCCGTCAGCTCCGAGTAGTTGCCTTCGCCGCTCTTCTCCTTCACCACCATTGCATTGTTGCCGGAAAGTTCGTACCAGATGCCCTCCAACTTATAGCGATTGGCTGCAATATGGAAGTCCTTCCAGAAGCTGTCTTGCTCGTATCTGCTGACCATATTGCTTGCCACCTGCAAAGTGATGTTGCCCTTGTTCAGGCCGTCGAATGCCATGCCGTGGGCATTCACCACACCCGCGTAACTCGTTGTTAGCGTAGCCAAAGACGTACAGCCCTTGAACGCCTCGGCAGCAATGTTGGCCACCTTGTTCAAGTCCAGTTCCTTGAGGGCGGTGCAGCCTACGAAAGCCTGCTTGCCGATGGTCGTCACCTCGTCTGCAAACGCCACATCAGTCAGTTTCGTGCAGCCGGAGAAAGCACCCTCCGACACAGTCGTGATGGTACTTGGCAGAGTCACTTTGGTAAAGGCAGCGCCCTTGAACGCCTCGTTGTCAATCCTCGTCACCGTGAAAGTGTGTCCATTGTCGGTTACCTTGTCGGGAATGACTATTTCCTTTGAGAGCGAAGCATAGGAAGCATCGTAAGCCACCACCGCCTCATCTTTGTTCAGCAACTCGTAGTACAAGTCGCCGACCTTGAAGCGGAACAGCTCCACCTTGTCTTTCCACTGCACATTCCTTCCGGTCGTATGATAGCGAGCCACATCGCGCGTCACATACATCTTCTTCATTGATTTGTATGTGTTCGTCGAGTAATCAATCTCACCGCTGTAGTTGTAGATAGTCAAATCACCCTCCTTGCTGCTTTTCAGATATCCGTCAATTGTAGTACCCCAAAGTGTGGCTTTATTAAAACTATTTGAGTGAAGTGTGTATTGTACATTAAGGCTAAGAATAATTTTCCCTTCGGGGAAATGAACATGTTCGGCTCTTAAAATATCCGATGCAATGAGCCTTGTTCCTTCCTTGACATAAAAATTGTCTCGATTTGCAGGATTTCCGTACGAATCATGTTTCGTATATACTAAACAGCCATCCACATAATAGCCATCCTTGTACCAACCATTAGGATTCTGTTCCATGTAATATCCACTTATAATTCCAGAACTCCATATATCAGAGCTAATACAGATTATTGATGAGGGGATGGATATAGATGTGATTGTAGTATTAAACCTAAATGCCTCTTCTCCAATCTCTACCACATCATAAGTAATCTCTTCTTGCAGTGGTAATGCGAATTTAACCTTTTCAGGTATAACAACACTTGTCAGACCTTTATAATTCTCCAAATCAGGACTATTATGTTGATATGTCACTGCTGCCTTGTGGGTTTTGGTGTTTAGGTCGTAATACAGGTCGCCAATCTTGACATCTTCGAGGTTAGGATTGATAAACGTGTTATGAATGTACCCAGCATAAACCCTTGTCGTCGGCAATACCGCCAACATGAATGTAAGCACAAATGCCGTTACCGATGCCGGCAGTATCGCCAGCAAACGAAATAGACTGTTTCTTCTCATAATTGTATTGTTTTAGTTGTTGTTTGTACACTAAATATAATATCACCGCCGCAAAGGTAAGTATTTTCCCGAATACGTGCAAGTACCCAAAACTCGCATTTTTGCCCCAAAATAAGCATAAAAAACCCCTTCACAGCATATTTATACAGAAAAATGCACATCATCACCACCCAAAAACCTTTCCCAAACCACCACAACACCCCGCATTTCCCCCAAAACCACCCCACACTCCCACCCAAACCTCCACGCAACCCCATCCAAACCTCCTTGCCCTTCCGAAATAAGCGCCCAGCGCTTCCAAAATAAGCGCCTAGCGCTTCCGGAATAAGCGCCCAGCGCTTCCGAAATAAGAGCACGCGCCTTCCAAACATGCCTCCTGCGCCTCCAGGAAAAGCTTTTCGATTCAGTGTATAATTCTGCGTGAAGCTGAGATTAGCACGCATGAAAGGCCTCGAGCTCTCGGGCGAGCATATCCCCACTGAAAGCGTGAGCTCCAATACAGCCCTGGCCTCTTACTCTCTGACGACAGGAGAAAAAAAAAGGGTGCGTCAAAAAGCAATATATATTTTGACACACCCCTTGAAATGCATAGGGATGGAGGGACTTCTATCTCTCCTCTCTATTTTCTACCTGACCAACACTTTTTGGCCTTTGACGATGTAGATGCCTCTCGGAAGGCTACGTACGTTCATCAACCCTGCACGGCTGCTAAGCTTCGTGCCGGTCAGGGTGTAGACATCGTCCGTCTTGCGTGTTACATCGCTGCTTACCACTTCGATGCCGTCGATACTTCCGGCCAGGATTGCATTTACGTTTTCGATGGCATGGCTAAGTTCATCCAGTACGTCCTGGGTGACGGCAGTTCCGTCGGCGAGTATTGCTTCGTCGGCGGAAACGAGGCCGTCCATTTGGTCCACAGCATCGGCCAGCCCTTCGACCGTCATATACTGGCAGGTATCATTCATCTCTGCCGAATACATCTGCAATTCGCTCAGGTTCCAGTACTCCATATTGGAGGTGGTGTGGAGAACGTATAGACGTATGGCTCTGTACTGGCCGCCAAGGTTGATGGGTTCGGAACTCATGTAGTACGTACCATCAGCGTTGGGCAAATCGTAATTCTGCGTCCCATACTCTATCCAAGAGAATTCGCTTTCGGGAGTAAAGCTTACCTTGAATTTAATCTGGTTGGGAGTGTCGTGCCAGGAATTTCCTGTACCGGCTCCGTCGCAGCGACCAGTGAACTCAAGGCTGAATTCTTCGACTGGCTCATTGAAGTTCACCTGAAGATACTCTGTACCACTGGATAAGGTTATTTGGGGATTAGAGTGGAAATAAGTATTCAGGTCACCATCAAGCAGATTGTCGAGAGAGCCTTGTTCTTCCCATCCGCAGTTGGCCGAGAGCTGGGAAGCCGACGTAATCAGTTGGTCGTAGCTCTTCGTGGACTCGGAGAGTGCTTTTGCCTCGGCAATGAGGTCGTGCAACTTCTGTTTGTTCGGAATCTCATTTGTGTAGGAAGCACCATCGTCGTCCAAATAGACGATGCGACTGTTCTCGTTGAACATAGGCCACTCATCCTCGCCTAACGTTTGACGCCACACTGGGTCATTAGTGTTGCCGCAGTTGAGCAGATAACAGAGTTCACCGGTAGCACCCTTTGCGATGGCTTCGTCACCCTCGTAGCAATTGGTCTTTGTGCCTTGTGCGCACAAGGTCGTGTAGGTAGTATAGCAGTTCGTCAGTTTTGCTCCAGCAGCCTCGCCTGCGATGCCGCCAGTCTGAGAATGAGTCGTCTTGAGCACAATGTCGCCGGCAACGAAGACATTCGTGATGACTGTGCCGGCTGCCTCGCCAAGCAGACCGCCGAGACGTGAACCACCAGATTCCATCGTATTGACCACACTGACATTTACAAGTCCAAGGTTCTTGATTGTGGCGCCTCCGCAACGGCCGAAGAGACCTGCCTCTTGGGGTTTGTCGACAGAAACCTTCAAATTCCTGATGATATGTCCCTGTCCGTCGAAGGTACCGCCAAATACCATATGTCCGACGCCGCATGATGTGTCGTCAGCCCACTCGCCAATGGGGTAGAAATTGGACATGCTTGACATGTCGATGTCGTTCATCAGCTTGCCCTTGATAAATTGGTTCCCATTTTTCACAAGTGTGCTGAAGTAGCGTAGGTTGTAGGGAGTGCTGATTTCGTACCAGTCATTAACGGGAGACATTGCACCAGCATCGTAACCGCAGACGGTGCAGATGCCTATATCATTGAGGATGTGCGGGTCGCGAATGGTGGTGCCTTCCGTGTTAGAATAAATCATAGAACCCTTCGGCGTCCCATCACAATTTTCCATGCCGGTAGCATAGACCTGCTTGTGGGTGCTGTCGAGCAATGGGTAGTCATCTTCGCCGAGGGTTTGGTACCATCTCGTTTCACCCAGGGCATTGTTGATGTCGTAGCATAACTTCCCGCTCGTAAGGTCCTCCTCGGAGACTCCTGCAAAGCAGCTGGTTACGATACCAGCTCCGGTCAATGAAGGATAGGTTGTCCAGCAGCCGGTAACAATTGAACCTGCTGTCTCACCACAGAGACCGTGGCAATCAGGATGTTCCGTTTGAACAATAATTTCACCACAAGTGAAGCAGTTGGTGACTGGGGTGAGGTGTGCCTCGCCTGCCAACACGCCTGCACGGTAGGATCTGCCGTCTTTGCAAGGATTGCTGATGATTGTGGCATTTTCGATACCAATGTTACTGAGCTCGGCTTGGATGGTACGGCTGAAGAGACCAGCCTCACAACCGTCGGAGCGCTCTATCTTCAGGTTCTTGACAACAAAGCCCTGACCGTCGAACTTGCCGCGATAGGACATTTGCTTTGCGTCTGGTTCCTCAGAATAGTAACCGATTGGTTCGAAGTTGCTGATGACAGCCAAGTCGATGTCGGCTGTCAGCTTACCGTTTATATTCGTGCTGCCGCTGTTCACCTTCTCGGCAAACCAGACCAGATTGGCTGCCGACGCAATCTGGTAATACCCGTCGACGAGTTCAGGTTCAATACCGATGTAGATCTGGTAGTAGATGTCGTCCTTTGCTTCGTTGATGAGTGCGAGCACCTCCTCCTCACTGGCACTGCCATTGAGGAAGATGTCAATCATGTTGTTGATTTTGCTTTGAATGGCTATATACTTTTCGTCACTGGCATACTTATCATAGGCATCATGAAGGTTGTTGTACACCTCCACCAGTTGTGCGTAGGCACGCTTGCAAGAAACGATTGCAGGATACAGGTCAGAGAATCTCTTGATGAGGGCATACTTTTGTGCACCCGTCTCGGCCGTTGGCACTTCGTTGATGCATGCAGCCAGCTCGTCCTTCAGGTCTTGTGAGAAGTTCGGAGCCTCGCGGTAGTCGAAGACATCGGGCATGAAATCCTCAGTCAGATTCAATCCCATTTCCTGCATGGAGGCGAGCACCTCGTCCATTCCTTCCAGTGCAAGATCGTTCTCCATTTCGCCCAGATAGTAGAGATGGAGATTGCCGTAGTAGGAAATGTTGTCGAGGCCATACGCTCCAATGTTGCGCGCACCGATGGTCAGCGAGTCGCCCGTTATGTTTACGACGATGCGGTTGTCGTAGTGTCCGGCGTCAATGGCATTAGAGACGCCTTCCACAACCGAAGGTGCATAGCCCAAAACTTCGCCCGCACTGCTGAGGCGCACAGCGAAGTGGTCGGCTTTTTCTGCCAGCACTCCGCCTTCGGAAATCTCCTCTTCGGCAATAAGGTCGCTGTACTGAGTCTTCACGAGGTTCTGCATGTCGTTGGCGAAAATGTTACCCACGTAGTTGTAGGTGCCCAACGCTATGCCATTGGCTATTTCGGTGTAGCCCGGGAGTATCAATTCGTATATACCAGGCTTCAAACCATGTATCGACTGGCGGAACTCGTAACTCGTCTTATTGTAGTTCACCAGATACTTCGTTGTTTCGGCGTTCGGGGTAGAAAAGACAGAAGGCATGGGCTGAGATGTCCATCCTTTGAAACCCGTTTGGCTGAAGTCCGGGTTTACGAGCAGTTTGTTTAGGTCTGCCCCCGGTCCGTAGCCCATGGCAACAGCATTATTAAAGAGTTGCTTCGCAAACTCAATTTCAAGGCCAATGTCGGCAGCGTTCATTTCGCACGTCTCGATGATGTAGAAATAGCTTCCATGGGGGAACGCCTCGTTGGGTTCGATTACTTCTCTCAGATAGTCCTCGAGCAAGTCGCGTGATTCACCTGCGAAATCATCGTTGGCTTCAAGGTCGGCCGTAAGTTGCTCAACGACGGCTATGTATGCTTCATAGGCAGTCTTGGAATTTTCAAGAGCAGTACGTGTGTGCTTGAGATTGTCGTAGGCTTTGAGGAACTCTTGGAAACTGAGTTCTTTTAGGTCTCTCAATTCTGTTGCGTATTCCTCCACTAACTTTCGTTCTACGAGTGTCGTGCTCCACTTCATTATCTCATTCTCGATTACAGAATTTATCAGTTCCGGAAAATCTGCCTCGCTCAATGCACTATGATACTCGCCGTCGGTGGTTTCGTACACAAGTCCGTGTGTGTTGTCCCAGACGGGATAAGGATCTTTTCCAATCGTCTGGTACCAGATGACGTCAAAGACGCTTGCGCCGTTCAGCTTCCAGCAGAGGGCACCCGTTTCAGCTTCTTCAGCGATGTTGGGATAATCATTTTCATCGTAGAAGAAGCAGTTTGTGAGTGTTCCGGCAGCCTGAGCCATTCCTTCATAGGTGGACCAGCAGTTTACAAGTTTGCCTTGAGCAGCCTCGCCACAGATGCCTCCAGCTTGGGGATGGGCAGTGGTGAGAAATATGTTTCCTGTCGAGAAGCAGTTCTCGATTGTTCCGCCGTTCATCTCCCCAGCAAACACGCCACAGCGGACGGCTCCATTCTGGAGAATCGTAGCATTCACCACACCAAGGTTCATTACTCTGCAAGGTGAAATTCCACGACTCACTAATCCTGCCTCAGTACCATCTTCAACAGCAATATTAAGGTTATTCAGTATGTGGTGTTGACCGTCAATCGTGCCTTTGAAACATACTTTCGGGGCAGTCGGCTCATCTGAATAACTTCCGATGGGTGGGAAGTTGGGAATCTCGTCCATGTCGATGTCGTTCATGATGCGGATATTTATAGAAGGATTGCCGCGGTTCACGTAGCGACTAACATAGCGAAGTTCCATTGCGTTCGTAACCTCGTACCAGCCATCGGCCGTCGGTGTTACCACATAGCCTTCCTGCCCGCAGACGGTGCAATATCCTTCTTCGTTATATTCGTGGGGTGGGATAATGGGAGTACAAAACTCGTTGCTGTAGGTGGACTGACCATTGTCTTTTCCATCGCAACGAAGAGTGCCGACAGCATAGACCTGCATGTGTGTGTTGTCCTGAATCGGATATTCATCTTCGCCCAGAGTCTGGTACCACACGGTTTCACTTTGGCCGACATTCAACATATAGCAGAGTTTGCCAGTAGATATGGAACCCTCAACGTCGGCTGCCGCGTAACAGTTAATGGGCGCTTCGCTGTTTCCGCCATAAAGTCGTTCAAAGGTCGTGTAGCAGTTCTGAACTTTCGACATGTTTGCTTCACCTGTGAGACCGCCAACTTCCACTGCGGCATCATCTGCGTAAGCAGGTTTTTCCGAGAAGACCTCAAGCTCACCCACGGTGAAGCAGTTCGTCATATTTGAATGATGAAACTCTCCGGCAAAAACGCCAGTACGAACATACGCATTGTTCCTAACGGTTGCGTTCTCTACACCAAGGTTTTTCAGTGTGGCAAAAACCGTTCGTCCAAAGAGACCTGTCTCGAACTCATTGTCAATGATGATTGTCAAGTTCCGGATGATATGTCCCTGTCCGTCGAAGGTTCCACGATAGTCGTGATTCGGGTAGGTCTGTGCCAGGGTTCCGTCGTCTGTGTAACGTCCGATGGGGGTGAAGTTTTCCACACTGCTCATGTCGATGTCAGCCGTCAACTTGGCGTTTGCGCCAGACTCCCCCTCATTTACAATGTTGCTGAAAGCAACCAAGTCCGCCGACGTACCAATCAGATAATATCCGTCGGCATCCTTCTCCAGGGCCTGCAAAGACAACCCAATGGAGAATCCAATTAGGAGAATTAGTAATCTGTCTTTCATTGTACTGTGATTCTGTGTGCCCATCGTTTCTTTTCTCCTACCTCCGGCAGTGGGCACATTTACTTCCTTCGGTCTCATCTCTAACCTTAAAGGCCTGAAATATCAAAGGGCACCCGAATGAATGCCCCTTGATATTGAATTGGGGAAAATGGGTCATTCCTCTGCGGAATCATCGCTCCAAATGTCCCAGTCGTTTTCCTTTGTTAAGGCGTTGCCACCATCTACAGAGTCGTCGACTATGGGCAGACTGACTGCCATCATCTCGGTGGCCTCGCCGGAAGTTACTTCCAGCCAAGGCGATACATATGTCTTCTTCATGTTACTTCAATACTTTCTTTCCGTTCACAATATAGATTCCCCTCTGCACCTTCTCCACACGGTGACCACTAAGGTCGTAGATGGTGGCATTGGTATCGGTGGCATTCTTGATATCGGCAATTCCTGTGGCATTATTACCGAAGAGGAATGCCTTCACTGGTGCGACGCCGTACTCTATGTATGCCTTTCCGGCTGGTATGGTGCCAGTAGCCTTATAGAAGCCTACCACGCCGTCCTTCTCGGCCAGCACGTACTGCGTGCCTGTGGCTTCGAGAGGCTCGGCTGTACCCTTCAGGTCGTTCTCGGCCAAAGCCTCTGCGCCTGTGGTGGGCGTGATGCTGTAGTATCCGCTGCCCTTCAGCACTACAGCCGTAGCTGCGGGTACTGTCTGGAGAGCATCCTTTAGCTGGAGCATGTCGCTGGTTATGATGCCGGCATAAGCTTCGACACCTGCCGAGAGTGTTACGTCGTTAGTCGGGATATAGAGGGTAGCATAGCCTGTCTCATTCATCTGCTTCACGATGCCATGGGTTGTGTCGAACAGAGGATAGGTATCCTCGCCAATCGTTTGACGCCATATGGGATTGACGGTTGTGCCGCCGTTCAGCAGGTAGCAGAGCTCACCTGTGGCGCCCTTTGCGATTGCATCTTCACCCTCGTAGCAATTGGTCTTTGTGCCCAGAGAAGCCACCAAGGTGGGGTAGGTAGTGTAGCAGTTCGTCAGATGTCCTCCTGCAGCCTCGCCTGCGATAGCGCCCTTCTGAGCATGAGTTGTCTCGAGCTCAATGTCACCAACCACAAAGACATTCTTGATGGTCGTCTGGCTGACTGCTTCGCCAAGCAGACCGCCGAGACGTGAGCCACCAGATGCCATCGTGTTGACGACACTGACATTTACAAGTCCGAGGTTCTGGATTGTGGCTTCGCTGCAACGGCCGAAGAGACCGGCCTCTTGGGGCTTGTCAACAGAGACCTTCAGGTTCTTGATGACGTGTCCCTGGCCGTCGAACGTGCCGGCAAACGCCCT
>CADCCR010000036.1:22274-23132 GCA_902799985.1 uncultured Bacteroidales bacterium | reverse complement strand
ACAAATAGATATAAAACCACGAACTGCACGAATTATACGAATTCTTGTCCGTCAGATTATGTGGCAAGTTAATTCGCGTAATTCGTGCAGTTCGTGGTTAAGATATCGTTCCTATCTTTTGTGTTATTTCAGACTGGGAGCACTTCGTCTCAGCTCCAGCCGTGACTTAATTAAGTCCCGGTGTCCCGAAGCCCTGATGTGTTATGCTTCTTCCCACTGCTGGCGGAGCAGCTGAACGGCATTGGTCAGGACTTCCTTGCGGTCGCCTTCGCAGCCGCACTCGAAGCTGACGAAACCGGGATAGCCCAGTTCCTTAAGAGCACGGAAGCCGTCGCGGTAGTCGTCCTTCTCGCCGTCTTCACCTGGTGTGAGTCGGCGACCGCGGCTGGCGATGTGGACGTGCTGCAGGTATTCCTTTCCAGCGGCCATGAATGCTGCATAGTCGGAGGGCTCTTCCTTCATGTGCCAGAAGTCGCCCATGCACTTCACGCCCTTGCTGTCGGCGTCGCGGCAGATGGCTGCTGCGTCGGCAACGAGGCGCATGTAGAAGCATTCGGCGCGGTTCAGCGGCTCCAGAATCACGGTTGTGCCGCACTGGAGGGCGAACTCGCCCAGCTCGTGCAGTTGCTTGCAGAGGTAGTTGCGTGTGTCCATTGTGTGTGGACGGCAAGGCTGCTGACCATTGAAGGCGGGCACCATGATGACGCCACAGGAGTTAATCTTGCCGGCGGCCTCGATGATCTCGCGCATTGTGCGGTCGAAGTTGTCCTTCTGTTCGTCCTCGGCCAGGATGAAGCCGTCGAAGCCGGCACAGATGGCGCTCATGCGGATGTTGCGTCCCTTCAGGGCATTGTTTAA
>CADCCR010000036.1:0-22245 GCA_902799985.1 uncultured Bacteroidales bacterium | reverse complement strand
CTTCTCAGGGGCACATGATGCCAGCAGCGAGGTGGGAGCCAGTGCAGCCGCAGCTGCACCGGTCACAGAAGTTAAAAGGAAATTACGTCTTCTCATAATTTTAGTGGTTAGAGGTTAGTGGTTAGAGGTTAGAGGAATGTATGGGAAGATAAGGGCAGCGAATATGGTATTCTCTAACCTCTCACTTCTAACCTCTAACCTCTGAGTTCTTTACTTCCCGGGCACGGGCACTGTCATCGATGCCAGGTCGAGGGGGCCGAGTTCGAGCTTCTCGGGCAGGAAGTCCTGCGGCGACTGTGTCATTTCGTCCCAAGTGACGGTCTGACCGGTGTAAGCAGCTTCGCGGCCCATGATGCCGGCCATGCAGGAGATGGCGTTGTCGGTTGCCTCTTCGTGAGCTGTTCCCTTGCGGATATGGTTCACCCAATCCACGTGTTCCAGCGTGTAGGGGTCGTGCAGTTGGAACTCCTGCTTAGCCTTTTCCTCGTCGTACTTCCAGATGACGTTGCCCTGGAGGTCCTTTATCTCGTTTGTCTCGCTGTCCCAGCTACCCTTGCTGCCCTGGATGAACTCGCTCACCTTGCTGCTGCAACCGTCAATCTGGCGGCACATCGAGTGCATGTGGATGCCGTTCTCCATGGTGAAGTCTGTGCTGAAGAAGTCGTACTGGTCGCCTGTGACGCGGCGCTGACGCGAGCCGAATGCCGTGGCGCTGACGGGCTTCAGTCCGCTCATCCAGAGGAAGACATCGATGTTGTGTACGTGCTGCTCGATGATGTGGTCGCCGGAGAGCCATTTCCAGTTCACCCAGTCGCGGATGTTCCATTCCATGTCTGTCCAACCTTCTTCGCGCTGACGATACCAGAGCATGCCCTGATTCCAATAGACGTTGCCGCCGGTAATCTCGCCGATGAGTCCTGCCTGTATCTGCTTGTTGGCCTCCACATAGCGACGCTCGTGGTGACGCTGTGTGCCTACCACAACGCTCAGACCCTTTGCCAGAGCCTGCTTAGCGGTTGCCATCACGGAGCGATAGCCCTTTGGGTCTACTGCGATGGGCTTCTCGAGGAAGGAGTGAACGCCTTTCTCTGTGGCATACTTGAACATCTCGGGTCGGAAGACGGGCGGTGTGGTGAGGATGACCATGTCGATACCCGAGTCGATGACCTGC
This sequence comes from uncultured Bacteroidales bacterium, assembly GCA_902799985.1. Classification (GTDB taxonomy): domain Bacteria; phylum Bacteroidota; class Bacteroidia; order Bacteroidales; family Bacteroidaceae; genus Physcousia. Next base: position 21,074 of record CADCCR010000036.1, on the reverse strand, counting down.
TTATAGGCATCGAAGCCGACGAAGCACTTGTCCTCTGGCACTTCCTGTCCGCGCTCGTTCTTCAGTCGTTCGCGCACGTCGTTGAGTCGGTCGGCGAAGACATCGCCCAGGGCCACTACTGTGATGCCGTTGGCAGCGTCCAGCAGGTTGATGATGGCACCGCTGCCGCGGCCGCCGCATCCCACGAGGCCCACCTTCAGTTCGCGTCCGTCGATAGCCTTGTCGGGCAGTTCGGGTACATAGTATTCGCCCTCCTTCTTGAGAGGTGTGAGTTTGTTGCCAGAGCCAGAGCAGCTGGCAAGCAATGCCGGAGCAGCCACAGCGGCTGCACCAACGGTAGCGGCACCAGTCAAGAAGTGGCGCCTGCTCATGGATTGTTCTTTCATAATTTTGTTTTTTTGTCGTTATTACGTTATTACGTTATATCGTTATTTGGTTAAATCGTTATTTGGTGAAATTGTCGCAGACGACGCGGAAGCCGATGCCTTTGATGTCGCTCAGCCACCAGATGCTCTTCGGGTTCTGTGGGTCGGTCTTGAGCCAGGCTTCGTAGTCGCTGTGGCGACGTGCGGCACAACGCAGTTCGCTGGCGTCGTCGTTGTAGCAGCCGCCACGCACCACATAGTCGGTGCCCGAGGCGGGACCTTTCGGGTCAACGGCATTCGTGCCTGCCTTCTCATAGGCATCCTCGGCGTACCAGTCCTGGCAGTACTCCATCACGTTGCCCAGCATGTTGCGCAGGCCGAAGGGATTGGCAGCGACGCGCGACGGCTCCTGTGTGCGGCTCTTGCTGTTGAGGGCGTAGATGGCATAGCGGTTGATGGTCGTCGTGTCGGTGCCGAAGATGCTGTTCCAAAGTCCTTCGCTCGAGTAGGCAGAGGGTTTGCCTTCGAAGAAGTAGGGTGTGTCCGTGCCGCCGCGAGCCGCGTACTCCCATTCGGCTTCCGTCGGGAGGCGGTAGTGCCGGCCAGTCTTCAGGCTGAGCCATTGGCAGAAGGTTTCGGCGGCATAGTGCGTCATGGTGATGGCCGGACGACTGCCCATTCCCCATCCCTGGTCGGGCATGCCGAAGGGTGGGGTAGGACCGGAGACGGCATCCACATCGGGCCGGCTGTTGTTGGCATAGATGGTCTCGGGCTTTGTGCGTCCCTCCGACATGGTTTCTGCATAGAAAGCCCAGTACTGGTCCCACGTCACTTCCATCTCAGCCATGAAGAAAGGCGAGACGGTCACTTCGTGGGCAGGGTATTCGTCGGGTCGGCTGAACTTGTCGCCCTTCTGGCTGCCCATGGTAAACTTGCCGCCCGGCACAGCTATCATGCTGATGGAGGCACGTGTGCCCGGAATAGTCTCGGTAAAGTTGGAGAAGGAGGTCACGGTGGCAGGCTCCGTAACGACGGGTCCTGTGGTGTCGACCGGTGCGGAGGTCATCTTCTCGTGTTTGTATCCGGCGATGAAGTGGCCTGCATCCAGGTGGCAGCTCACGCATTGCAGCCCCAGTTTCTCCTCGTTCTCCTCGTAGTATAGGTGAGCCGCCACGCCATCGTCCGTGATGCCTTGCGGGAAGATGTTCGTGTGGCACTTCTTGCACGACTCGTTGTAGACGATGCTCGGAGCATATTCCACCGTGCGCTTGCTCTCCCAATCAAAGTCTTCTTTGTCGTGTGTCAGGTACATCCATGCATCGCGCAGGCCGGTAGTCGCCTTTGCCCAGTAGTAGTGAGCCGTTCCCTCTGGCGGCAGATGACAGGCGGCACAATCCGTCTGCACGCCGCTCTCGTTGGCGAAGTGCGGGCTTTGCTTCCAGCTTGTCTCTGCGTCGGGGTGCACGTGGCAGGCTGCGCACGACTCGTTTGTCGAGGTGACGTTGCTTGTATAGAGGGCAGCCAGCACCAGTACGACGCCGAAGCATGTGCCGCCCAGCGTGGCAAGGAGGTAGTGGCTCCTCTTTTTCTCCCCCGAAGAGGAGTGCTTTTTGTGGTTATTCATTACTTGTATCGTACTCTTTCGTGGGTCACTTTATTTCCTTTTCTTGGGTGTCGGAGGGGACTATCTTCATGGTCAGTTCCCCTGGAATCTTCACCAGCTTCTTGCCTTGTGCCCGTTTCACGGCGTTGTAGCCCAGGAACTTCAGCTGGTAGGTGGAGTCGGAAGTCTGCGTCAGCGTCAGCTTCTGGTCCTCGCTGCCCAGGTCGTTGGCAATGGTCACGGTGGCTTGGTGGTCGTCCTTGATGTCGACGCCTACCACGTACCACACGCCATAGATGTTGCCGCCCAGGAATCCGTTCATCGGCCCAAAGGCCTCCAGCCCGGGCACCTCGACGCTTTCCTCGTAGGCGTCGAGCGTCAGGTTTATCTTCTCTTCCGGGCAAATCAGATTAAGCTTCCAGGGTTGCTTGCCAACGACGCCTGTGAAGATGCCCAACATAACAGCAATAGTTGCCCTTCTTCTCATGTGAAGTTTTGTGTTTATGCGTATGAGGTCGTAAACTCCTACAAAGTTAGCGAAAAAATCATTAACTTGTAGCGCAAACACCATACATTTATATATAAAAAGCGCGAAACGTTTCTTTTTTAACATAAATTGTTGTATCTTTGCGCCCGAATTAGAGGAAATAAGGCTTGTTCATGAAAGAAAGCAAGATGGCTCCCGACTTTATCTTCGAAAGTAGTTGGGAAGTTTGTAATAAGGTGGGTGGCATCTATACCGTGCTGTCCACACGTGCTAAGACGCTGCAGGAGCAGTTCCCCGACAAAGTGGTGTTCATCGGTCCCGACCTCTGGCAAGGGAAAGATAATCCTCTTTTCGCCGAGGACAAGAAGATGTGGCAGCCTTGGGTGAAGAAAGCAGCCGAAACGGGACTTCATGTCCGTGTCGGCCGTTGGAACATCCCCGGTCAGCCCTGCGTCGTACTAGTTGACTATCAGCCATACTTCGAGAAGAAGAACGAGCTGTACGGCGCCGCGTGGAACGACTTCGGCGTGGACAGCCTGCATGCCTACGGCGACTACGACGAGTCCAGCATGTTCAGCTATGCCGCAGCCCTTGTGGTAGAGAGCTTCTACCGCACAAAGCTCAGCAGCAAGAAAAAAGTCGTCTATCAGGCACACGAATGGATGACGGCTCTCGGCGTGCTCTACATCTGCAAGCATGTGCCCGAGATAGCCACCATCTTCACCACGCATGCCACAAGCATCGGCCGCAGCATAGCCGGCAACGGCAAACCGCTCTACGATTACCTTTGGGCGTACAACGGCACACAGATGGCCGGCGAACTCAACATGGAAGCCAAACACAGCGTGGAGCGGCAGGCAGCACACCATGTCGACTGCTTCACCACGGTTAGTGACGTAACAGGCCGCGAATGTGCCGAACTGCTCGACAAGCCTTGCGATGCGATACTGCCCAACGGCTTCGAAGCAGACTTTGTGCCCACCGGCGCAACCTTCAACAAGCGTCGCAGCGAAGCGCGTGCCAGGATTCTTCAGGTGGCAAATGCGCTGACCGGTGCCGCTTTCTCCGACGACACACTCATCGTAGCCACCAGCGGACGCTATGAATATCGCAACAAAGGCATCGATGTCTTCCTCGATGCAGCCTATCGCAGCCTCTACGACAACAACTTGGAGCGCCCTGTCCTGATGCTTGTTCAGGTGCCCGCTTGGGTGGAGAGCCCACGCACCGACCTGCAGGAACGTCTTGCCTCGGGCGGCACATACGACACCGCTTTGCCCAATCCCATCATCACGCACAACCTGAACGAAGCGTGGAACGACCCTGTGCTCAACTTCCTGAACTCGCACGGCATGAGGAACGATGTGCACAGTCGCGTCAAGGTCATCTTCGTGCCTTGTTATCTCGACGGCAACGACGGCATCTTCCAGAAGCCCTACTACGACCTGCTCGTCGGCAACGACCTCACAGCCTATCCTTCCTACTACGAGCCTTGGGGCTATACGCCGCTCGAGGCCGTTGCGTTCCATGTGCCTTGCGTCACTACGTCGCTCAGCGGCTTTGGCGCCTGGGCAAATGCTGTCGTCGGACACGAAAGCACGATAGAGGATGGCGTGGAAGTCATCCCGCGCAACGACTACAACGCACAGGATGTGGCCGAGAAACTCAGCAACATCGTTGCCCGCTACGCTGCCCTCAGCAAAAAGGATGTCGACAAGGCACGCCGCAACGCCGCAAAGCTGGCGGAGAAAGCCTTGTGGAAGCACTTCATCACTTATTACTACGATGCCTACGACATCGCACTCCGCAAAGCAAAAGAAAGAAAATAATTCAATAGTCCTATGGGGCTCATAGGCTCTATAAGTCCCATAGGCTCCATAAGTCTCATAGGCCTCATAGGTCTCAAAAGTCCCACAGGCCCCATAATAGTTAAACGAAAACAATATGAAGATTAAAGCAAGCAATGCCAATCAGCCCAGCTGGAAACAAGTCATTGTAAAGAACAATGTCCCTGCTGAACTCAGCAAACTTGAAGAACTCGCCCACAACATGTGGTGGGTGTGGAACTACGAAGCCCGCAACCTGTTCCACGACATCGACCCCGAAATCTATCACGACGTGAAGCATAACCCTGTGATGCTTCTGGAACGTCTGAGCTTTACCCGTAAGGAGGAAATCCTGAAGGACAAGACACTCATGAAGCGCATCGAAGAAGTCTATGCAAAGTTCCGCAAATATATGGATGTTGATCCCGACCGCACACGTCCTTCCGTTGCCTACTTCTGCATGGAGTACGGCATCCATTCTGCCCTGAAGATTTACAGCGGCGGTCTGGGTATGCTGGCAGGCGACTATGTGAAGGAGGCATCCGACTCCAACGTTGACATGTGCGCCGTCGGCTTCCTCTATCGCTTCGGCTACTTCACACAGAGCCTTGCCATGGATGGCCAGCAGATTGCCAACTACGAGGCACAGAACTTCGGCTCGCTGCCCATCGAGCAGCAGATGAACGAGGACGGCACGCCGATGGTTATCGACGTCCCCTATATGAACTATCATGTTCATGCATACGTGTGGCGCGTCAACGTCGGACGTGTGAAGCTCTACCTCTTGGATACCGACAACGAGTTGAACTCCGAGTTCGACAAGCCCATCACCCACGCCCTCTATGGCGGCGACTGGGAGAATCGCCTGAAGCAGGAGATTCTGCTTGGCATCGGTGGCATGCTGATGCTGAAGAAGCTCGGCATCAAGAAGGACATCTACCACTGCAACGAGGGCCACGCTGCCCTGTGCAACCTGCAGCGTCTCTGCGACTACATCAAGGAAGGCCTGACGTTCAATCAGGCTATGGAGCTGGTTCGTGCCAGCGCTCTCTACACCGTTCATACGCCTGTGCCCGCCGGCCACGACTACTTCGACGAACAGCTCTTCGGCAAGTACATGGGCGGCTATCCCAGTATGCTGGGCATCACTTGGGACGAGTTCATCGGCATGGGGCGCACAAACCCCGACGACAAGAGCGAGAAGTTCTGCATGAGCACCTTTGCCTGCAACACCTGTCAGGAGGTGAACGGCGTTAGCTGGTTGCATGGAGAGGTCAGCAAGAAGATGTTCAACAACATCTGGAACGGCTACTATCCCGAGGAAAGTCATGTGGGCTACGTCACCAACGGCGTGCACTTCCCCACTTGGTGTGCTACGGAATGGCGTCAGATTTATGCCAAGTATCTCGACGCAAATCACCTCAACGACCAGTCGAACGAGGAAATCTGGCACGGCATCTACAATTGTCCCGACGAGGAAATCTGGAAGGTACGCCAGGCGCTGAAGGACAAACTCTTCAGGTATGTCTCCGAGCAGTACAAGGAGACGTGGCTGAAGAACCAGGGCGACCCGCAGCGCGTGGTCAAGCTTGTCGAGAGCTTCAACCCCCATGCTTTGGTCATCGGCTTCTGCCGCCGCTTCGCCACCTACAAGCGTGCGCACCTCCTGTTCACCGATCTGGAGCGTCTCTCCAAGATTGTGAACAACCCCGAGCGCCCCGTCATCTTCCTCTTTGCCGGCAAGGCTCATCCCGCCGACGGCGCAGGTCAGGGACTCATCAAGAAGATTTATGAAATCAGTCAGCGCCCCGAGTTCCAGGGCAAGATTATCTACGTGGAGGACTACGACTTCCTGATGGCTCGCCGCCTCGTAAGCGGTGTGGACATCTGGATGAACACCCCGACACGTCCCCTCGAGGCCAGCGGCACCAGCGGCGAGAAGGCCGAGATGAACGGCGTGGTGAACCTCAGCGTGAAGGACGGCTGGTGGCTGGAAGGCTATCGCGAAGGAGCCGGATGGGCTCTTACCGAGCATCGTACCTACCAGAATCAGGAGTATCAGGACCGCCTCGATGCTGCTACCATCTACTCTCTCTTGGAGTACGAGATTGCACCTCTATATTATAATGTGGACAAGAAGGGTATCTCGAAAGGCTGGATAAAGGTCATCAAGAACTCTATCGCTCAGATTGCTCCTCACTATACGATGAAGCGTCAGCTCGACGACTACTACGAGAAGTTCTACAACAAGCTGCGCGACCGCTCACAGAAGTTGCAGGCCAACAACTGTCAGCTTGCCAAGGAAATCGCTCTCTGGAAGGAGAATGTCGTAGAGCGTTGGGATGCCATCAATGTGGTGGAAATCAGAAGAAGCGAAGAAATCCTCAACGGCAATATCGAGGCTGGCAAGAAGTACATCATCGAGGTTGTAGTGGATGAGGCAGGCCTGGTCGATGCAGTCGGACTGGAGCTGGTGACGCTCGTTACCGACAAGGATGGTCAGGACCACGTTTACCACATCACCCCGTTCACCTTGCAGGGACACGAAGGCAACAAGTACACCTTCGCAGCTTCCCATAGCATGGACAACGCCGGAAGCTTCAAGGTTTGCTGCCGCATGTACCCGAAGAATAAGAACCTGCCTCACCGTCAAGACTTCTGCTACGTGAAGTGGTTCGCATAAAAACTACACATTACACCGACCTCCTGCGTATCGGCGTGCCTATCATGATGGGGCAAATGAGCACCATCCTGATGGGGCTCGCCGATACGCTCATGGTTGGACACTATGGCAAGGACGAACTGGCGGCTGCCGGCTTCGTGAACAACACGTTGTCTCTGCTTCTTGTCGCCGGCATGGGCTTTTCCTATGGGCTCACACCTGTTGTGGGGGCTCTGTTGGGGGAAGGCAAAGTGCACGACATAGCCGGAAAACTGAGGAACGGGCTCTTTGCCTGTTCTGCGGTTGGCCTGCTGCTGATGTTCCTTGCGGGACTTCTCTGGATGGGACTTCCCTGGCTCGGACAGCCGGAAGAACTACTGCCGCTCATGCGGCCCTACCTGCTGATTCTGTTGCTGAGCCTGTTGCCGCAGATGCTGTTCAATGCCTACAAGCAGTTCAGCGACGGCGTGCAGGACACGTCGATGCCGATGTGGATCATGCTCGTCAGCAACGTCTTCAACGTCGTTGGCAACTGGATGCTCATCTTCGGACATTGCGGATTGCCCGAAATGGGCTTGCTGGGTGCCGGCATTGCCACGTTGCTGAGTCGCCTCTTGCAGCTGGCGCTCATGGCAGGTGCCTTCCATTTCACGACGCGCTACGAGCCGTATCGCCACGACTTCCCGCAAAGCCACCTCGGACGTGCCGACCAGTTTGAGCTGCATCGCCTTGGCTGGCCAGTGGCTCTGCAAATGGGCATGGAGGCCGCTTCGTTCAGCCTCAGTGCTGTCTATGTGGGCTGGCTTGGCGCGAACGCTTTGGCTGCGCATCAGATTGTGATAACCATCAGCCAATTCTTCTTCATGCTCTACTATGGTCTGTCTGCTGCGGTGGCCGTCAGGGTAAGCTTCTATCGCGGTGCAGGCGAACTGGAACAGACGCGCAAGGTGGCTGCTTCGGGCGTCCATCTGTGCTGGTTCATCGCCCTCTGCCAAGGCATTCCCTTGTTCCTGCTGCGCGACAAGGTCGGTTTCCTCTTCACTCCCAGCCAGGATGTGGCAGCGCTCGTGGCATTGATAATCGTGCCTTTCCTGATATTCCAGTTTGGCGATGCCCTGCAAAGCACGTATGCCAATGCCCTTCGGGGTTTGGCTCGCGTGAAGGCGATGGTGTGGATAGCCTTCTTTGCCTACATTGTTGTGTCGCTGCCGCTGGGCTACCTCTTCGGCTTCGTCTGCGGATGGGGGCTTGTCGGCATTTGGATGGCATTCCCTTTCGGCCTGACAACAGCCGGATTGCTGTACTATAGGGAGTTCAGGAAATAGCATCCGAAGGCATTTTGACGCTCCGCGAACCCCGATTATTCCGCGAACTCCGATGAATTATCAGCTGACTCCCATCGCAACCATACGGACGGACTTCCCCACGAAGTTCGGTGTGCCGCGTCAGAGCGGATTGGTCCGTGGACTGAAGGGCACGATTGTCTTCCTTCCGGAGTATCGCGACCCAGAGGCTTTGCGCGGGTTGGAAGGGTTCAGCCACATTTGGCTCCTTTGGGACTTCAGCGAGGCACGAAGGAGTGGTGGCGGCAGTCGCTCCACCGTTCGCCCGCCTCGTCTGGGCGGCAATCGTCGCATGGGCGTGTGGGCCACTCGCAGTCCTTTCCGCCCCAACAATATTGGTCTCTCCTCGGTCCGCATCGTGGACATTCGCTTGCACACCCCCGACGGGCCTGTAATCGAGGTGGAGGGAGCCGACCTGATGGACGGAACGCCCATCTTCGACATCAAACCCTACCTGCCTTTCACGGACTGTCACCCCGATGCCCTCGGCGGCTTTGCCGAAGAACAGAACCGAGTGGCGGAACCGCTCAAGGTCAGTCTGTCCGCTCGGCTGCAGACGGCTTTCGACGAGGAACGGCAGGAAGCCCTTCGCGGCATACTGAGTGCCGACCCACGTCCGCATTATCATGCCGATGCCGAGCGCGTCTACGCCATGGAGTTTGCGGGCAAGGAGGTGAAGTTCCGTGTCGCAAACGGTGAGGTACAGGCATGGATAAAGGGCGAAGAGCAGTAACAAAAGTCAATATCGCCAGCAACAAACTTCTCTGCCGTCAGCGACAAACTTCTCTGCCGCTTGCGACAAATTTCTCTGTCGTCAGCGACAAACTTCTCTGCTGCTTGCAACAAAACTTTTTCAAAGGCTTGGAAATATATTTTAGTGGCTCTGAAATATATTTCCAAGCCTTTGAAATATATTTCCAAGCCACTAAAAAAGTTTTTATCCACGGGGATGAGAAGTTGACTTCGCGAGGAAGTAAATTTCCCTTCGCACAGATGAGAAGTTGTCTTCGCGAGGAAGTAAATTTCCCTTCGCACAGGTGAGAAGTTGTCTTCACGAGGAAGAGAAAATGTTTCCGTGTGGCGGCAAGGTTCTATCAGCATGAAGGAGGATTCCTCTTCGCTGGGCGGCAGGGTTTTATCCGCGTGGAGTGGGCTTTGTCTGTTCGAGGTACTGCTTGTAGAGGGGCTCGATGAGCTGCAGTTTCTCTCCCGGGCGGGTCTCGAAGAACGTGCCTCCGTAGTAGAAGCAAGCGTAGCCTCCTGAGACGATGCCCCAGCGACAGGCGTCCAGCAGGTCGAGCTGTGTCCGGCCTTCGCGCTTCTGCCAGCACAACGAGGCAATCACTCCGCCGGCAAAGTTGTCGCCGCAGCCGGTGCTGTCCCCCTTGTGCCCGCGCATTATCTCAGCAGTAACGGCCTCGGAGACAGGCAGCGTCGTGAGCTGATGCTCGCCGAACATTCCGCCCGAGGCACAGAGATAGACGTCGCGCGAGCCGTTGGTGACGAGCACGGCCTTCGTGCCTTTCTGCATGAAGAAGCGCACGGATTCGGGGATGTCCGTTTGTCCGCTCAGCCGCAGGGCTTCCTCCTTGTCGACGATGAGCAGGTCGGTCTGTGCGTAGCTCTCGTCGCTTCCGCCCAGGGGCCAGCGTGCTCCGGGATTCTTCCGCTCGTTGAGGGAGTCGTACACCGTGTTGACGACGGTCAGAGCCCCTTCTTTCTTGGCTTTCACGAGCATCCGGTCGAGTCCCTGATGAATGCGTGGCACGATGGCTGTTCCGCCGAAGACGCAGATGTCGGCCTTGTAGAAGTCCTCGTCCGGCTCTTCGGGCAGGTAGTTCCACGATGCGCCGATGGTGTTCACGAAGGTGCGTTCGCCGTGTCCGCCGTCGTAGTTCGGGTCGGAGAGCACGACGGTGGAGGCTGTCTCAGCACCCGGCTCTATGCGGTAGTGCTTGAGGTCGACGGGTGTGCGGCTGAGAGCTGCGAGCAGATGACTGCCCACTTCGTCGTTGCCCCGACAGCCGTAGAAGCGCACCTCGGCAGCGTCCCCCGTCAGCTGGGCAGCGTTGATGAGTGCCACGATGCATGGGCCGCCGATGTTCTCTTTGTCGGCCTGTCTGCCTTCCGTCAGGGAGGGCAGCAGCTCGGCGAACTTCTTGCCTGTGAAGCGTTCCACTTCTTCCTCGAATTCCAGCTTCCCCGGTTGCAGTCCGCCGTCGCCCGGTTTGCGGCTCATCAGCGCGGTGAATGCTTCCGACGAGAAGTCGATATGGTCGTAGATGCGGTCCACCAGACAGCATCCTACGCCTGCTACGATGACTTTGCGCTCCATGATTCCGGGGTTTTAGCAGAGGAACTTGTCGTAGTCGGAACACAACAGGTGCAGCGGTTCCTCGTCCTCGATGATGTCGGGGAAGCGACCTATCTGCTCGTAGAAGCGGTTGTCGGTCGTATCGTCGTTGCATTGGCTCACTTCGCCCACCATGACTGTGCCGGTGCCCGGCTCGCCATAGAAGCGATGATAGAGGTACTGGGTCATGCACATGCTTTGGCCTGGGGCGAGGATGACCTTTCCACCCGGCTCGACGACGTGCTCCAGTCCGTCGATGAGAAAGTGTACCGGCGTGTCGGCAAACTGCTCGTTCTCGTCAGCGTTGTAGAGCTCGATAGCCAGGTTGCCGCCGCCGCGGTTGATGATGTCCTCCATCTTCGACCAATGGAAGTGCATCGGTGTCTCCTGGTTCTCCTGCACAATCATTATCTTCTCGGCATACGGCTTCTTGTCGACACCGTATTTGCCGTTGCGCAAGGTGAAGAGGAAGAGTCCGCGACGCAGGAAGTCGCCCGAGCCGAAGTCCGTAATGTCCCAGCCCAGCATGCGCTCTGTGATGTAGCCCACGCGGTCGCGGTTCGCTTTCCAGTCTGCAAGGCTCCAGTTAGCCCATTCGGGCAGGATGAACTGTCTTGATGCGAGGAATGCTTCTGCATCCCGGATGATTTGATTGATTTCGCTCCGTTTCATAGTATTACGATGTTTTATATGTTAATATGATAGCTGTTAGCTGTTGTTCCTGCTCATCGGATGAAGAGCATTTCGCGGTACTTGGGCAGAGGCCAGAGCTCGTCGTCGACGATGAGTTCCAGGTGGTCGACGTGATAGCGTATCTTCTCGATGAGAGGTGCCACGGTGTCGTGGTAGGCAATGGCCTTCTCGCGGTAGTCCTGGATGCGGTTGGCAACGCGTCGTGCCTCGATGAGCTGTTCCACGTTCTCAATGATGAAGGCGTTGTGTTCGCTCATCTGTTCGATGAGTCGCAGGTTGGTTCGGTTCAGCCGGTCGGCGGTCTCTGCAGGGTAGATTTCCTTCATCTTGTGCACATTGTCGATGAGCTGGCTCTGGTAGCGTGTGCTGGTGGGGATGATGTGGTTCATGCAGAGGTCGCCGAAGATGCGTGCCTCGATTTGTATCTTCTTGGTGTAGGTCTCCAGCTTTATCTCGTTGCGTGCCTCCAGCTCGTTGCGCCGCATCACCTTCATGCGGGCGAACATCTCCACGGTGTCGGGGGCAAGGTACTGGTCGAGGATAATGGGTGCGCTGGTCTCCACGTCCAATCCCCGGCGGGCAGCTTCCTGCTTCCATGCCTCGCTGTAGCCGTTGCCGTCGAAGCGGATGGGCTTGCAGGTCTTGATGTCCTCGCGAACGATGTGCAGGATGGCCTTCATGGGCTCTGTTCCTTGGGCAATGAGTGCATCGACGCGCGTCTTGAAGTCGGTCAGCGCCTCGGCCATGGCTGTGTTGAGGACTATCATGGCGGCGGCACAGTTCTGCTGACTGCCTACAGCGCGGAACTCGAAGCGGTTGCCGGTGAAGGCAAAGGGCGAGGTGCGGTTGCGGTCGGTGTCGTCCTGCATGAGCTCCGGTATCTGCGGGATGTCGAGGCTGAGCGACAGTCGCTCTCCGACTTTCTCGAAAGGAGAGTGCGACTCGGCATCGAGATTCAGCCCTTCTTCGGACAGGATGGGCGAAGCTGTTGTCTCCAGCTGCTCGAGCAGTTCGCCAAGCGTCTTGCCCAGGAAGCTCGACACGATGGCCGGAGGAGCCTCGGATGCGCCCAGGCGGTGCACATTGGTGGCGCTGATGATGGAAGCCTTCAGGAGGCCGTTGTGACGATAGACAGCCATGAGCGACTCGACGATGAAGGTGACGAAGCGCAGGTTGTCGAGCGGTGTCTTGCCAGGGCCGTGCAGCAGGACGCCGGTGTTGGTGGCGAGGCTCCAGTTGCAGTGCTTGCCGCTGCCGTTGATGCCGGCAAAGGGCTTCTCGTGGAGCAGGCAGCGGAAGCCGTGCTTGCGTGCCGTGCGTTTCATCAGACTCATGATGAGCATGTTGTGGTCCACGGCCAGGTTCGTCTCTTCGTAGATGGGTGCCAGCTCGAACTGGTTGGGCGCCACCTCATTGTGTCGCGTCTTGCAGGGAATGCCCAGCTCCAGTGCCTGTATCTCGAGGTCCTTCATGAAGGCAGCCACACGCATTGGGATGGAGCCCAGATAGTGGTCGTCCATCTGCTGGTTCTTGGCGCTGTCGTGCCCGAGCAGTGTGCGTCCGGTCATGAGCAGGTCGGGGCGAGCGGCATAGAGTCCTTCGTCCACGAGGAAGTACTCCTGCTCCCAGCCGAGGTTGCTGATGACCTTCGTGACGTCGGGGTAGAAGTACTGTGCAACGGCTGTGGCAGCTTTGTCGACTGCCTTGAGTGCCTTTTTGAGGGGTGCCTTGTAGTCGAGTGCTTCGCCGGTGTATGAGATGAAGATGGTGGGTATCATCAGTGTGTCGCCGATGACGAAGACGGGGCTTGCGGGGTCCCATGCCGAGTAGCCGCGCGCCTCGAACGTGGAGCGAATGCCGCCGCTGGGAAACGAGCTGGCATCGGGCTCCTGCTGCACCAGTTGCTTGCCGGTGAATTCCTCCACCATGCCGCCTTTGCCGTCGTGCTCCACGAAGCCGTCGTGCTTCTCGGCTGTGCCTTCTGTCAGCGGTTGGAACCAGTGTGTGCAGTGCGTCACGCCGAGCTCCATCGCCCACTTTTTCATGCCTGCTGCAACAGCGTCGGCTGTCGCCATGTCGAGAACTGCGCTGCCGTCTATCACATCGCACATCTTCTTGTAGACTTCGGCAGGCAGGTATTTCTGCATCTTCTGTCGGGTGAAGACGTACTTGGCGAAGAACTCGCTGGGACGTTCCTCGCGGTTGGGTACTTCTATGGGCTTCTTCTTGAAGGCTTCGCCCACTATCTGGAACCTGAGTGTACTGGACATCTTTTGTATTTACGATTTGATGATTTACGATTTACTATTGTTATTTCGTTATTGCGGCATCTCGTTATGACAAGGCATTATCTTAATCCATGAAGCGGCGGGTGAGGCCGCCATATTCTTCGATGCGGCGGTCGCGCAGGAAGGGCCACCACTGACGGACGGTCTCGGTGCGCTGCAGGTCGACTTCCACGATGGCTGTCTCTTCTTCTTCGGCACTTGCCTTGTAGAGCAGTTCGCCTTGCTGACCGGCCACGAAGCTGCTGCCCCAGAACTGTATGCCGCCTGTTGCTCCGCTTGGATCGGGCTCAAAGCCAACGCGGTTGACGCTGACGACGGGAATGCCGTTGGCAATGGCGTGACTGCGCTGGATGGTGGTCCAGGCATCGCGTTGCCGTTGCTGCTCCTCGGGCGTGTCGGTGCTCTCGTAGCCGATGGCAGTGGGGTAGACGAGGAGGTCGGCTCCCTGCAGGGCCATGAGACGAGCACCTTCGGGGTACCACTGGTCCCAGCATACCTGTACGCCGATTCGTCCGAGGCTCGTCTGTATGGGATGGAAGCCGAGGTCGCCTGGCGTGAAGTAGAACTTCTCGTAGTAGGCAGGGTCGTCGGGGATGTGCATCTTGCGGTGCATGCCGCAGATGGTGCCGTCGGCTTCGAAGACGACAGCCGTGTTGTGGTAGAGGCCAGCCGTGCGACGCTCGAAGAGGCTGGTGACGAGCACGATGCTGTTCTCCCTTGCCACCTTCGCGTAGAATTCAGTTGCTTCGCCTGGGATGGGTGTTGCGTAGCGGAAGGCAGCGGTGTCCTCCGTCTGGCAGAAGTAAGGGCTGTCGTGCAGTTCTTGCAGCACGACGAGCTGTGCACCTTGCTTTGCAAGTTTGGCGATGCTGGAGGCCAGCTTCTTCCGGTTCTCTGTTATGCTGTCGGAGCAGCTCTGTTGTATGATGCCTATCTTCATTTGGTCGTTTAGGGGATTGGTTGTTTGGTCGTTTAGGGGATTGGTTGTTTGGTCGTTTAGGGGATTGGTTGTTTGGTCGTTTAGGGAATAAAGATGAGGGCGGTAGCAAATTCTTCACTCTTCATTCTTTCATTTTTTCATTTTTTCATTCTTTCATTTCCTTGGGAAATTGCATGGTGCAGCAGTGCAGGCTGCCGTGCTGGATGATGAGCGGGCAGCAGTCTATGCCGATGATGTCGTGATGGGGGAATGCCTTGCGAAGTTGTTCTTCTGCCTGTCGGTCTGTCTCGAAGTTGTTGTAGGTGGGCATCAGGACGGCTCCGTTCGTGATGAGGAAATTGGCATAGGTGGCGGGCAGACGGGTGCCTTCTTCGTCGTAGATGGCCTTTGCCATTGGCAACGGAATGAGGCGGTAAGGCTTGCCTTCTGTCGTTCGGAATGTCTGCAGCTGTGCTTCCATGAGCTGCAACTCAGCGTAGTGCTCGTCGCTCTTGTCGAGACACTGCACGTAGGCAATCGTGTCGTCGGGACAGAAGCGAGCCAGCGTGTCGATATGGCTGTCGGTGTCGTCGCCGGCGAGGTAGCCGTGGTCGAGCCAAAGGATGCGTTTAGCATGGAGCGAGGTGAGCAGCCGTTGCTCTATCTGCGCTTGCGAGAGGGGCTGGTTGCGGTGAGGTGCCAGCAGGCATTGGCTGGTGGTGAGGATGGTGCCCATTCCGTCGCTCTCGATGCTGCCGCCTTCCAGCACAAAGTCGAGGTGGTTCTCATATTGTCCCTTCAGGATATCCTGCTCCATCATTCTTCGGCAGATTTGGTTGTCGAGGTCGGCAGAGAACTTCTCGCCCCAGCCGTTGAAGCGGAAGTCGAGCAGATGCGGTCCGTCGGGCGTGAGCAGGGAGATGAAGCTGTGGTCGCGAGCCCAAGTGTCGTTGGTGGGCGCTTGGCAGAAGGATGTGCGCCGCAGGCACTCGGCAGACAGATGTTCAGCCAGTAGCGCTCGGACGTGAGCAGGTTCGGGCGACACTATAATAAGATGTACGCGCGCGGAGATTTCCCTTGCCATGTCGATGTAGCAGCGCGTCACTTCCGCCAGTATGGGCAGCCAGTCGGTAGCGGCATGCGGCCAGGTCAGCTGCACGGCACACTGTTCGTGCCATTCTGCGGGCAATACATAGTTCATATTCGGACTGCTTTTTCGAAGGTACAAAGGTACGAAATAATGATTAAAGAACGAAGATTAGGGATTAAAGAATTAAGGAAAAAGGCAAAAACAGCACGAAAGGAAATAATTTTTCACTTTTCACTTTTCATTTTTCATTTTTAATTGTATCTTTGCGGCAGAAAAAGCGTTATACTTATGAGCGTGAGAGTTCAAGATGTCATCGACGCCCTTGAAGATTTCGCGCCTCTGCCCCTGCAGGAGAGCTACGATAATGCCGGCTTGCAGACGGGATTGACAGAGGCGGAAGTATCAGGGGCTTTATTGTGTCTGGATGTCACCGAGGAGGTGATACGCGAGGCAGTGGAGCTGGGGTGCAACATGATAGTCTCGCACCATCCCCTTATCTTCCATGGCCTGAAACGTCTGGTGGACGGCGATGCCGTGCAGCGTAGCGTGCGTCTGGCCTTGCAGAACGACATCGCCATCTATTCGGCCCACACGAACATGGATGCAGCCGTCGACGGTGTCAACTACATGATGGCCGAGCGGCTGGGCCTGATGGACGTAGTGCTGCTGCAGCCACGGCAAGTGACCGTGGGCATAGGCGGAAAAGCACGTACCGTGGAGGGCGGCAATGGCGTGATAGGCTACCTGCCCGAAGGCGAGGACTCGCTTGCCTTCCTGCAGCGTGTGAAGCAAGCCTTTGGCGTGGAGTGCCTGATGCACAACGAACTGCTGCCGCGTCCCATACAGAGCGTCGCCATCTGCGGCGGAGCGGGCGACTTCCTCCTCGACGAAGCGTTGCGCGTGCAGGCCGACGCCTTCCTCACCGGCGAGATGCACTATCACCAGTATTTCGGTCACGACCGACAGATACAGATAGGCGTGCTCGGCCACTACCAGAGCGAACAGTACACCGTAGACATCTTCTGGTCGATACTGAGCGAGAAGTGCCCGCGGCTGCCGCTCTTCAAGACAACCGTCTGCACCAATCCGATAAAGTACCTGTAGGCCCCCCAACCCCTTTAGGGGAAATAAAATAGTAAATAGAACTCCGCGCATTAAAAGCGCGCCTTGTTTCTAAAGAATACAAGAAATGATTAAATAGTAAATTACGTTATGGCACGAGAAAAAGCAAAAGACCCCGCTGATTACAGCGTAGAAGAGAAACTGAAGAACCTCTATGCCCTGCAGAGCATTCTGTCGGAGATAGATGGCATCAAGACACTCCGCGGCGAGCTGCCGCTCGAAGTGCAGGACCTCGAGGACGAGATAGCCGGCATGACAACTCGCATAGAGAAGATTAACGCCGAGATAGCCGAGCTGAAGCGCGACATCAACGAGCGCAACGGCAAGATAGCAGAGAACAACGCTAACATCGAGCGCTACAACACTCAGATGCAGAGCGTCCGCAACAACCGCGAGTACGACAGCCTGAGCAAGCAGGTGGAGTACGCCGAGCTGGACAATCAGCTGCACGAGAAGAAGATAGGCGAGGCAAAGGAACTGCTCAAGACCAAGACCACAGAGATGACACATTGCAACCTCGATGTCAACGACCGCCGCGTGATGCTCGAGACCAAGAAAGAAGAGCTGGAGGAAATCGTCAGCGAGACAAAAGCCGAGGAGGAGAAGCTCCGCGAACGCGCCAAGAACATCGAGATAACCATCGAGCCCCGTCTGCTCAATGCCTTCAAGCGAATCCGTCGCAACAGCCGCAACGGTCTGGGCATCGTCTCCGTCCAGCGTGACGCCTGCTGCGGTTGCTTCAACAAGATACCGCCCCAGCGCCAGCTCGACATCCGCAGCCGCAAGAAGATAATCGTCTGCGAGTACTGTGGTCGCATCATGATCGACCGCGACCTGGCCGGCCTCCCCTCCGAGTACCAGGAAGCAACAGCCAAGAAGACCTCCCGCAAGTCGAAAGCGAAGAAGGCGGAGTAGGAGTGAAGAGTGAAATGCTTCGCAAGTGAAGAGTGAAGAATCTCGCCTGCGGCGAAGTGAAAAGTGAAAAGTGAAAAGTGAAAAATCAAAGTCACACAGAAATCACAGAAATAATTTTAAAGTCCCGCAGAAATAAAAGAAATAAAAGAAATCAAGAATTTGCAGAAGAGATGAAATCACAGAAACTTATAAGCAGCATGATGCTGCTTTTTCCTTTATTTCCTTTATTTCTGCGGGACATTATTATAATTCGTTAAATTCGTTTTAATTCGTTGTTGAAAATATAATCTGTTTAATCAGCTTAATCTGTGGTTATATTTAAATCCGCTTTCTATGTTAAATTCCAAATATTTTGACCATTATTTTTAATATTATGCTGATAATCTATATTTCGGATTGTAAACTTGCTTGTTCTTGACCATGGAGGTGACGACATGGAGTAACTTGTTCTTGACGTTGTTCATCGCCACAGGCATCTTTTTACCCCGTGCTATCAGCCTCTGGTAGTACTGGGCGATGATAGGATTGAAACGCACGGCAGCCAATGCAGCTTGTGTCAGCATAGCTTTTATGTGCCTGTTGGCCATGTAATGCACATGAGGATCCACATGCACGCTGGTGCCCGAGTCCTGACCGAACGGGGCAATGCCATAGTAGCAGGCTATGCTCCTTGCGTCATAGTTGAACTTGCGGAAATTGTCTGTATATACCATCAGACACACAGCATTCTGGGTTCCAATACCAGGTACTGAGGTAACAATCCTGTACACCTCAGAGAGTTCGTCTGAGGACTCAATGAGTGACGCTATTTTCCTGTCAATCTTCGCTATCTCTTTGTTGAGTTCTGAGACGATATGCTTTCCGCTTTGGGCAATCACAGTCTTGGCAGCGGACTTCTCCATCATAAGCCTCTTCTCGCCTCTGCGCACCTCAAAACTGCATCTGTGCCTTATCACCATCTGTCTGTACAGATAGTACTCTCGCAATTGAGTCAGAGATTCACTAAGTGGCTCATAGACGATGGCCTTATCGTGGTTTCTCATTGCGTATTCCGCAATCATGGCGGCATCTGCACGGTCAGACTTCAACCGCCTTATTCCTGAGGCATCCTTGATGCATTTGGAGTTCTCCAGCCACATGTCAAATCCCCTGCCGTAGAGATGGTTGCACAATGGCTTACTGTAGTCACCGGTGTTCTCTCCACAGAAGAGCCACAACGACGAATCTATGCCGTTTGCATTCTTCTCAACCCACTTGACAAGCTGCTTGTAACCAGACACGGAGTTCTTGAACTCATTGAAAACTCTCACCGATGTTTCGACCAGTCCTTCTGCAAAAATGATAGCCACATCAACTTTTTCTTTTGAGAAATCGATGCCAATAAATAATTTTTTCATACCTTTGTACTGTTAATTTAATTATTTGAGAATTGGTCAATAGTTGTATGGACTAACACTCTAAAAAGGCTCCAGGCCGATAACTTTCTATCTGGTCTCTGCAACTATGTCGGGGAGGTCCTAAACGGAAAGTAGCCTCTGCGCTTGTGAAATTCCTGGTTTACCTCCTCGACAGACCGATTCTTCCTTCATACAGCAAAGGTAAGAAACTGTCTTGAGTTGTCTGTCATCTTTCTTATTTTTTTATTTTTATGCGACTTCGTCGCAATCCTCCGCAAAGTTAGAGTGTGATACATAAACAAACACAGATTAAACAGATTTATTTTTAACAACGAATTAAAACGAATTTAACGAATTGAGATTTCATAATGAAATCTATTTTGACTTTCCCCTTCGGGCCGTCGACCTCAGTTCTGCGGGACTTTAAAAATAAATTTTTCTGCGATTTCTTTTATTTGACTTTGCTTTACCGCTATCGCGCCAGCGACTTTCAGTTCCCCTTCGGGCCGTCGACCTCAGTTCTGTGTGACACAAAAACTCTCAACTGATTTAACTGACTCTAAACACTAAACACTAAACACTAAACTATTCCGTGCTTTCCGTGCTTTCCGTGCTTTCCGTGTGATACATAAACAAACACAGATTAAGCAGATTAAACAGATTTATTTTTAACAACGAATTAAAACGAATTGAACGAACTTTAATTAATTCATAATTCATAATTCATAATTCATAGTTGACGGGCGTCGAGCCTTTCTTCTTCGCTCAAAATGTAACTTTGATTCTTCACTCTTCACTCTTCACTCTTCACTTCGCCGCAGGCGACATTTCTGCGGGACTTTAAATATATTTCTGTGCTTTCTGTGCTTTCTGTGTGACATTCATTTTTCATTTTTCATTTTTCATTCTTAAATACTATGTTGAATATAAGTAACAATCCATCGAACAACCTATTCCTGTCTTTACTCGATGCCGAAATTCAGAACCTCAGTGAACGTAATCACTTCGGACAGGCCCAGAAAATCCAAAGTGCCCGGAAGAGCTTCCGTAACTTCCTCACCACTCGAGGTCAAACAGACATCACATTAGCGGAACTCACCGTCCACATCATCTGCGATTACCAGCAATGGCTTGAGCAACGCGGAGTCATGAAGAACTCCTCGTCCTGCTACATGCGCACCCTGCAAAGTGTCTACAACAAATCGGTCGCCACACTCAGCGACTGGCAACAACAACCGTTTGCCAAGGTGTATCGCGGCATCGCCAAGACAAAGAAACGAGCCACCACCATCAACATGATGAAGCGCCTCAAGAGTCTGGACCTGCGCCAGGGACTCATCGCCCTCGGGAAGAACCCGCGGCGCAAGACGTTCCAGCCGTTGCTCCACAAACTGATGTTTGTCCGCGACATCTTCATTTTCAGCTACTGCGCACGCGGCATGGCCTTCGTCGACGTCGCCTATCTCCGCAAGCGGGACATCCGCCGTGGCGTCATCCATTATGCCCGTCGCAAGACAGGTCAGCACATCGAAGTGGCCGTGGAGCCGCTTATGCATGAGATTATCGAACGCTATGCCGACGAATGCCCTGAGTCGCCCTATCTGTTCCCCATCCTCCGTGCCACCGACGAAGCCACAGCCTATCGACGCTATCGGTCAGCCCTGCGCACCTACAACGAGTACCTGAAGATGATAGCCACGATGTTAGGCGGCGACGTCAACCTCACATCCTACGTAGCCCGTCACTCATGGGCTAGTAACATGCACGAGCTGAATGCACCGATGGCCATCATCAGCGAAGGACTGGGTCACGACTCCGAGACAACCACACAGATATACATCAAATCACTGGAGAGCAACGAGATACACCGCGCCAACAAAGCATTTATAAACCAAATCTTTTCTCCTCGCTTTCTAACGGAAGAAAGAGAGGATTTCCGCTTGCAAAGGTACAAAGATTTTTGGTAAACTTGCTAATATTTTGGCAAGAATCTGCAACTCAGACACAAAAT
>CADCCR010000035.1 GCA_902799985.1 uncultured Bacteroidales bacterium | reverse complement strand
GCCAACGCTACCGAAGTGACCATTCCTATGCGAGTAGAGGGATACAAAGTGACCAGCATCAGCGAATATGCTTTCGTCAACCATGGCAATCAGGAGATTCGCTCCAAGATGGAGAAGGTATTCATTCCCGAGACCATCGAGAAGATTGACGGCAACGCATTCATGGAGTGCAAGGATCTGAAGGAAGTCACCATCAATCGCGAGACACCTCCAGCTGTGAACGGCGCATTCGAATGCATGGACCCGATGCAGGCACAGCAGCGCACGCTGTTCGTTCCCAATGGCTGCAAGGAAGCCTACAACGCATATCCCTGGACAACATGGTTCGGCACCATCGAAGAGCTGCCCTCTCCCGACTATCTGCCCGATACCGACATCAGCAAGATTGCCAACGTCATCTATGCTGCCAGCATGAAGGCAAATGCCGGCGAGACCGCTATGCTGTCCATCCGCATGAAGAACTCAGCTCCCATCCATGCCTTCCAGTTCCGTCTCACACTTCCCGAGGGCGCAGAACTCGTGAAGATGGGTAAGAACAAGTTCATGGCTACGATGAACCAGGAACGTATGCCTGCCGATGCAGAGCCCTTGCTCAGCTTCGCTAAGCAGGCCGACGGCACCATCATGTTCCTCGGCGGCATCATCTCCGAGGGCAGCTACGCAGCTGGCGACGGAGAAGTCATCAGCATGCCTCTCAACATTCCCGAAGGCATGGAGGACGGCGAATATCCCATCGTGCTCCAGCAGATTAAGCTGACAGAGTCAGACGTTGCCAACTACTACGAGACCAGCGTCGTGAAGTCGACACTGACCGTGGGCGAAGGCGGCGAGATCCACTACGTGCTCGGCGATGCTACAGGCGACGGCGTGGTTGACGTAAGCGACTACACCATCGTGGCCAACCAGATCCTGACCGACTCCACAACAACCGAACCTGCATCGACCCGCATGCGTGTCAAGGGCTTCAACGCAGCAGCTGCCGACATCAACAAGGACGACCAGGTAGACGTCAGCGACTACACTGGCGTGGCCAACATCATCCTGTTCGGTGGAAGCAACGGTGCCAAGAGCGTCCGCCTGCCGAACGGCAGAATGCTTGCCGAGGAAGAGAACGTGACCTCCGAGAACCTGATTTACGTGAAGGACTTCACCCTGGGCGATGGCAACACCGGCGAAATGGAACTGCCCATCTGCATGAAGAGCGAAGCTCCCATCCGTTCGTTCCAGTTCGACCTCTACTTGCCCGACGGCATGGAAGCTGTGAAGACAAGCAAGGGTAAGTTCTCGACAACGTGGAATGCCGACCGTCTGCCCGCAGACGACGAGCACACGCTGAGCCTGGCACAGCAGAACGACGGTGCAATCCGCGTACTCTGTGGCTCGCTCTACGACGAGACCTTCGAAGGCGAGGACGGCGTACTGTTCAAGCTGAAGGTTAATGTCAGCGGCATGGCCGACGGTTCGTACACTATCGCACTGAAGGACATCAAGCTGAGCGAAACCGACATCACGAAGTTCTACAAGACAACCCTCTACGAGGCTGTCATGAACATTGACACAGACACCAGCATCGATGCTGTCAGCACAGACGACCTGAAGGGAGCTGTCGTATTCGACCTCCAGGGCCGCCGCGTACAGAACACCGAAAAGGGTATCTACATCGTCAATGGAAAGAAGGTCGTGATTAAGTGAGAGTGAAGCAAGAGCTCGTTCATGCTTCACCGAACGTGAGCGAGCTCGAGCAAAGCTCAAGGTCGTGATTAAGTGAGAGTGAAGCAAGAGCTCGCTCATGCTTCACCGAACGTGAGCGAGCTCGAGCAAAGCTCAAGCTCGTGATTAAAAACAATTCGTCAAAACATGATTAATAGTCCCGGAGTCTGCTAAACAAGTGGATTCTTAATGAAGAGAAGGGGATGTACCGACGGGTGCATCCCCTTTTTGTAACATTCCACTCTCCTTAAAAATAATTTTGAATTCATTATTTTTGAATTTTGAATTATAATCGTATCTTTGCAGCCATATTAAATAAAATAATGTATACGGAACATGGAATTGGCTACTAAATACAGCCCCGCAGAAGTCGAGGCGAAATGGTACGAGTACTGGACAAAACACAAGCTCTTTGCGAGCAAACCCGACGAGCGTGAACCCTACACCATCGTCATCCCGCCACCAAACGTGACGGGCGTGCTCCACATGGGCCACATGCTCAACAACACCATCCAGGACATCCTCATCCGCAAGGCTCGCCTCGACGGGAAGAATGCCTGCTGGGTGCCCGGCACAGACCATGCTTCGATTGCAACCGAGGCGAAGGTGGTGAACCGGCTGGCTGAGCAGGGCATCAAGAAGCGCGACCTCACCCGCGAGGAGTTCCTGAAGCACGCTTGGGCTTGGACCGAAGAGCACGGCGGCATCATCCTCAAGCAGCTCCGCAAGCTCGGAGCCAGCTGCGACTGGGACCGCACGGCCTTCACGATGGACGAGAAGCGCAGCGAGAGCGTAATCAAAGTCTTCTGCGACCTCTACGACAAAGGTCTCATCTATCGCGGCCTCCGCATGGTCAACTGGGACCCCAAGGCGCAGACTGTGCTCTCCACAGAGGAGGTCATCTACCGCGACGAGAAGAGCAAGCTGTACTATCTGAAATACTATGTAGAGGGACTAGTTAAACTAGAAGAACTAGATAAGCTAGAGGCCGAGGGCAACATCATCCACAAGGACGAGAAAGGCTACTATGCCGTAGTTGCCACCACGCGCCCCGAGACCATCATGGGCGACACGGCGATGTGTATCAACCCCAAAGACCCGAAGAACCAATGGCTGCGCGGCAAGAAGGTCATCGTGCCGCTGGTGGGCCGCGTCATTCCCGTCATCGAGGACCGTTACGTCGACATCGAGTTTGGCACAGGCTGCCTGAAGGTGACACCAGCCCACGACGTGAACGACTACCAGCTGGGCAAGACGCACAACCTGGAGACCATCGACATCTTCAACCCCGATGGCACCATCTCCGACCAATCGCCCCTTTATGTGGGCATGGACCGCATGGCTGTCCGCAAACAGATTGTCAAGGACCTGGATGCTGCCGGCCTGCTCGAGAAGGTGGAGGACTACGAGAACAAGGTGGGCTACTCGGAACGCAACCAGGACACGGCCGTCGAGCCACGCCTCTGCAAGCAGTGGTTCCTCTCCATGAAGCACATGGCCGACATTGCTCTGCCACCCGTGCTCGAAGGCAAACTCAAGTTCTATCCTACGAAGTACGTCACCACCTATCGCAACTGGTTGGAGAACATCCAGGACTGGTGCATCAGCCGTCAGCTCTGGTGGGGACACAGGATTCCGGCGTACTTCATCCCTACAGCCTCCCCCGACCCCTCCAAAGGAGGGGGGAACGGCCCCTCAACCCCCGATGCCTCAAAAGGAGTGGGGAACGGCGAGGAAGAAGAGCGCTTCGTTGTGGCTTTAACGAAGGAAGAGGCGCTTACCAAGGCTCAGGAGAAGTTTGGCAAGGACATCACCATGGACATGCTCCAGCGCGATGAAGACGCCCTCGACACATGGTTCTCGTCTTGGCTTTGGCCCATCTCGCTCTTCGACGGCATCAACAACCCCGGCAACGAGGAAATCAGCTACTACTACCCCACGAGCGACCTCGTGACTGGCCCCGACATCATCTTCTTCTGGGTGGCCCGCATGATTATGGCTGGCGAGGAGTACATGGGCGACATCCCCTTCCGCAACGTTTACTTCACGGGCATCGTTCGCGACAAGCTCGGCCGCAAGATGAGCAAGTCGCTCGGCAACTCGCCCGACCCGCTTGAGCTCATCGAGAGATATGGTGCCGATGGCGTCCGTATGGGCATGATGCTGGCTGCACCTGCAGGCAACGACATCCTCTACGACGACGCTCTCTGCGCTCAGGGTCTTGCCTTCTGCAACAAGATGTGGAACGCCTTCCGCCTCGTCAAGGGATGGGAAGCTACTACTGAAGTGAAGAGTGAAGAGTTAAGAGTGAAGAATAATAGTAACCACTCGGAGAATGAAAGTGACTCTGATTCTTCACTTATTATAAAGTGGATGCAGGCAAAGCTCAACGCCACATACGCCGAGATAAACGACCTCTACAGCAAGTACCGCCTGAACGAGGCGCTGATGGCTGCCTTCAAGCTCTTCACCGACGAGTTCAGCGGCTGGTACCTCGAAATGATTAAGCCGGCATATCAGACTCCGATTGATGCCGAGACACTCCGTGCCACGCTCGACATCTTCGACCAGCTCCTGCACATCATCCATCCCTTCATGCCCTTCATCACCGAAGAACTCTGGCAGCACATTGCCGACCGCAAGGACGGCGAGTCGCTCATGGTATCGGTCTTCAAGACGGCTGAGCCCACGAAGGAAGACGCCGAGCTCATCGCTCAGGTCGAGGAGATGAAGCAGATTGTGAGCGGCGTCCGTGCCATTCGCCAAAGCAAGAACATCTCGCCCCGCGAGCCGTTGGCTCTGCAGGTTGTCGGCTCGGCCAAGCAGGGTGTGACGAGCATTCCCGCCCTTGCCGCCATCATCGTGAAGCTGGCAGGACTCAGCGGCATCGAAGCCGTCGCCGAGAAGGGCGAAGGCACACAAGCCTTCCTCGTCGGCACCGACGAATACGCCGTTCCCCTGGGCAGTCTGATTGACACAGAGGCCGAGCGCGAGAAGGCTGAAGCTGAAATCAAGCGTCTGCAAGGCTTCATGGCCGGCATCGAGAAGAAGTTGCAGAACGAGCGCTTCGTGCAGAACGCTCCTGCCCAAGTCGTCGAGCTGGAACGCAAGAAGCTGGCCGATGCTCAGAGCAAGATTGCAGCCCTGGAAGCAACCCTCAAGGCGCTGGGATAGGAAGCCACAGGCGCTTCCAAAATAAGCGCTAGGCGCTTCGGCGATAAGCGCGAGGCGCTTCCGAGATAAGCACGGGGCGCTTCCGGATTAAGCACGTGTCGTTGGCTAACTAAGCACGCGTCGTTGGCTAACTAAGCACGCGTCGCTCCGGAACAATCGCTGAGGTTCAGCAGGCGACACGACATTCGAACGAATACGAACAACAAAAGCAACAGCTATGAATAAAAACGAGAACTTTGTCATCACGATTAACCGTGAGATTGGCAGCGGTGGACGTACCGTTGGCCGTAAAGTGGCCGAGAAACTGGGAGTTCAATTCTACGACAAGGCTATCATCAAGACCCTGACCGAGAAGTTCCAGCTGAGCGAGGACGCCATAGAACAGATGAAGGGACAGAGCCATCACTGGTGGCACGACTTCAAATTCGCCGGAGGCATCGGCATGGGCATGATACCCACGCAATTCTCCGAGGCTTACGGCGGCGAACTCGGAGAACCCACTTCGGCCATGATGTTCCGCATAGAAAAGGAACTGCTGGAAGGCATCGCAGCCGACGAGTCGTGCGTAGTGGCCGGCCGTTGCGGTTTCTTCATATTCCGCCAGCATCCCAACCATCTGAGCGTGCTCATCCAGGCCTCCACCGACTTCCGCCTGGAGCGTTTGGTTCGCAAGCAGAACATGACACCCGAGGAAGCACGCAAGACAATAGAGAAGATCGACAAGATGCGCGAGAACTATGTGACGAGATTCTGTGGCACATCGCGCTACGACACACGCAACTACGACCTTGTCCTTCGCGCCGATGGCAAGACAGAAGATGAGCTGGCAGACATCATCCTGCAATATGCCACAGGAAAGCAAGTCTGAGAACCCGGCGCAAACAATGACATAGAATCCTTATGACAACGACTATTCAAGAGAACGGCAACCAGGTGATTGCAACTTTTGAGGGCCGTCTGGACACAGCATCAGCCGACAGAACCGCAGCGGTGGTCAAGCCGCTTCTGGATGTCCGGGACAAAGAAGTGATACTGGACTGTAGCAAGTTGGACTACATCTCGTCTTCGGGCCTTCGCATCTTCCTCTCCATACGCAAAGAAGCAGCTGCACATGGATGCAAGGTAATCGTCCGAAACATGAATGCCAACGTTCATCAAGTGTTCGTGGTGACAGGATTTGTCAGCCTATTCGAAATACAATGATAAGCGCATCCGACCTGCACCAGCAAATGATTCTGGAAGCGTACCGGGAGGCCCTTCCCGTGCTCGAGCAGCTGAAAACCGATGTGCTCGTCACATTGCACGAGGCATTGGACGACAGCAGACTCTTCCTGACAGCCATTGAAGCACGGGTGAAGAAGGAGCAGTCGTTGGCAGGCAAACTGGCGCTGAAGGGTGCAAAATATGCTTCGCTGACAGACATCACAGACCTCGTCGGAGCACGTGTCATCACCTCCTACACCGACGATGTGGACCGCATCGCATCCATCGCCGAGAGACTGTTCGAGATAGACTGGGAAAACTCTGTGGACAAGCGCAGGCTTCACCAGCTCGACAGCTTCGGCTACAACTCGCTCCACTATATATGTCGCTTGCCGGGCTATGACTTCCGCTTCGAGCTCCAGCTGCGCACAACACTCCAGCACGCCTGGGCTGTCATCAATCACGACAACGGCTACAAGTCCGACATCGAGATACCACAAGAATATCTTCGCCGCATGAACCGCCTGGCCGGCATGTTGGAGATGGCAGACGATGAATTCAGCCGCATCCGAACGGAACTTACAGACTATCGCCGACGCGTGCAGACCCTGGTAAAGAACGGCAAGCTGGACGATGTGCAGCTCGACGGCGATGCCTTCCGCTCGTACCTTCAGGCCGGACGGTTCAACCCACTCAACAAGCGCATCGCAGCCATCAACCAAGCAGAAATACAGGAGACACCCCTCGACAACTATCTGCAAGTGCTCAAGTGGCTCGGTTGCAATACGCTGGGCGACGTAAACCGACTCATCAAACGCTACGAAGAAGATGCCTATCGGCTGGCACGACACCAACTGGGGAACACCGACCTCGACATCATCTCCTCCGCCTTAGGGCTGCAGAATATCTGCATCGTATGCATCCTCTCCACCGGCGGCGGAAAGAGTGGGCTGGAACAACTCTTCGACATGCTCAACGGCACGATTGCACAAAATGCAACACTTGCAGACATCACATATGAGCAGGCAAAGACATTATCATTCATGAAAAATTAGTATGTGGTATGGCAAACAAATACATGGATACCGACCTGCTTGACCGTGCTATCATATTTGCAGTGAAAGCACATCACAACTCCGAGCGTCGGGGGAAAGGCTTTCCGTATATTGTCCATCCGATGGAGGCCGTAGAGATAGTTGCCACCATCACATCCGACCAGGAACTGCTGGCCGCAGCTGCCTTGCATGATACCGTCGAGGATACCGACGTGACGCTGGAAGACATCCGCCACGAATTCGGCGACCGGGTAGCCAGCATCGTAGAGGCAGAGAGCGACAAGAACATCGAAGGAGTATCCGAGACAGACACATGGATGGAACGAAAACAAACGGCTATCGACAGACTGCGCCAGGCTCCCCTCGATGCAAAGATTGTTGCCATGGGCGACAAACTCAGCAACATGCGTGCCATCTATCGCGATTATCTGACAAAGGGAGACTCGCTTTGGCAAATCTTCCACGTCAGCGACAAGTCCGTGCATGAATGGCGCTACAGGAAGCTCGCAGAATCTCTCAGCGACTTGAGCGACACCTTTGCCTATAAAGAATTCACAGGACTGATAGACAAAGTATTCCGTAAATGAAGAACATACTAAAACTCATACCCAAGGAATTTCGGTCCAAGTCAAGCCTGGGTATCATCTTCATAGCTGCCGTGCTGGTGGAGGCCACAAATGCCGTGCAGTTCTGGTATGCCAAGAGAGGTATCAAAGATGGAGTAGAGCGCCGCGCAAAGGGTGAGCTGCGGGCGAAGAGTCTGGAGATAGAGAATGTGACGACGGCTGTGGAAGCAGCCATCGACAACATGGTGTGGGCCGTGGAGGCCGAGCTTTCCCATCCCGAAAACATCCCGGCCATCACGCTCCGACTGCTGGAACAGAACGAACAGATTGTAGGCGCTGGCGTGGTCTTCGTTGCCGACTACTATCCGCAGTACGGGCGCTGGTGCGAACTGTATACTGCCCGTCGCGGCAAAGGAAACTTCGAGTCGGAACAGATAGGCGGTCCCGACCACGACTATCTGCAGTCGACATGGTTCCAGGAGTCCATGACAGCCAACAAAGGATACTGGAGCGAACCCTACTACGACGAAAAGGGAGCGCGAATGATGCTCTGCTCGTACTTTGCACCAGTGCGCGACCCAAACGGACGGACCGTGGCGCTGTTGGGAGCTGACGTGTCGCTCGACTGGCTGTCGGAACTCATTAAGACACGACTGTTCTTCCATTCAGGCAGCAACCTCCTCATTTCGCGTACCGGACAGATTATGGCTTGCCCCGTGGACAGCCTCGTGATGCGCCAGAGCATTGAGCAGCTGACGGCCGACTCGAAGGACACAACCGTAGGCTACATCAACCGCGAGATGATGGCAGGACATAGCGGACAAGCAACCATCATCGACGATGACGGCGAGAAGCGCTATGTGTTCTACGACCAGATGGATGACGGCACGGGCTGGTCGATGGCTGTGGTCTGCTCCGACAGAGAAATCTTCAACGACCTCCGCCAAGTGAGCTTCAACCTCTTTCTGCTGATGGTCATCGGCATGATTCTGATGGGCTACATCATTTGGCGCACCACCAAGAACGCCATCCACCTGCAAGCAGTGAATGCCGAAAAGGAACGGATAGGCAGCGAGCTGCGCATTGCCAGCGGGATACAGCAGGGCATGCTGCCAAAGATATTCCCACCCTATCCCGAACGGGACGACGTGGAGATATACGGCTCGCTGGTGCCCGCAAAGGAAGTCGGCGGCGACCTCTTCGACTTCTACATCCGCGACGAGAAACTCTTCTTCTGCATCGGCGACGTCAGCGGGAAGGGTGTGCCGGCATCACTGGTGATGGCTGTCACACGAAGCCTGTTCCGCACAGTCTCGGCCCACGAGGCCAACCCCGAACGCATCGTGACACAAATGAATGACTCGATGGCACAGACGAACGACTCGAACATGTTTGTCACAATGTTCATCGGTGTGCTCGACTTGCCCACAGGCCGCTTGCGCTACTGCAACGCAGGCCACTGCTCGCCAATGCTGATTGACAACGAACAGCTCTCATTCATCGACTGCATCCCCAACCTTCCCCTTGGCATCATGGCAGACTACAAGTTCGAGGGGCAGAAACTCCTCGTCAGTCCTCAAAGCACCGTCTTCCTCTATACCGATGGCCTCACAGAAGCCGAGAACACCTCGCATGCACAGTTCGGAGAGAAAAGGATGATGGACGAGGTGAGGAAGATTGATGTACATACACCCGAAGAGCTTATCGGGAAAGTGACTGCCGCCGTCCACGCCTTTGTGGGAAATGCCGAGCCGAGCGACGACCTGACGATGCTGGCTGTACAATACACAAAGGAACAGCTCCACTCTCGACTTGAACGCGACCTGACCCTGCAGAACGACATACAGCAAGTTCCTCTGCTGGCACAGTTCGTCGAAGAAGTGTGCCAAGGCATCGGTCTCGACATGTCGACAACCATGCAGATGAACCTGGCCCTCGAAGAGGCTGTGGTCAACGTGATGAAATATGCCTATCCCCGCGGCACGGTCGGCGACATCCTCATCGAAGCACGAGCCAGCGATGTCCGCCTGAAGTTTGTCATCAGCGACCACGGAGGACCATTCGACCCCACAGCCAAGGGAGAGGTCGACACATCGCTCTCAGCCGAAGAACGTCCCATAGGCGGACTGGGAATACACCTCGTAAGGAAGATTATGGACTCCATCAACTACGAACGTATCGGCGACCGAAACGTACTGACGCTTAGGAAGAAGATAAACGAAGCTTAATATTATATATATAAGAACATACTATGAGAACAACATTCAAGGAAGAAGACAATGACTACGTGATGTACTTTGAGGGACGGCTCGACACAACGGTGGCTGCAAAGGTAGAGAAAGAAATGCAGCCCCTCTCAGATTGCAGCGGCCATGACATCGTCCTCGACTGCTCCAAGCTGGAATATATCTCATCAAGCGGTCTGCGACTGTTTCTCGGAGTATTGAAGAAGGCAAAAGCCTTGGGCAGCCACGTCTACATCAAAGGGCTGAGCGAAGATATCCGTTCGGTCTTCAAGATGACAGGCTTCATCAGCCTGTTTGAGTACAGATAGACTCAGAACTCCAAGTCAGCCCAGTGCGGGTTATGGTCGGAGAGCATGGCATTGAGGTTGGGAACCTCGATGTGTGAATGTGTAACGCGGATGGAAGGCGTGATGAAGATGAAGTCAATCTTCTCGCACTTGAGTGCCGGAATCCGACAATAATCGTGATAAGTAAAGACCGTACCCGTGTGGTTGGGTGTCATGTGATAGGCGTCGTTGAATTTACAACTTGACGATTTGCCATTAACGATTTGGCTGCTCGTCATCGTCCGATAGGCCTCATCGTCCTCCGTAACATTGAAGTCGCCCGTCACGACTGCAGGACGGTCGCCCACTATCTCCTGAATCTTCTTCATGATGAGCTTAGCACTCTCCCTGCGAGCCGTCACGCCCACATGGTCGAAGTGTGTATTGACAGCCATGAAGACCTTGCCCGTCTGCTTGTCCCTGAGCTTCGCATAGCTTGCAATACGCTCCAGGGCAGCATCCCAGCCAACAGAGCCCGGCACATCGGGCGTCTCGCTTAGCCAGAAGTTACCCTTCTCCAGAGCCTCATACTTTTCCCGAAGGAAGAATATCGGGCTGTATTCGCCTTTCGTCTTGCCGTCCGTTCTTCCCACACCCACATAATCATATTCAGGCAGACGCGCAAGCAAATCCTCGAGCTGAACGTGCAAGACTTCCTGCATGCCGATGACATCGATATGATTCTCCCGGATATAGTTTGCCACACGGTCGCGACGGACATCCCATCCAAACCCATCTTTGTCATCCACGGGCGTCTTCATACGGATATTGAACGTTCCCCAACGAAGCTTTGCCGGTTCGGACTTCTGTTTTCCGGCAGACAGACACATCAATGGCATAAGGACAGTAAGCAATAAAAGCAGTTGTTTCTTCATAGTTTCTCTCATTAGTTTAGCACAAAGTTACAAATTATTCTCGAATCATGACCACTAATTCTTATTTTTATTGTATCTTTGCGCAGTTAAACGCAAAAAGTAGCGAGAGACATGAATAAAGTAATGCTGATAGGTAACGTTGGAAAGGAGCCTGAGATAAAATATGTGGACCGCGGTGTCTGCGTGGCAAACGTGACGCTGGCCACAACCGAGCGCGGCTACACACTACAGAACGGAACGGAAGTGCCTGAACGCACAGAATGGCATAATATTGTGCTGTGGCGAGGACTGGCCGAGATTGTAGAGAAGTATGTCCACAAGGGTGACAAACTCTTCGTCGAGGGACAGATTCACACACGCACTTACGAAGACCGCAACGGCATCCGTCGCACCGTCACAGAGATTTGGGCCGAGTCGCTCGAAATGCTCACACCAAAGGCCCCAAGCACCGACGAAGCCACAGCAAACAAATAACCCACCGCACACACTTACATGGCAAACAGCCTCTTCAACCTTTGGCAGGAGCTTGTGGACTCCATCTGCACCGTCAGCATTCAGTCGCCCACACTCGAAGTATGGATTGCCTTCGCCATCGTCCTGTTCCTGCTCTTCTGCTCCGGATTTGTCTCTGCAAGCGAGATAGCATTCTTCAGTCTCACCCCAGCCGAAAGGAGCACAATAGACGAAGGCAAGCACCACTCCGACGAAAAGGTGGCAGACTTGCTGCTCGACAGCGAACGCCTGCTGGCTACCATCCTCATCAGTAACAATCTGGTGAACGTGGCGGTCATCACAATCCTGTATTTCTGTTTCGACAAGACCATTGACTTCGGTCAGGCACGCTGGCTGGAGTTCCTCGTCATGACCGTATTGCTCACCTTCCTGCTCCTGCTTTTCGGTGAGATAATACCCAAGATATACAGCCGTCAGCACACGCTCGCCTTCTGCCGCTTTGCTGCGCCTACACTTCAGGTGCTCAGCAAAGTCTTCTGGCCCTTGAGCCGCTTGCTCATACGAAGCAAGGTCATCACCCGGAAGTTTGCATCCAGCGAGACGGAGATGCTCACCGTCGACGACCTGGAGAAGGCAATGGAGTTGACCGACAAGAAGGACATTGCGGAGGAAGCCGGCATGCTCAAGGGCATCATACGCTTCGGCGGCGAGATGGCAAAGGAAATCATGACGAGCCGTGTGGACATTGTAGACCTCGACGTGAAGGCATCGTTCAGCGACGTACTTGCCTGCATCGTAGCCAACAACTACAGCCGTATCCCCGTCTACCAAGGCACAGAGGACAACATCAAGGGCGTGCTCTACATCAAGGACCTGATGCCGCACCTCGGCAAGCCGCAGGGCTTCCGCTGGCAAAGTCTGATACGCCCGGCCTATTTCGTGCCTGAGACAAAGATGATCGACGACTTGCTGCGCGACTTCCAAGCGAACAAAGTGCACATTGCCATCGTTGTGGACGAGTTCGGAGGCACCAGCGGTATCGTGACGATGGAGGACATCTTGGAGGAAATCGTTGGCGAGATAAACGACGAATACGACGACGAAGAGAAGTCCTACCAACGGCTCAACCAGAACACTTACATCTTCGAGGGCAAGACGCTCATGTCAGATTTCACGAAAATTCTTGGCCTCGACGACGGCTACTTCGAAATGGTAGAGGGCGAAGCAGAGACGCTGGCCGGCTTACTGCTTGAAATCAAGGGCGACTTCCCCGCTCAGGGAGAACGCATCGATTACAAGCGTTTCACCTTCGAGGTACAGGAAGCCAGTCAACGCCGCATTGTCAGAGTAAAGGTTATCGTCCACAATAACGACTAAGCTCTACTTCTTCGACGTATTAAGGATGCGGTCTATCTCGACGAACTCTTCCCCGAGATTCAGATTAAGATAAATACGATAGAGGGGCGATGCCCAGCGGTCTTGTTTCTCCGGCTGCAGGTGACGCACCATTTCCATGCACGGACGGGCCTTCCTATACAATTCGCGCGTCCGTTCTCTGTCGGCAACATACTGCGGAGCATTCACGTCCTTTGTGCTATTCTCCTGCGAGATAACTGCCATATTCAGGTAAGCTATGCCTTTATTGTAATAAGCATCGGCATAATCCTTTTGGAGGGCGATGGAACTGTCGGCATAGGCGATACATGATTCGTAGTCGTTCTCTGAGAGATAGCTCTTCGACTTCGCATAGAAATGAATGGCCCTGCCTCCGGTAGCGGCAATAAGTTTGTCGGCAAGATTACGTTCTTCGACGAATTCTCGCTGATCATGATACCAGTCGGCCAAGTGCACGAAGAAGAAGTCGTGCTCCGGATATTCGCGCACTCCGCGTCGGAGCGTGACAACCCACATGTCGCTATCCTTCATTGCAGCATAGGCTCGAGCCTTATACTCAAGGAGAATGGCCGAAGTGGACGAGTCGGAATAGGAGATAGCCTCGTCGGCATGCTTCACGGTACCAGGGTAGTTGTCCATGTGGAAAGCAGTAAGTGCGGCGAGGCAGACAGCCTGCCGCAAGAGTGAGTCGACCGGCTCGTCATAGCGATAGGTGCTGTAGAGGTCGAAGAAAGGATAGGCTGCAGCAAAGCCTTGCCGGGCAAGAAAGAATTTTCCTCCGCCGATGATGTTTCGCCGATGCTTGAGCCGGAGCGAACGTGTCTTCTTCTGCAGACGTGGATGCTCCTTGCCATTGGCATCAGGCACAAGGTCGACGCTGTCGCACAGGCGCAGCTGTGCATACATATCGCTAAGTTTATTGAAGAACCGGGCCGTGTCGAATTGCTGCTTTAGGTAAGCCTTCCGATTCTCTACGCCGTTGAGCGACTCTTCGAGCAAGGCAGCCGTGTAGTAGATGTCGGCCTTCTGTTTGTTCTTCAGTCCTTCACGGTTGACGGCTCCGAGCAAGGCATTGCGGGCAGCATCCTGGTTCGCCTGGTTCTTGAGGGCAGTCTTCGCGTTCTTCCAGAGCACAGAGAGTTTCTCCGGCTTCGGTTGCTTCGGTTTCTTCTCGGCAGCGCCGACGCTCATGAAAGCAGGCAGAAGGATAAAGAGAAGGAGGAGGGAAAGTCCCCTCCTCGCTTTCCTTATAGGCAGATTATCTTGTCGGATAGTCATTTATCTATTTACTACAACAGCTTATCCATCTCGGCAGCCTTGGCAGCCTGGCCGGTCACGGAGTAGCACTGGCGCAGCTCGAAGGCCCACTTCTGCGGGTCGTCGGGAGCACATTCGCGTGCCTTCTCGAAGTAAGGTATGGCTTCACCGAAGATTGACTTTGTCTTCTCGAGTGTTTTCTTAGCCTCTGTCTGATTCTTGATGCTGCTGATGGTAGCGTTCAGCGCCAATGCCTGACGGAACTTGCAGAGTCCGCTCTGGTACCAGGCATCATAGTAGTCGGGCTTAATCTCCGTGCACTTCACGTATTCGGCAAATGCCTCGTCGTACTTCTCTGCCTCGAAGTACTTGTAAGCCTTGCCGTAGTGTGCAATGAGGATGTTGGGGTCGACGGCAATCACCTCGTCGACATACTTTATCAGCTGGCTGCTTTCGGGGCCGGCCTCTTTGTCCTTCTTCAGATAGTAGGCGATGAGCATCTGGATGTAGTCCTCGTTGGCTTTGGGCTCCTTCACGGTCATATCGCGCAGATAGTTAGCCCATGCAACGGAGTCGCCGCGCTCCAGGAAGGATACAATCTTCACCTGCTTTGTGCCGAGAGCACCTTCCTCGAACTTCATAGCCGTGTCGAAGAGTTCGTCCATCTTGTCGTAGAGTTTACCCTCGTGGGCAGCATGATAGGCATAGTAGGCAATCTGTTCGCTGGGAATGCGAAGCTGTGCGATGCTTGCCACCTCGGGATAAATCTTTGTGTAGTTCATGGCTGTCTCGTAAGCTTCGATAGCCTTGTCGAACTTCTGGCAGTTGCTGTTGAACTGACCGGCATAGATGTAGTAGTCGCCGCACTGAGCCAGATTCAGTTTCTTACCCTTGAGGTAGTTTTCGTTGCCAGTCTCGCCCTTGGTGACCTTCGTATTCTGCAGTTCCTTCTGCAGGGCATCGGTCATAATCTTGAGGTTGGTGTAGAAGAATGCTGTGTCGAAAGGCTCGTTGTTGGCAGCGTGGCCGAGCATGGCATTGTGGGGTTGAAGGGCGAGGTCGGCACTCAGCTTGTAGGCTTCGCCGAGCTTGTTCTCTGCGATGGCACCGCTTGCACTCTGACATGATTTCGTCTTCTGTAGCTGTCTTCTCGGTTATCTTGGCAAAGAGGGCGTCATAGATTTTCTGTGCCTCAGTCATTTGTGCCTTTGCTTCCTTCTGTGCAGCTTTGAGGGCGGCCTTGTCGACCTGTCCCATGGAGATGGTGCTGATGCTCAAGAACAGCGCCATCGAAATAAGAATTTTCTTCATAGCGAATATAATATAAATATGTGTACTATGTGTTTTTACTGTTCGTTGCCTTCAGTCTGGCCTTCTTCCTCAGTTCCCTCAGGGGTTTCCGGCTCTTCGTCGGCACGAGGCACAACGCTCAGGTGGCTGATGACGTCGTTGCGTTTCTTCAGTTCGATAACCTTGGTGCCCTGTGTGACGCGGTTCTTTGTCTCCTTGATGACGTCGGCATGCAGACGGATGGTTGTGCCGCTCTTGTTGATGATCATCAGGTCGTCGTCGTCCTTCACAACGGTGATGGCAACGAGGTAGCCGGTCTTCTCGGTGATGGCGAGCGTCTTGACGCCCTTGGCATGACGGCTTGTCTTGCGATACTCTTCGACGTCCGTGCGTTTGCCGAAGCCGTTTTCGCTGAGCACCATGATGCTCTCGGTCTCGACATCGTTGATGATGCACATGCCCACGACGCCGTCGCGCGGGTCATCGTCCAGGACGATGCTCTGCACGCCGGTGGCTGTGCGTCCCATCGAGCGAACCTGACTCTCGTCGAAGCGTACGGCGCGACCTCCGGCGTTGGCGATGATGATTTCGTTGTTGCCGTTGGTCAGCTCAACGCCAATCACTTGGTCGTCCTCGCGGATGTTGATTGCATTGACGCCATTCGTGCGAACGCGACTGTATTCCGTCAGGCAAGTCTTCTTGATGATGCCTTGCTTGGTGCAGAAGACGACGAAGTGGCTCTGGCAGAACTCGGGGTCGCCGAGCTTGCGGATGCAGAGGCAAGCGCGGACAGCATCGCCCGGTTCGATGTTGAGCATGTTCTGTATGGCACGTCCCTTGCCTTGCTTGTTGCCGTCGGGGATGTCGTAGACCTTGAGCCAGTAGCAGCGTCCGCGGTCGGTGAAGAAGAGCATGGTGTTGTGCATCGTGGCGGGATAGATCTTCTCGATGAAGTCGTTGTCGCGCGTTGAGCTTGCCTTGACGCCGATGCCGCCGCGGCCCTGTGCCTTGAAGTCGGCCAGAGGGATGCGCTTGATGTAGCCCATGTGGCTCATGGTGATGACCACTTCGTCGTCGGCATAGAAGTCTTCGGCGTTGAACTCTTCGGCGCTGGGCAGGATTTCCGTGCGGCGCTCGTCGCCGTACTGTTCCTTTATCTCGATGAGCTCGTCCTTCATCACCTTGCGGCAGAGGGCGTCGTCGGTGAGAATCTGGTTGTAGTACTTTATCTTCTCCATCAGTTCGTCGTACTCGCCGTGCAGCTTCTCCTGGTTGAGTCCGGTGAGCTGTGCCAGTCGCATCTCGACGATGGCTTTGCTCTGCAGTTCGTCCAAGCCGAAGCGAGCCTCCAATGCACGCTGGGCATCGGCAGGTGTCTGGCTCTTCTTGATAATCTGCACCACCTCGTCGATGTTGTCCGAGGCGATGATGAGTCCTTTGAGGATGTGTGCACGCTCCTCGGCTTTGCGGAGGTCGTACTTTGTGCGACGGATGGTGACATCGTGCCGATGCTCCACGAAGTTGCTGATGAAGTCGCGCAGGGTGAGCAGTTGCGGACGTCCCTTCACGAGGGCGATGCTGTTGACGCTGAAGCTGGTCTGCAGGGGCGTCATCTTGAAGAGTTTGTTCAGTACGACGCGTGCGTTGGCATCGCGCTTCAGGTCGACTACGACGCGCATGCCTTCCGAGTCGCTCTCGTCGTTGACGTTGCTGATGCCGTCAATCTTCTTTTCGCCCACGAGCTGTGCGATGTACTCGATGAGCTGCTGCTTGTTCACGCCATAGGGTATCTCACTGACGACTATCTTGTCGTGCGTGTCGCCGTTCTCTATTTCGGCCTTGGCACGGATGACGACGCGTCCACGTCCCGTCTCGTAGGCATCGCGTATGCCCTGCATGCCCATGATGTAGGCACCGGTGGGGAAGTCGGGACCTTTGACGTACTGCATCAGCTGCTCTACGGTGAGGCTGTTGTCGTCGACGAATGCCACGCAGGCGTCGATGACCTCGCCGAGGTTGTGAGTCGGTATGTTCGTAGCCATGCCGACGGCAATGCCGGTGGCTCCGTTGACGAGGAGGTTGGGAATCTTGGTAGGCATGACGGTAGGCTCGCGGAGCGTATCGTCGAAGTTATTGGTCATGTCGACGGTCTCCTTGTCCAGGTCGTCCATCATGGCCTCACCCATGAGGCTGAGACGAGCCTCGGTGTAACGCATGGCAGCCGGACTGTCGCCATCGACGGATCCGAAGTTGCCTTGTCCGTCGACCAGCGTGTAACGCATGGCCCACTCCTGAGCCATACGCACCAGGGCCATATAGACCGAGCTGTCGCCGTGCGGGTGATACTTACCGAGCACTTCGCCGACGATACGGGCACACTTCTTATAAGGGCTGCTATGGAAGTTGCGCAGTTCGCGCATACCATACAGGATACGACGGTGGACGGGCTTGAAGCCGTCCCTGACATCAGGCAAGGCGCGAGCCACGATGACCGACATCGAGTAGTCGATGTAGCTCTTCTTCATTTCCTCCTGAATATCGACTTTGATAATTCTTTCTTGATCTTCCATTAGATTTGGTTTGCAGGTCTGCTGAGACCTTCTTTATTATACTTTTAATTTGGGCACAAAGGTACAAAAAAAAACTGAGAGACGCAACTCCTGAATGTGAAATTTAGCTAAAATCGCCATGATGTTCCAACAGAAAGCGCGGGGAGCTTCGGAAATAAGCGCGAGGCGCTTCCGAAATAAGCGCAGGGCGCTTCCGGAATAAGCGCGAGGCGCTTCCGAGATAAGCACGGGGCGCTTCCGAGATAAGCACGCGTCGTTGGCGAACTAAGCACGCGTCGTTGGCGAACTAGGCACGTGTCGTTGGCGAACTAGGCACGCGTCGTTTCGGGAAGAAGTTACTGCCACTCGGAAAAAGACAAAAGAAATTTTACTCTTTCTTTTGCTTTTTCGCTCGTTTAATCGTAACCTTGACTGCGTCGAAGTTACTGCCACTCGGAAAAAGACAAAAGAAATTTTACTCTTTCTTTTGCATTTTCGCTCGTTTAATCGTAACTTTGCAGGCGAAAGCAACAAATATCGACTATGCCATTAAGACTTCCCGACAGACTTCCAGCCATAGAATTCCTCCGCAAAGAGAACATCTTCGTGCTGGGCGAGGAACGCGCCGGTTCGCAGGACATACGCCCGCTGCGAATCGTCATCCTCAACCTCATGCCCCTGAAAATAACCACCGAGACTGACCTCATACGCTTGCTCTCGAACACACCATTGCAGCTCGACGTCCACCTCATGAAGGTCAAGGCCCATACCAGCAAGAACACACCCATCGAGCACATGCAGGCCTTCTACCGCGACTTCGAGGCCATGCGCCACGAGAAGTTCGACGGCATGATTATCACCGGCGCGCCCGTGGAACACCTCGACTACAAGGACGTGACCTACTGGGACGAGATGACCGACATCTTTTCCTGGGCCCGGACACACGTCACCAGCACGATGTACATCTGCTGGGCTGCTCAGGCCGGACTCTACTACCACTATGGTGTGCCCAAGTACCCGCTCCCGCAGAAGATGTTCGGCATCTTCCCACAGATACCGCTCCAGCCCAGGCTGCCCATCTTCCGCGGCTTCGACGACGTCTTCTACATGCCTCACAGCCGGCACACCGAAATCCGACGCGAAGACATCCTGGCCCGGCCCGAGCTGACACTCATCGCCGAGAGCCCGCAGAGCGGCGTCTCGATGGTCATGGCACGCAACGGACGCGAAATCTTCATCACAGGCCACTCCGAATACTCTCCGCTGACACTCGACACCGAGTACCGCCGCGACCTCGCCAAAGGACTGCCCATACAGAAGCCCTTCAACTACTATCGCGACGACGACCCGCAGAAGGGACCGCTCGTCACCTGGCGCGGACACGGCAACCTGCTCTTCCAGAACTGGCTCAACTCCTACGTCTACCAGGAAACGCCCTATGACATTGATGAGATACACTAAAAAGACCCTCTCTAACTCCCCCTTAAAGGGGGAGGAACCAGGCGAGTTTTCCGCGAAGGAAGCCTCCCCTTTAAAGGGAGGTCTGGTAAGGTCTGAAGAGTCCGGGGGGCTCATCGAGCTGCTCGCTCCTGCACGCGACCTCGTATGCGGCCTCGAAGCCATCGACCACGGAGCCGATGCCGTCTACATCGGCGCTACCCGCTTCGGAGCAAGGTCCGTCGCATGCAACTCCGTCAAGGACATCGGCATCCTCTGCGACTACGCCCATCGCTACGGAGCAAAGATCTATGCCGCCGTCAACACGATTCTCTACGACTCGGAGGTGATGAGCTCCCGCCAACTGGCGTGGGAACTCTACGACGTCGGCGTGGACGCACTCATCGTGCAGGACATGTCCTTCTGCACCTTCGACATGGAAGTGAGAGACAAGGGCTTACCGCCCATCCCCTTGCACGCCAGCACACAGATGGACAACCGCACGCCCGAGAAGGTGGCTCTGCTTCAGGACCAGGGCTTCAAGCAAGTCGTGCTGGCACGCGAGCTCTCGCTGAGGCAGATCGACCTCATTCACAGAGCGGTGCCAGGCGTCCGGCTCGAGGCCTTTGTGCATGGTGCGCTATGCGTCTCCTACAGCGGCCAATGCTATGCCTCGCAGTTCTGTTTCGACCGTTCGGCCAATCGTGGCAAATGCGCTCAGTTCTGCCGTTTGCCCTTCACGCTCCAGGATGCCAAGGGAAGAACACTCATCAAGGACAAATACCTGCTCTCGCTCCGCGACATGAACCGCTTGCAGAACCTCGAGGAAATGCTCGATGCGGGCGTCCGCAGCTTCAAGATAGAAGGCCGGCTGAAGGATGTGGCATACGTCAAGAACGTCACAGCCGCCTACCGCCAAGCACTCGATGCCATCATGGAGCGCCGACCGGAATTCGTCCGCTCCTCCTTCGGCACATCGACCTACACGTTCCAGCCCGACCTCTCGCGCAGCTTCTCGCGCGGCAGCACCGACTATTTCCTGCATGGCAGGACAGACGACCTAGCATCGCCCGACACGCCTAAGAGCCGCGGACGCGAGGTGGGGCACGTCAAGGAGGTGCGAGGCGGATGCATCATCGTCAGCTCGACCGAGGTCTTCACCAACGGCGACGGGCTCTGCTTCCTCGACTCGACAGGCCGCTTGGACGGCTTCCGCGTGAACCGCGCCGAGGGGAACCACCTCTATCCAGCCGTGATGCCGGACATCAGGAAAGGCGACCGCCTCTGGCGCAGCCTCGACCAGCAATGGGAACGCCTCATGAGCGGACGGACAGCCGAACGCCGCATCGCCGCAAGCTTCACGCTGAAAGAAACGGAACAGGGCTTCCTGCTGATATTCGAAGCAGACGATGGCATCCGGTGCAGCAAGCGCTTCACGGCCGAACACCAGCCGGCACGCACCGACCAGACCAACTCCATCTCCGATGTCCTCAGCAAGCTCGGCGACACACCCTACGTCTGCACAGAAATCGAGATAGCCTTCTCCCAGCCATGGTTCATTCCCCGCAGCACGTTGGCCGACTGGCGACGGGAAGTCATGTCGGAGGTCGAGCTGCAAGTGAAAAGCAGGAAACCGGAGCGTTCGAGCATCCCCGACCACAAATCCGTCTTCCGCTCCCAACTCAACTCCGCCCTGACCGCCGCCATTCCCTACAGGGATTTCCGGCTCAACGTCTCGAACGACTTGGCCGAACACTTCTATGAATTCCTCGATTGCAAGCCGACGGAACGGGCCCTCGAAGTGGCAACGCCGTCAGCGGGCAAGACTGGCCTGCCGCTCATGACCTGCCGCTTCTGCATCCGACATGCTTGGGGCCAATGCAAAAAGAAGAAACCCGGCGCGGAAAGCAGGGCGGCTGACGGACAGCAGACCGTCGACAGATGGGAAGACCCGCTCTACCTCATCATGGGCGACGGACGACGTTTCCGTCTTGGCTTCGACTGCAAGAAATGCGAGATGACCGTCCTCTCCGAATGATACACATTATATATAATATAACTCTTCCGCACGGACAAAGATGAAACGCCTCCCCTTCCTGCTGCTCACGCTCCTCTTCACCTCCTGCTACTACCACGACGAGGACACCACACTCTACGCCGTGGGGGACAACTTCCTTTTGGCCGTGGACAGCCTTTCGCTGCAGAGCGAGCGTCCCCTGCACACGATGCCCGTCGACACCACGAGCGAACAACTCTGCGTCTACATGGACGACCCGCTGGTGGTGGCCGAGATGCTGGTCATTCCCGAGGATTCCGTCGACAGCGTCTGGGTGAAGCTGGCACGCGACCAGTACACGATGGGATGGACACACCAGCGCGACTTTCTGGAAAGCATCGTGCCCGACGACCCCATCTCGCAGTTCATCCACCTCTTCAGCATGCGCCACCCGTGGCTCTTCGCCATTCTCATCATCCTCTCGCTGCCTACTCTGCTCTGGCAAATCCTCAGCCGGAAGAAGCCACATGTCTTTTTCCTGCGCGACATTCCCTCGCCCTACCCCACCTTCCTGCTCATCGTCCTGGCAGCTTCAGCACTTCTCTATGCCGGAATCCAACACTATGTGCCCGAGACATGGGTGCTCTACTACTACCATCCTACGCTGAATCCCTTCGGACTTCCACCTATCCTAAGCATCTTCCTCTGCTCCGTCTGGGTCCTGTTCGTACTGCTGATAACAACGGCCGACGAAGCCTTCCGGCTGCTCCCTGCAACGGAGGCGATGCTCTATCTGCTGTCCCTGTTGGGATGCTGCATCACCTGTTACCTGGTTTTCACTTTGGCTGCCCTCAGTCCTCTCGTCAGCTACATTCTCTTTGGCGTCTTTGTCGTCGTACTCCTGACGCGCTACGTCCGTCACTCCAGAGTGCGATTCCTGTGTGGTTCGTGCGGCGAAAGACTTCATCATTTGGGCAAATGTCCGCATTGTGGAGCAGAAAACAGATAAAATCGCACCTCTGAGTTGCTCTTTTGCAAAATAATTGCTATCTTTGTGCACATAAAGTTGTCTAAACAATCAAAAAAAGAAATAAATGAAAACGTTTACCCGATTCCTTTTCATCCTCGCTTTCATGATGACGGCCATCAGTGCCTGGGCCTTTGAAGCAGGACAAACAGTCCGCCTCGTCAACCGAGGCAAGTCTGTCTTAGTAAAGAACTCTTCCCTCGACGAGAACACAAACGTCGTCCTCTGGACAGAGACAAACGTCAATTCACAGCGCTGGACACTTAGTGCAAAAGGCGCCAACAACTTCTACCTGACCAACGACTACACAGGATTCTATCTGGCAGGTCTCACTTCAGGAACGTCGGGCAACGTCGGACAGACCAACAAGTCGACAGCCAACACACGCGGCTTCTGGGAGTTCGTCCCAGTGGAAGGTACGACCGACCAATACTACATCTACCTCAACACGACACGCAGGTATGCCCTTGCCGCTCCCGCAGAAGTGACAGAAGGCTGCAACCTGACCATCGTCAACACAGCCTCCTCGACCAACATCGACCCGGCTCGCATCACATGGACCGTGGAGGTGGTGGAGCCTATGGCGAGAGAGTTCACCAAGGACAAGCGCGACGACATGATGAAAAAGTGGAAGGCTCGTGCCTACA
Source organism: uncultured Bacteroidales bacterium (assembly GCA_902799985.1). Taxonomy (GTDB): domain Bacteria; phylum Bacteroidota; class Bacteroidia; order Bacteroidales; family Bacteroidaceae; genus Physcousia. The sequence goes on along the minus strand of CADCCR010000035.1, from coordinate 6,979 downwards.
GGCAAGCCAGCACGGGATGGGTCATCGGCAACGGTGGCTGGTGGGGCGACGCCGAGATGTTCGAAATCGTGCTCGATGCCCTTGAGACAACAGGCGACCAGCAGTATGCCACCATGTTCGACAACCTCTACACGAACTTCATTGCCCGCAACAAGAGCACGTGGTATCAGCAAGGCGTAAGCGGCTACAACGAGTACAACGACGACATCGCATGGATGTGCATTGCCTGTGTCCGTGCCTATCTGCTCACGGGACAGACGAAATACAGGACTACGGCAAAGACGAACTTCGACGGTATGTTCAAGCGAGCCGACTGCTACGGCAACGACCTCTTGCAATGGAAGCACAGCTCCACGAGCAAGGGTACCAATTCCTGCATCAACGGTCCTGCCGCCGTCTGCGCCTGTTACCTTGCCATAGCTCAGGCCGACGACAGCTACTACGAGAAGGCAAAGAAGACCTACCTCGCCGAGCGTGCCACCCTCTTCGAGATGTCGAACGGCAAACCCACAGGAAAGGTCTGGGACAGCTACGACCAGGGAAACAAGAGCTACAACTACTGGGCTTCCACATACAACCAGGGTACATGCCTCGGCGCAGCCATCATGCTCTACAATCACTACAAGGACCCCATGTTCAAGGAAGATGCTGATGCCATCATCAAGTGGTCGGAAGCAAACATGGCCAACTCGAAAGGCATCATACACGTCTGTCAGACCGTACGCGGCGACCTCACGAACTTCAAGGGCATCATGCTCCGCTACATCCGCAAGTATGCCGAGGACTTCAACGCGCCCCAGCACTATGACTGGATTGCAAAGAACGCCAATCATGCTTGGAACAACCGTAACTCCGCCGGCATCACCTCCTCGGCATGGCTCACTAAGGCAGAGGAAGACTTCAAACACCTCGAAGGCAGCGAATACAAAGACTTCGGCCACGACGGCAACATGACGTGCGTCTCGGCTGCCTTCAACTGCCACCTCGGTGCTGTGGACAGCCATGATGCCTACGCACAGAACCAGGCCGAGGACTTCAACTACGTTCGCAATGCACCGGTTGTCTACGACGACAATGGCGACGACGGCAGCGGCATGGTGGGCGGCATGAAGAGCAGCAACTACATTGGCTACCGTCGGGTTGACTTCGGCGACAAGCCTGCCTCACACATCGACCTGCGCCTGAAGACTACACTCGGTGCAACCAACCTCAACGTCTTCCTCGACTCCCCCACCACCAAGACGGGAACTCTGCTCTGCACCATCAAGGGCACTGAACTCACGGCAACCAAGACGTGGGACACCATACGGAAGATGATAAACCAGCCCGTCACAGGTGTCCACGACATCTATTTCGTCTCCTCCGGCTCAGGACAGACCTCCATCAACTGGTGGCAGTTCCAAAGCCTCAACCCTGTCTATGCCGACCTGACCAATGGCGGCGGCAAACTTACAGCGTCCCTTGGCACAGAGGAGACTGAAGCCCTCGTCGACGATGACCTCACGACAACCTTCACCGCTGACATAGAGGCCGGAACAGAGATTTGGGTACAGTATCAGAGCCCCTCGCCCATGCACATCTATGCCTATCAGCTCTTCTCGGGAAACACCGACGGCAATCCGAAGGGATGGTCACTGCAAGCCTCCAACGACGGACAGAACTGGGAGACGCTCCACACAGAAGCCGACACCACCTTCAGCGTGCGCGGACAGAGATACTTCGCCGAGGTACCGACCACGAAGGACTACACCTATTATCGCCTGCTCTTTAACGGCAACGAGGCACAGACGCAATTCTCTCTCTCCGAATGGCAGTTGCTTGGCCGATGCATCGACGACCATGACCTGACAACAGGTATTGAGACCCTTACCGAAGGCTACGATGCCCTCGTCGACCACGTCGGCACAACGGTCTTCACCGCCCCAGTCACTGCCGCGATGAGGACGACAGGGAACAACAAGCTCACAGCCTACAGCATCACCGTCAACACTGCATCGAAAGCTCCTACCACATGGAAGCTGGAAGGCTCGACCAATGGTACGACATATAAGCTCATTGACGAGCAGACAGATGCCGTCTTCCCCTACGACAACTGTACCAACGTCTATCGCATCACGCCCAACACGTCTTACCTCTATTACCGCCTTACCATCAACGAAGAAGGTGCTGAGGTAACGCAGTGGCAGCTCTTCGGCACACCCGACTACGGTACCTTCTATGCCGACATCACCGAGATAGCTTCTGCCCAGGCCAATGACGGCAGCGATGCCATCGCACTCATTGACAACGACGGCACTACCTTCTCTACCATCAGTGGCGAGAACCTCTATTGGGACTTCCAGACACAGCTTCCCGTCAAACTGCTTGGCTGTTCGTTCCTCAGTGCTGACGATGCACAGCTCGACCCACAGAACATTATCATATCTGGTATTGATGAAAGCGGCACCGAGACGCAGCTCACGGCAAAAGCCCTGGAGTTCCAGTCGCGCGGCTGGCGGCTCACCTTCACGGTTTCCACTACGAAGGTCTTCAAGCATTTCCGCCTCCAAGTCACCGAAGCCGCTTCGACAAGTGTCCGCCTGGCCGAGTTTGAACTCTATGGCGCTGCAATCGCCGAGGCGGAAGACCTGTGCTTCACCGCCCCATCCTCTGTCGATGCCACTGCTGTCGGCCTCACCAGCACAGAACTCATCGGACGCATCAACGATGGCAGCCGTACGACCTGCTATCATGCAGACTTCAGCGAACCCGTCAGCATCTTCGTGAACTACGACCAACCCGTCAACATCAACACCTACGGCATCACTGCCAGCAAGAACGAACCGACGCGCGACCCATCCAGCTGGACACTGGAAGGAAGCAACGATGGCGAGGCATGGACACTGCTTGACAGCCGTTCTGCACAGAGCTTCTCTCATCGCTATGCCACACAGTTCTACACAGCAGATGCCACCGAGCCCTACAGCAAATACCGCTTCACCATCACCGCAACAGGTGGTGCCACACAGATTCAGATAGGCGAACTCCAGCTGCTTAACCTTGAAGAGGACGAGACAGCAATCCGTTCGGCAGGACAAACCAGTCCGCAGCTGGCAGACCAAAACGTCTATGACCTCAGCGGACGCAAAGTTTCCGACGGCAGGACGGACAACCTGCACCACGGAATCTACATCATGGGCGGCAAGAAGATTCTCAAATAGAAACAATAAAAGCTAAGACCATGAACTACGACCTGATTGCCCAACGCACAGGACTAAAGGAGAAATATGTGCGACAGGTAGTGGACCTGCTGCTGGATGGTGCCACAGTTCCCTTCATCAGCCGCTACCGCAAGGAGGCGACCGGCGGCATGACGGACGTGGAAGTGGCACAGGTTGCCAAGGAGCTGGACAATGTCACCGAGCTGGAACATCGCCGCGAGTTCATACTTTCCGCCATCGACGGACAAGGGAAGCTCACTCCCGAACTGCGCAGCAGGATAGAAGCCTGTTGGGATGCCACAGTGCTCGAGGACATCTACCTGCCCTACAAGCAGAAGCGTCGCACCCGAGCACAAGTGGCACGCGAAGCAGGACTGGAGCCGCTGGCCGATGCCATCATGAAGCAATCGGACACGCCCCTGAAGGTGTTAATCCGAAATTCAAAGTTCAAAGCTCAACTCAGTGAGGATGAAGCTTTGCAAGGGGCAAAGGATATCATCGCCGAACGTGTAAGCGAAGACGAGCGTGCCCGTCAGACATTGCGAACGACCTTCTCCCTCCATGCCATGATACAGAGCAAAGTCATCCGGGGCAAGGATGCCGAAGGGCAGAACTTCCGCGACTACTTCGACTGGCAGGAACCCCTGAAGCGTTGCTCCAGCCATCGATTGCTGGCTATGCGGAGAGGCGAGGCAGAAGGCATTCTGCGTGTCACGATTTGTGTTGACGACGAACCAGCAATGGAACGCATTGCCCGGCAGTTTGTCAGGGGGCATAGCGAAAGCAGCCGTGCCGTACAGGAAGCTGTTGAGGACGGCTACAAGCGACTCCTTGAACCGAGTATCAGTAATGAATTCGGAGCATCGTCGAAGCAGAAAGCCGACGAGGAAGCCATCCGCATCTTCGTCCGCAACCTGGAGCAGCTGCTCATGGCTTCGCCTCTTGGGCAGAAGCGTGTGATGGCGATTGACCCGGGCTTCCGCACCGGATGCAAAGTGGTGTGCCTCGATGCAGAAGGCAATCTCTTGCACCACGACGTCATCTTCCCTCACCCTCCACGAGCCGAACGCGTAAAGGCGATGCTGACCGTGCAGAACCTCGTCGAGAAGTACGGCGTGCAAGCCATCAGCATCGGCAACGGAACGGCAGGCCGCGAGACGGAGGATTTCGTGCGACATCTTGACTTGCCGAGCGAAGTGGAAGTCTATAGTGTCAGCGAAGACGGAGCAAGCATCTACAGCGCCAGCGACATTGCACGGCAGGAGTTCCCCGACGAGGATGTGACGGTTCGAGGCGCCGTGAGCATCGGTCGACGGCTGATGGACCCGTTGGCGGAACTTGTCAAGATCGACCCTTCGAGCATTGGCGTAGGGCAATATCAGAAGGATGTGAATCAGACTGCGCTCCGAAAGAGTCTGGAAGAAACGGTGGTGGCTTGTGTGAACCGTGTCGGCGTGAACCTCAATACGGCCAGCCAGTGGCTGCTCACATACGTCAGCGGCCTCGGACCGTCGTTGGCACAGAACATTGTGCACTACCGCAAGGAGAATGGTCCTTTCCGTTCCCGCAAGGAACTGATGAAGGTGCCACGTCTCGGTGCAAAAGCCTTCGAGCAGTCGGCCGGCTTCCTGCGCATCAAGGGTGGCTCACAGCCTCTCGACAACAGTGCCGTTCACCCCGAGCGCTACGAATTGGTGGAGCAGATGGCACGCGACCAGCACTGCACCGTGGCCCAGCTCATGGCAGACAAGTCCTTGCGCGAGAAGATTGACATCAACCGCTACATAAGCGAGGATGTAGGGCCAGCCACACTTCACGACATCATGACGGAGCTGGACAAGCCCGGACTGGACCCTCGCGAGCCGTTGCACACCTTTGCCTTCGACGAGACCGTGCACGACATCAGCGACCTGCGCGAAGGCATGGTTCTGCCGGGCATCGTGACGAACATCACCAACTTCGGCGCATTTGTCGACATTGGCGTTCACACGAAGGGACTCGTCCACGTCTCGCAGCTCAGCGACCATTTCGTGAAGGACCCGACCACGATGGTCAGCCTTGGGCAGCACGTTATGGTGCGCGTCACAGGAGTTGACTTGCAGAGGGAGAGAATATCATTGAGCATGAAAAGTAGCCACCTCTCCAAAACTCTTCCCCGCGGAGGAGAGGCTTTCGCGGCGGAACATCCCTCTCCCCGTAGAGGAGCTGGGGGTAAGGCTATAAATGATTAAACAATAAGTAAGGTGGCAAAAGATAAGACCATGTACGTCTGCGAGTATTGCGGACAGGAAAGCGTGAAGTGGATGGGCAAATGTCCCGCCTGCGGCCGTTGGGACTCGATGAGGGAGATTAAGGTAGCAGCAGCCTCGCCCAGCCCCTCAAGGAAAAGTGTGAACCTCCCAGGTATGTCTTCTGCTCCTTTGGGGGCATCGCAGGCTAAGCTTTTGCATGAGATAGAAGCCGATGCCGAGCCACGCATAGACATGGGCGATGCCGAGCTGAACCGTGTACTGGGCGGCGGCATGGTGCCCGGAAGTCTGGTTCTGCTGGGCGGCGAGCCGGGCATCGGCAAGAGCACGCTCACGCTACAGACCGTGCTTCGCCTGCAGGGGCGGCGCATCCTCTACGTCAGCGGCGAGGAGAGTGCACGGCAGATTAAGCTTCGTGCCGACCGTCTCGGGGCAACGAATGAGGGGCTTTATGTGCTCTGCGAGACTTCCCTCGAGAAGATATTCCAGCACATCGAGGAGATGCAGCCCGACCTTGTCGTCATCGATTCCATTCAGACCATTTTCCGCCCAGAGATCGAGAGCGCGCCGGGCAGCGTCAGCCAGGTGCGGGAGTCCAGCGTGGAGCTCCTGCGCATCGCGAAGGCGGGCGGCATCGCGGCCTTCGTCATCGGTCACGTCACGAAGGACGGCAGCCTTGCCGGGCCCCGCGTCTTAGAGCATATCGTGGACACGGTGCTTTTCTTCGAGGGCGAGAAAAACGCGGGCTATCGGGTGCTCCGCGCCATCAAGAACCGTTTCGGCAGCACCAACGAGATCGGGTTGTTTGAGATGCGGGATACGGGGCTTTGCGACGTGCCGGATATCTCGAAATTCTTCCTGTCGGAACGGGAGGCGGACTCCGGCACGGCGGTCATTCCGACGGTGGAGGGGACGAGGCCGCTTCTCGTCGAGGTGCAGGCGCTGGTTGCGCAGACGCCTTATGTGCCGCCGCGGCGCACTTCCGACGCGGTGGACCTGAAGCGGCTCCAGCTTCTTTTAGCGGTGTTGGAAAAACGCGTGCGTCTGCCGCTTGGCAATTCCGACGTTTATGTAAAAGCGGCGGGCGGCATACGCATCGACGAGCCCGCCGCCGACCTCGGCCTTTGCGTGGCGATGGCGTCGAGCTTCGCGAACCGCCGCCCGAGAGACAAGACGGTGATTTTCGGCGAGGTCGGGCTGTCCGGCGAGGTGCGCGCGGTGGGGCAGGCGGAAACGCGGCTCCGCGAGGCGGCGCGGCTGGGCTTTACTGCCGCCGTGCTGCCGGAGAAAAACGCCCGCGCGCTGAAGGGGACGAAGACGGGCATCAAGCTGCTGCCCGCCGCGACCATCGGCGACGCGCTGAAACTGGCGCTGCCGAGGGAGGAGAAGAATTGACAAAACCTCTGCTTCATCGTAAAATTTTAATTTAAGAACGCCTCTTGTGGGCTTTAGGGGGGATTTGTTTTTATGGGTATGAATATGAGCGAGAAGATTTTGGCTCGCCACGCGGGGCTCGATTCCGTCGAGGCG
>CADCCR010000034.1 GCA_902799985.1 uncultured Bacteroidales bacterium | reverse complement strand
TATCGAAGTATCTGCAGCAGGTGGGTCGTGGTATGCGTGTCAGTGAGGGTAAGGAGTGTGTGACGATTCTTGACCAGGTGGGTTTGTATCAGACTTTCGGCTTGCCCACTGATGAACGCGACTGGATAAGGATGTTCACTGGCAAGATTGCAGGAAAGGCTGGAGGAATAGGCGAACGTCCCATCATCATCAGGGAAGAGGAGGATGAGAAGGAACTTGTCAATCTGGAGATGGTGCGCATCAAACGGCGTGGAGAAAAACACATGGGCGTTGAGATGTTCATGCAGGGTGGTAAGTATGGCATCATGTATGATGGTGACATCACTTGCCCCGCAGTATTTGAACACATCAGGAGAATCTCGGACGGATACTTTGCTCTGGCAACATATCCTTATAATATATATAGGAATAAGGTAACTGTGATTGACTTGCATGGCTGTGACCAAAGGGCTGCTCTTTATGGAACCGTCAAGCAGGATGGTGACTTGTTCTATGGGAAGTCAGCGTCAGGTGAGATGGTGTACTGGGATGGCAAGGGCAGGACGTACTACGACACTCCTCCCAAGTTTGAACGCATCGGCAACCTTGATATGGTAAGGGTTGGGCAAGGCCAGTACAAATTGAGAAGGCCATCACCGTTGATGCCATATACAGTAAGCAAGGATGAAATCTTCTACAATGACAAACTGACGGTCATCAACGACATCATCATCTTGAACGACGGAAACTCCACCGTACTAAAACCTCAGTGGTATTTCGGCTATAGGGTGCAAATAGTGGCACGAAAGGACGGGCGGAAGCTATATCGGTGGGTGTCATTAACTGAAGGCCTTACTGACGAATACTCTACAAGTATTATTGGTGGCAGCTGTCGTCCTTACTGGAAGGATGCCAAGATGATAAACGCTGCCACAGGGAGGATGGAATACCTAAGTCCGGAATGGGTGAAGCAACAGAGGTGGCGGAAGGCATTCGAGGAAGTGCGCAGCCAGGTGTCGCAGAGGAGGAACAATTGGGACATCTCCCAAGAAATGGTGCAAGCATACTTAGACAGAAGAAAAGGGGAAGATGTATGAAGGGAAAAGTTAGAGGAAAGATGCTTCCACGACGACAATTACACCTCACTGTTAAAGCATCCGAGTTCCGCGACAACTTTCGCAACTAACATTGCGCCTTGCCGCTAAAGCGTGCAAGACCCCGCCTTCTTGTGCTCCAGTTGGTGCTCAGACGCAGGCGGAGGGTGCTAGAGCATCCAAGAAGACAGAAAAGGAAATACCATAATGAGAGCCAGAACAGCAGTTTTGCAGTTCTGGCTCTCATCGTTACTCAACAAGATATTGTTCATTTGCACAAACATTGCACACTTAGACGCTTTTTGTGGTTTACGAAGGTTAAAAGTGTTAAAATCTCATCTTTTTCTACACATAAAGAATCTACGTCATCACTTTTCTATCGTTTATCTTGCAGGCTATTGATATTAAACAATTTACAAATACTCTGGTTGAAAGTTTGACGGATGTTATTATCCCCAATAGCGTGACATATATTGGTTCAAGTGCCTTTAAGAGGTGTAAATCTCTAAAGTCTATTTTATTGCCCCATAATATAGTAGGAATTGGAGAGTCTGCTTTTGAGGATTGTGTTGGTCTTACTTCAATAGATATACCTGAAAATGTATCAGCAATCTTAGAATCTACTTTCCGTGGTTGTGTGAGTATTGATTCGATTAACGTCCCTGATAATGTGACAACGATTGGTCGTTATGCATTCATGAACTGTAGTGGATTGACCTCGATTTCTATTGGTCGAGGTTTAAAGGAAGTAGGTGTGAGTGCTTTTTCTGGATGCTCAAACGTGGTTTATCTAAGTCTTAATTGTGAAAAGATAGATTCTTGGATTCCTAAAAGCATACATTCTATAGAACTTGGGGACAATGTAAACACCATTGAGAAATGGGCTTTTAGTCGAAGTACATACCTTACCACAGTAACTATTCCTACAAATGTGAGAAATATAAACAAAGAAGCCTTTTGTGATTGTACAGGGCTTACCTCTCTTATAATTAGAGGTCAGAATCTCCACATTTGGGAGGGAGCGTTTATGGGGTGTAGTAACCTCACTTCTGTAACTATTGATGGATATATACAACAAATGGATCGTAGAGTTTTTTATGCATGTCCAAATATAACTACAATTGATTTAAATACTAGCTACATCAATATGCTTAGTGATTGGTTTGAAAGTTGCAAATCTAACTTGCGTTTCTTAACACTTGGTGATAAAGTGCAATATGTCGGAAAAGATTCATTCTCTGGATGCATAAATTTAATGTCTCTCATTATCCCCAACAGCGTGACAACTATTGCTGATAATGCGTTTTCTGGTTGTACAGGCTTAAACTCTGTTATAGTTGGAAACAGTGTTACATCTATTGGCAATAATGCATTTACAGGCTGTAACAGCCTAACTGAAATTACTATCCCCAATAGTGTAAAACGCATTGGTGAGTTCGCCTTTGCTCGGTGTCTTTCTTTGAATTCTATTATTCTTGGAGATGGGGTAAATATACTTGGAGATAAATCCTTTTTTGGTTGTAGTAATTTAGAAAATATTCAAGTGGAAGAAGGAAATCCAGATTTCGATTCGCATAATAATTGTAATGCTATTATTGAAAAGGCTACAAAGACATTGATATTGGGTTGTAAGAATTCGATTATTCCAGAAAATGTGGTTAATATTGGCAATAATGCATTTTTTAGTTGTAATGGATTAATCTCTCTTTCCTTTCCTAATAGTGTAAGAAGAATTGGTGAAAGTGCGTTTGAAAATTGCCATGAACTAAAAATAATCAGATTACCTCAAAATTTAATGTATATTGGTAATTATTCTTTCTATGATTGTGCAAATCTAAAGGTTGTATATTGTAATGCTAATGAAACACCCGAGATTGAGTCAACTTCATTTAGAAGAGAAGAAATGGAAAATGTTATGTTAGTGGTTCCTGATGAAGCCGTCGATAAATATAAAAGTCATCCTATTTGGAAACAGTTCTGGATAGAGTCGCCAACAGATGTGAGCAACCTCAATGCTAACCATAGCACTAACGAAAACAGCTACAATTTATTTGGTCAGGTTATAGCCAAACCCCAGAAGGGCATTAACATCATCCGCTATTCAGACGGAACTAGCAAAAAGGTCTTGATTAAGTGAGAGCAAAGCCAAACTCGTTTGAGGTATGCCGAACGTGAAAGACCTTGACAAAGTCAAGGTGCTGGTGAAATAACTTGGGTTATTATCCTTTTGCGATAACATAGAAGGCAGTCACCTTTTGTTTGGTAGGCTGCCGTTTTTCTTTTTTTTCCTATCTCTCACGTTATATTACATTATTTGTCTTTTATTGTCATCATATCATATTATATCTTTGCAGTATGAATAAGCAAAATGAAGAACAAGCCATCACTACCAAATGAGCGAAAGTTCTTTATACTGAAGATTGGATTACTTGTGTTCATATTTTTATATACTTTATATTTTCTGCTGCAAAGTTAATACACTCTTACGAAATCTATGTTCGCAACTGAGAATATTTTTCATTCATCTCACAAATTCGCTTGTATATTTCATCTTGGATGGAAGATGGTTCAAGGACAAGGAGTTCTTTCCCATAAGAACATAGCTCACGGATAAGTTCGTAATTGGGAATACAATCCAAGGTGAAGAACATGCCTCCCTCCAATTGGGGATAATCATTACGCAACTTAAGCTCGGAATCACCTTTCAAAACTGTGTAGCTGCCATGGATAGGCTTAGTCTCAACATAGCCCTTCGATGTATCGCTTACCCAGCAGAGGATGTGTTCTATGGGTCGGCCTTCGTAGAGGGTCACGCCTACGATGTCTTCGAAGCGTTCTGCCAAGTCCTCTGTACACTCTGCATATTTCTTTTCGGGGAGCGCCTTAACCTCATCTATTCTATCGAGGGGAAAGGTAAGTATCTTCTTGTCGCTGTCGGCAGCACCCAGCAGGAACCATCTCTCGTTATATTGTTTCAGCAAATATGGGTGGAAGTCAATACTACGGATTGTCGCATCAGTGAAAGAGTGATATGACAGACGGATAACTACTTCATTGGAAATCATGTCGAAGAGCGTGCCGAGCAAATTTGAGTTTCGCAGATAAGGATTATTGCTGAAGCTTATCACCTGCTTGCGGTCTTCTATTTCAAGCCCTACCTTGAATTTGTCCAACCATTCGAAGTTATCAAGTCCATCAAACTGGCCAATGGTACTAAGTAACTCGGACAAGAGATTTCGTTCCTGCCAGCTTAATTCTTCTTTGAATATAGAGAAGCCTCTTTCGTACCTAAGACATTCTCTGCCATTTTTGTTATACTTTTCAATAGGTGCATTGAAGGGTGCATCCATCAAGTCAATAATGTCTGTCTCTATGCAACGGCGAGTCACTTGCTTGAACCCTGCATCGTTGAGCATTTCGTTTACTTTCTCCCAAAGTGTCCTCCTATCATAGAAATGATGTCGGTCAGAGAGTAATCTGTCCAGATACTTTAGTCTTATGAGAGCGTTCTTAGTTATCGGCATAATCTTGTGCTTTTTTTTTCCGACTGCAAAGGTAAAACACTGTTGCGAAGTCAATGTTCGCGGTCCCTAATTTCTTTCACACTTACATTGTGTTCTCATTTAACAATTATACCCTTTTGCCTACAAAGTTACGAAGGATAATTCAGAAGTTAAAGTAATTAATCTCGAAAATGATAGAAAGATGATGAAAAACACAAATCGAGTTGTAATCAAAAAAACTCGTCACTCGTCAGGGATGCCGTGTAATTTGATGAAGGACAGTGATATATGTACATGATGAGTGGTTGAAGACTCGTCATGTACTCATCATGTGTGGGGGTCTCTGAATTGACATTTTTTTTGTTGTGGGTACATACACGAGAGGGACGTTATCCCGAGGGTGCTTTGGCATGTAAGCTAACTTGAGTGGCGTTGTGCAGAAACTTCACGTGGTTAGTTGGCTCATGACACGTGGTTAGTTGGCGAACATGGCGTGTGCTTCCGGGATAAGCGCCCTGCGCTTCCGAAATAAGCGCCTTGCGCTTCCGAAATAAGCGCATTGCGCTTCTGTGTTATCTGCTTGTCGTTGCAGAAAACATTTTTTGTGTCTCTTGATTTTCTGGCTCGTGGCGTTGATTTGCAGGCGAGTTATCACTTTTTGCCTCGGAGCGGATGATATTCCAAAACTTTTTTGTATCTTTGCGGGAGAAATCGGTTTAATCTAAATATCGGGAAACATGGAAAGAAGAGATTTTCTGAGAGCAAGTGTATTGGGCTCTGCGGCTTTGGCTGCGCCCGTCAGTTTCGTTCAGGCTGCCACTTCGACGGCTGCCACGTCTGCCGCAGGGAAAGTGAAGCAAGGCTCGTCGGCCAACGGGAAAGTCAACCTGGGCTTCATCGGGCTGGGGCAGCAGGCAATGTATCTGCTTGCCACCTTCATGGAGTTCGACGACGTGCGGGTGCTGGCTGGCTGCGACGTGTATGACATCAAGCGCGAACGCTTCGAGCGTCGAGTGAAGGAGTACTATCAGGGGAAGGGCGAGAAGAAGGTGAAGGTGGACGTCTATGAGGACTACCAGGATTTGTTGGCTCGCACGGACATCGATGCCGTTGTCATCGCCACGCCCGACCACCAGCATGCCATCATCGCCATCGCCGCTTGCAAGGCCGGCAAGGATGTCTACCTGGAGAAGCCGCTCACGCTCACCATCTACGAGGGACAGCAACTCGTGAAGGCCGTCCGCAAGTACGGCCGCATCCTGCAGGTGGGCAGTCAGCAGCGCAGCAGCGGCGAGTTCATCCATGCGGCTACACTTTGTCGCGAGGGCATCATGGGTAAGATAGAGAAGATAAAGGTGCATTGCGGACGCACGGCGACGAACCCGAAGAGCGCTGCCCCTGTGCCTTACAACCTGCCGAAGCAGGATGTGCCCGACGGCCTGAACTGGGACAAGTGGCTCGGTCCGCTGCCTACTTCCATCTGGTACAATCAGGAGCTCGACCCCTTCATCGATGCTGAGCACAACGAGAGCTTCTGGGGCGCATGGCGCTGGTACAAGGAGACTGGCGGCGGCCTGATGACCGACTGGGGCGCTCACATGTTCGACATCGCCCAGTGGAGTATCGGCAAGGACGGCAACGGCGGTCCCGTGAAGGTCAGTCCTGCCGGCTACGGACGCTATGAGCAGCTGACGTTCGAGTACGACAACGGCGTCATTATCACCGAGGAACCTTACAACGGAGGTGAGCAAGGCTTGCAAATCTACGGCGAGAACGGCTGGCTGAAAGTCTGTCGCGGTTCGCTGAGAGCTTCCGACAAGAAGTTCGAGAAGATGGACCTCGGCGTAGAGAAAGGTGCCTACGAGTCGCAGTCGGCTCACCGTCGCATCTGGGTTGATGCCGTCAAGGCGCATGTTGACCCCAACTGTCCCGTCGAGACCGGCCACACCTCGTGCACCGTCTGCAACCTTGGCAACATCGCCATCCAGCTGGGCCGACCCGTCCGCTGGAACCCCATCGTGCAGAAATTCATGGACGACCCCGAGGCAACAAAGCTGTTGCACTACAAGTACCGCGACGGCTACTCCATAGACGTGTAGAAACGTCGTACTTAGCGCATTCTTTTCGCCTTGGCTAATTATGAAGGCGAAATGTTTGCCTAATTCAAAAGAAAGGCGTAACTTTGCACAGCTTTTGCAAAAATGTGCAAATTGCGCCTCTTTTTGTGTGGGCAGGAACTATATATAATAATGTATAAACATCCAAACAAAGACAATATGAGTTTAAAGATTGTTGTACTTGCCAAACAAGTACCCGACACGCGCAACGTCGGTCCGGATGCCATGACACCCGAGGGTACCGTCAACCGTAGCGCGTTGCCTGCCATTTTCAATCCCGAGGACCTCAATGCCCTCGAGCAGGCCTTGAGACTGAAAGACCAGTTCCCAGGCACGACCGTCACCGTCGTCACGATGGGCCCGGGCCGTGCTGCCGAAGTGATTCGCGAAGCCATGTATCGTGGTGCTGACGGCGGCTATCTGCTTACCGACCGCGCCTTTGCCGGTGCCGACACCTTGGCCACGAGTTATGCCCTCGCTACTGCCATCAAGCATGTCTGCCCCAACGTCGATCTCATCATCGGCGGTCGTCAGGCTATCGACGGCGACACGGCTCAGGTCGGCCCGCAGGTGGCTGAGAAGCTGGGCTTGAACCAGATAACGTATGTGGAAGAGATACAGACCCTCTCTAACTCCCCCTTAAAGGGGGAGGAAAAGAAGTCTCCCTTTAAGGGAGATTTAGAGGGTCTTTCAATCGTAGTCAAGCGCCACATCGACGGCGGTGTCGAGACAGTGGAAAGCCCGCTGCCGTGCGTCCTGACCGTCAACGGAAGCGCCGCTCCCTGTCGTCCGCGCAACGTGAAGCGCGTGATGAAGTACAAGCGTTGCCTCGCTCCTATGGAGTTGCCTCAGGGCACAGGCTTCGGCGACCTGCCCTACGCAGCAGAATACGAGAAGAAGCCTTACCTGAAGCTCGGTCAGTTGAGCTGTGCCGACGTGAATGCCGACCTGCAGCAATGCGGTCTGGCCGGCTCGCCAACGAAGGTGAAGAACGTGGAGAACATCGTCTTCAAGGCAAAGGAGAGCAAGGTCTTGACCGGCAGTGACGAGGACGTGAACGGCTTAATTAAGGAATTGTTGAACGAAAGGCTAATTGGATAAGGAGATATGAACAACGTTTTTGTATATTGTGAAATAGAAGGTACGCAGGTACAGGAAGTGTCGCAAGAGCTTCTGACGAAAGGCCGCAAACTGGCCAACACGCTTGGCGTACAGCTCGAAGCCGTTGCTGCCGGCAGCGGCATCACAGGAAAAGTGGAGAGCCAGATTCTCCCTTATGGCGTCGATAAGCTTCACATCTTCGATGCAGAAGGCCTCGCTCCCTATACGAGCAAGCCGCATACGGCAGTCCTCGTGAACCTCTTCAAGCAGGAGAAACCCCAGATTTGTCTGATGGGCGCTGATGTCGTAGGCCGCGACCTCGGTCCGCGTGTCTCGTCGGCCCTCCATAGCGGCCTTACCGCCGACTGCACCAGCCTGGAGATTGGTCCGCACGAGGACAAGAAGAATGGCAAGACCTACGAGAACCTGCTCTATCAGATACGTCCCGCTTTCGGCGGCAACATCGTGGCAACCATCGTCAACCCCGAGAACCGTCCGCAGATGGCAACCGTCCGCTCCGGCGTGATGAAAGCTGAGGTGCTCGACCCGAACTACAAGGGCGAAGTCATCATCGAAGATGTTGCGAAGTTCGTGCCCGAGGCAGAGTACGTCACGAAGGTGCTCGACCGCCATGTCGAGGCAGCGAAGAACAACCTGAAGGGCGCTCCCATCATCGTGGCTGGCGGCTACGGCATGGGCTCGAAGGAAGGCTTCGACCAGCTCTATGAGCTTGCCAAAGTGCTTCATGCTGAAGTAGGTGCCAGCCGTGCCGCCGTGGATGCAGGCTTTGCCGACCACGACCTGCAGATTGGTCAGACAGGCGTCACGGTCCGTCCCAAAGTGTACATCGCTTGCGGCATCAGCGGAGCCATCCAGCACGTGGCAGGCATGAAGGAGTCGGGCATCATCATCAGCATCAACAACGACGAGAACGCCCCCATCAACACCATCGCCGACTACGTCATCAACGGCACAGTGGAAGAGGTGGTGCCGAAGCTGATTAAGTATTATAAGCAGAACAGCAAGTAGCCTCACCCCCAACCCCTCTCCCGTGGGAGAGGGGAGAAGGAAGATACCTATTTAGATGATATGGGGTACGGAATCAAGACAACCTATCCAGACAGATACTCTCTCCTCAAGAATTTTGCAAAGCAAAACCGCAGAGAGATGACATTGGCGGAACAGGTGATGTGGCAATACCTTCGTACCTTGCAGGGCTTCCATTTCAGACGTCAACATCCCATAGGAGATTACATTGCGGACTTCATCTGTCTGAAAAAGAATTTGGTGATTGAGATTGATGGAGGATACCATACTCAGCACGAACAGCAGTTGAACGACGAAAGTCGTACTGCAAAACTTGAGCAATTGGGATATTCTGTCATCCGTTTCTCCAATGAAGCTGTTCTTTACGACATACAAAACGTGATGCAAACAATAGAAAGCAAATTATTAACATTATAATAAAGTCCTCTGCACCCCTTTCTCCCTCTCCCACGGGAGAGGGTCGGGGAGAGGCCATATATGATGAACTACTATACCGATATTTCAGAGATTAAGTTTGAGCTGGAGCAGAGTGAGCTGATGCCTCGCATTGTCGAGCTCAAGGAACGCAGCTTCGAGGACAAGGACCAGTACGACGAGGCGCCGCAGGACTTTGCGGACGCAATGGACTCGTACGACAAGGTGCTCGACGTGGTGGGCGACATCGTGGCTAACGTCGTGGCGCCCAATGCCGAGGAGGTCGATGCCGAAGGGCCGCACCACGAGAACGGCCGAGTGCGCTACGCCTCGAAGACCTACGAGAACCTCGCTGCCATGAACCATGCCGGACTGAACGGCATGACGATGCCCCGTCGCTATGGCGGCCTGAACCTGCCCGTGACAGTCTATACGGCTGCCAACGAGATTGTATCGGCCGGCGACGCTGGCTTCGAGAACATCTGGAGCCTGCAGGACTGCATCGAGACGCTCTATTGCTTCGGCAACGAGGAGCAGCGACAGAAGTACATCCCGCGTGTCTGCAAGGGCGAGACGATGTCGATGGACCTCACCGAGCCCGATGCCGGCAGCGACCTGCAGAGCGTCATGCTCAAGGCAACCTTCGACGAGGAGAACAACTGCTGGCGACTGAACGGTGCCAAGCGCTTCATCACCAACGGCGACAGCGACATCCACTTGGTGCTCGCCCGCTCCGAAGCAGGCACACGCGACGGTCGCGGCCTCTCGATGTTCATCTACGACAAGCGCGACGGCGGCGTCGATGTGCGTCGCATCGAGAACAAGCTCGGCATTCACGGTTCGCCAACCTGCGAGCTGGTCTATAAGAACGCGAAGTGCGAGCTCTGTGGCGACCGCAAGCTTGGCCTCATCAAATATGTCATGTCGCTGATGAACGGCGCCCGCCTCGGCATTGCCGCTCAGAGCGTCGGCCTCTCGCAAGCTGCCTACAACGAGGCTGTTGCCTACGCCAAGGACCGCAAGCAGTTCGGCAAGGCCATCATCGAGTTCCCCGCCGTGCAGGAGATGATCAGCAACATCAAGGCTCGCCTCGATGCAGGTCGTGCCCTGCTCTACCAGACGGCACGCTACGTCGATATCTACAAGGCTTTGGAGGACATCAGCCGCGACCGCAAGCTCACTCCCGAGGAGCGTGCCGAACTGAAGCAGTACAGCAAGCTTGCCGATGCCTTCACCCCATTGGCTAAAGGCATGAACAGCGAGTATGCCAACCAGAATGCCTACGACTGCATCCAGGTTCACGGCGGTTCGGGCTTCATGCTGGAGTACGCTTGCCAACGCATCTATCGCGACGCCCGCATCACCTCCATCTACGAGGGCACCACGCAGCTGCAGACCGTTGCTGCCATCCGCTACGTCACCAACGGCTTCTACAGCCAGGTCATCCAGGAGATGGAAAAAGACCTACCCCAACCCTCCCTTAAAGGGAGGGAGTCCTCCCCCTTTAAGGGGGAGTTAGAGAGGGTCTTTGCAATGGCCGAGAAGTTCAACGCTTGCACCGCTGCTGTGAAGGAAACGGGCGACCAGGACGTGCTCGACCTCTGCGCACGCCACCTCTACGAGATGGCAGCCGACATCATCATGTGCCACCTCCTCATGCAGAACGCCGCCAAGTCGCCCGAGCTCTTCGGTGAGAGCCTGCGCAACTATGTCCGTCTGGCCCAGGCCGAGGTGGAGAAGCACAACTGCTGGATAAAGAACACGTTGGGCGAGTAGGGACATCTCACCGCTCCAATACGATTCCTTTTTATCGCGCGTGATAAGCATCTTATCATGCGCGATTATTTTTGTAACAGACACACGCGCTTATTCCGGAAGCGCCCTGTGCTTATTCTGGAAGCGCCTCGTGCTTATTTCGGAAGCGCAGGCAGGATAGAAGCCCCCAGCGTGGCAACTTCAAAGCCAAGGAACGGAACTACCTCGACATAGGCAAAGATTACAAGGGGATAACAGTCCGGAGTGGCAGGAAAGTCCTCGGCAGGTAGCTTGTCAGACGTTTTCAATAACGAACGTCACGTTGTAGCCTGGCTGGGGACTGTCAGCGAGGCTGAGCGTCATGCCCTGCTTCATCAGAATCTGGCGCGAGAGGGAGAGGCCGATGCCCGTGCCTGTCTGCTTGGTGGTGAAGAAGGGGATGAAGATTTCCTGCTGGACGTCGAGCGGGATGACGTGGCCGTCGTTGGAGAAGAAGACAGCCTCACCCCCGACCCCTCTCCCGTGGGAGAGGGGAGGACTGCCGCGAAAACTCCCTCTCCCACGGGAGAGGGTTGGGGAGAGGCTGATTGTCTTCGCCTCTGCCTCGATGGCGTTCTTCACCAAGTTGATGAAGACTTGCCTCAGCAGGTTCTCGTCGGCCTGGAGCGTCATGTCGTCGGGGATGTCGATGTTCCAATGAAGGTCGGGATAGAGGGCGGCGATGCTTTGGGCAAACGTCAGCATGTTCACCTCAGCCATCACCGGCTCCTGCAACTGTGTCAGCTTGCGGTAGCTCTCTACGAAAATAGCCAAGCCAGCGCTCGTGTCGTTGATGGCACGAATGCCTTCCTCGAAGGGCGAGCCTTTGATGTCGGACGAGTTCAGGTAGGCCTGACTGATGCTCTGTATGGGTGCCGTGGCGTTCATGATTTCGTGCGTCAGCACCCTTGTCAGCTTCTGCCACGACTCCACCTCACCCTTCGCCACAAGTTTTTGTATCTCCTGTCCCATGTCGTTGAGCGCTTCCTGCAAAGCCTTCTCGCCAAAGAACAAGCCGCGCGTCGGCAGACGGAACGAGAAGTCGCGGTGACGGATGGCATCACGCATGATTTGTGCCCGCTCGCGAAGCAGACATTGATGGCGATACCAATGGACAGAAGCCACGACAACGACAAGGATGATAGTTATAATGATGACGGGTGTCATAGTCTGTTATTCCCCCTCTCCTCGGAGAGGGGTTAGGGGTGAGGCTTTTACCTTATTATATAATGTCTGGCGACTGATGCCGAGGAGGTCGGCGGCGCGCTTCATGTTGCCGTCGCATTTGTTCAATACCTTGCGGACGTGTTCGCTTTCCAGTTGTTCCAGAGGTATGACCTCGCCCGCCTTGTCGATGGCATCCTTCAGGACGCGGATGAGTTCGTCGTTGTCCCAAGGCTTCGTCACGAAGTCCGCGGCGCCGTTCTTCAAGGCACGCACAGCAAGCTTGACGTCGGCGTAGGCCGTGATGAGGACAATCGGGATGTCGGGGAAGCGACGATGTATGGCCGAGAGCCACATCATGCCTTCCTGCCCGGAGTTCACGCCGAGGCTGAAGTTCATGTCGAGCAAGATGACCGACGGATGCTCCTGAGCGATGGTGGCCAGCGCCTTGTCGGGAGAGCTCAAGGTGAGAACTCGCTCGAAGGTGCCGCCAAGGCATATCTTCACTGCCGTCAGGATGGCAGGGTTGTCGTCAATGACGAGTAGCGTTCCGTATTTCATAGTGCAAAGATACAAAGAAATGAAGAATGAAGAGTGAAGAATGAAGAATTTGCTACCGCTTTTGCGTGTATTTGCCCGGAAGTGTCAAAGAATTGGACACAAACGTGTCTAATATCTGGACAAAGCACTATTATGAATTAAGAATTATGAATTAAGAATTAAGAATTGCCTTACCTTTGCAGCAGAAAACCAACAATGAACTATGAACAATGAACAATGAACTGATTTCTCGCACCGTCAGGGCCAGCTGGCGCAATCTGATGAAGTACAAGATGCAGAACATCATCTCGGTGCTCTGCCTGGCAGTGGGAATGGTCCTCTTTAGCGCGACCTTTATCTTCTCGTTGCGGGCGTGGCAGCTCATGCAAAGGCAAGGCGGCGACCCGCGTCGCGCACGGGTTTCGCTCTATACGAAGGAAGGCAAACACCACTCTGTGAACCACGACGACGAGAGGCGCATCTACGAAGCCAACCTGTCGAGCATCGACTTCATCGACCTCGACTGGTATGCCGTGGGCACCGTTGCACCCTTCACCGACCTGAGGGGAAAGCAGTATGAAGTGGAGACGTCCTGGAAGTGGACGAGTCCCGAACGCTTCAACTACTTAGGGCTGAGGTCTGCCATCACGGGGAAACGCATCCCGATACTGAAGCCCGGCGACCTCATTATGACGAAAAACATGCTGGAGCGCACGTTTGGCAAGGGCGTGAATCCCATCGGCTTCAAAGTCGGCAATTGTCCCGAATACAACGGACGCAAGTACGAAACCATTGTCGATGTCGTCGATACGGGCGATTGGTTGCTTAGCGACGACCATCTCTACGTCATCACCGACCAAATGAAGGAGTTCACGACATCAGTTGAACTCTTTAGTAACTATTACTTAGACGTCATCCTTGCGAAAGGCAAGACGCGCAAAGACCTGCAGGCAGAACTTCAAAAGGCTCTGCCCGAGTATGAGGTAAAGGCAAAGACAAACTACTCAGTCGTACTAATAAGATTATTCGTGTTAATCTTTCTCATGGGAAGCAGCATCCTGCTTATCGGCCTGTTCGGTTTCCTGAAGACAGAGATTCAGCTCTTCCGTCTGAGGCAAAGGGAGATGGGACTGCGGCAATGCATGGGCGCACAAAGGGGCCAGCTCTTCGGCCTGCTGATGTGGGAGGTGGCGGTTGTCTTCTTCTTCGTCACGCTGCTGGTCATATTGCTTTCCTACTGCCTGGCCGACTATGCCCTCCCCATTATGCAAAAGCAAATGCCAGGGTTTACGGTAGATATGTCGCGCACTTACGTCATCGAACTCTGGCTGTGCCTCGCCACATTCATACTCACCGCAGGCATCGCCGCCCTGTCTGTCCGCAGGGTTATCCAAGCGCCGCTGAGCGAAGTGGTAGGCAAGAGCCATCGCGTCTCTACGCGAGGCCGCAGTCTGCTCGTCGTCCTGATGATGGTGGTTTGCCACGGATTGCTCTTCGTTGATTCGGGCGTCTTCTTCTTTTCTCACGCCATAAGCTCGATTCGCACTCCTGCCAACGCCGATGACTTCCGCCGCAGCATCGTCACAGAAGGCAGCAAATGGAAGCCCGAGTTCCTCGACACCTTGCAGCACCTGAAGCACATCGAAGGCACGACGCATGTGGTGTCTGCACGCTTCAATGCAGTCGGAGGAGGGGATGACGATATCTTCCTGACCGACGAGAACCTCTTCCGTCTGCTGGACATAAAGCTCGTGCCAAGTCACATAGCAGAGGAGATGGACTCGAGGGACATGATTCATGTGCGCGACTACCGTAACGTAAAGCCAGGCGAGGAAGCAAAGGTGATAGGTTACATCGATGTGGGTCAGCTTAAAGCTCTCGCCAGCGTCCACTACAGGCCGCTTTGCATCTACCTCTGCGATGCGTCGTACTTCCTCGAAAAGCGCGACATAGCAGAGCGTATATGGGAAGACTTCGAGCGTGCCGCAAAGGGGTTTGGCGTCAGGCATAGCGTTATCCTCAAGGCTAAGCAGGGTGAGCGAAAGGAAGCCATGAAGGAGCTGAGCGAACTTTATCGCGAGCAGGGACGTTACACGCTGTCTCATGCGCCCATCGACAACCTGTTCAATGTCTGCTTCAGTTTACTGCGCTCGACAGAGCTGTCAGTTCAAATCCTGCTCGTCCTGACGGTAGTTGCCATCCTCTGTATCGTGCTGACGCTCTACTCGTCTGTCTCTCTCGACACGCGCCGCCGCCAGAAGGAGGTCGCCATACGCAAGGCGCACGGAGCCGACACGCGGCAGATACTGTGGCTCTTCGCCAAGCCATACATCTGGCAACTCATCGTCAGCAGCCTCATCTCGTTGCTCCTCGCCAACGTCTTTGCTTACTTCATAGAAGAAATTAGCTTCAAGAGAGATGTCATCCAGCCCTATCTCATAGCCATCCTCGTCGTGGCCCTCGTCACACTCCTGACCGTTGGCTATAAGATATATAGAGTTTCACAATTGAACCCGGCAACGATAATAAAGAAAGAATAATAAGGAACCAGCCCCCTCCCCGCTCCCCCTTTGGGGGAGTGCCTCATTCTCGCTGCCTCGCCGCTTAAAAGCACGCCCCCAAAGGGGGAGCGGGGAGGGGGCTTATATACGAAACATTATGACTACATTACAAAGCATCA
>CADCCR010000033.1 GCA_902799985.1 uncultured Bacteroidales bacterium | reverse complement strand
GCTGGCTAAGATGGCAAGTCATTTCGCCAAGAAATACAAGGGCTACCGTCATTGCTGTCTGATAGATACGGATGAGAAACGCATGAAGGCGCTCAAGTTATATCCAATTGATGAGGTATGGGGCATCGGCAGACGGTATGCAGCCAGGCTACAAGCCTTAGGCGTACAGACCGCCTACGACTTTGCCCAGCATCACGAATCCTGGGTAAGAGCCACCTTCAACAACATTGTGATTCTGCGTACCTGGAAGGAGCTGAACGGCATTGACTGTGTGCCAAACGAGGAGATGGCCAGGAAGAAGAGTATCTGTACCAGCCGCAGCTTCAACGGCATGGTAACGGACTTTGACACGCTGAGGACGCACGTCAGCAACTACGCTGCCCGTTGTGCCGAGAAGCTGCGTCAGCAAGGCACGGTGGCCACGATTGTAAGTGTGTTCGTGAACACCAACTTCTTCCGCGAGGATTTGCCGCAGTACTGGAACTTTCAGGAGAAACGTCTGACCGTTGGCACCAACAGCACTATTGAGATTGTGAAGGCTGCCACGGAGGTATTGCGGGACATTTACATAGAGGGCTATCACTACAAGAAAGCAGGGGTGATAGTAATGGGTATCTCACCTACCTCGCCTCAGCAGCTGGATCTGTTCGACTACAATGCCGAGCAGTTCCAGAAGATGCAGCGGCTGGATGCGGCCATTGACCGCCTCAACAAGATTAACGGCTCTGAGACCGTTGTCCTGGGCAGTCAGCAATATACACAGAAGGGCGGCAAGGGAAAGGCCAACGTCTTTGCCAATGCCATCAGACATGACCACAGAAGCAAGAACCCGACCACACGGTGGAGTGATATCATAAAACTAAAATGAATCTGTTATGAAGAGACTATTAATCTGCCTGATGGCAGCAAGGGGGACAACAACAGCCTGCTGCATCAAACTAATCATTTATAGTATATTTGTAATCTTCTCTCTGTCATCATGTTATAAGGAAAGTGTGGAAATAACCGGTTCGTTGGCGGGAGTATGGTATCTGGCGGGGCATACCGCTGATGATGACCTTACAGAGGACAAGGAACCTGAGATGGTGTGGATAACACCCTCCTCACCCGATCCGGAATCAGGACTGGTACTGATGGAACTGACTCCACGGGCAGAGGAGACATTCAATGCGTCATTCTATCAGCTGCCGCCAAGTTATTTCTCGGGTAATCAGGTGAATTTCTGGACGGATTATCTGAATTTCTTTGTCTCGGCATCCGAGCTTTCCCTTAAATCCATGACTGCCGGATACGCAGGCAGTACCTGGAAGATAAGCTATGTATCCGAGAAAGAGATTATAATAAGAAGTAAAGTACTTCCGGACGGCAACAATAATGATTCTGCCGGAAAAGACTACCATATAGTGTTCAGAAAGCTGAAATG
Source organism: uncultured Bacteroidales bacterium (assembly GCA_902799985.1). Lineage (GTDB taxonomy): Bacteria > Bacteroidota > Bacteroidia > Bacteroidales > Bacteroidaceae > Physcousia. The sequence continues at coordinate 14,181 of CADCCR010000033.1, read as the reverse complement.
ACAGAAGCCTCAAATTTACATAAAATCCTTAAAAAAGAGGAAGTAGCAAGGCAAACTGATTGCGGATTGGAACTTTCTCCTTATATTTGCGGAAAATAAATACATTGACCAACCATAAAAACAAATCAATCATGAAAATCAAAGCTATCCGTATGTTTGACGGCGGTTTCATGAACCAGCCGTTTGCCTTCGGCGGTGAAGAGGGCAAGGAGAAATTCGACGAGCAAATCATTTACCGAAGCAGCCTGCAGAACTTCCTTATAGACACAGGCAGCGAGGTTATCCTTATAGACACGGGATTCAAGGCGGGCTTTCCTGTTCCGCCCAAAAAGCTGGGCGCCCCACTCTACATGGGCGAGAAGGTGGCCGACTACATGGATGCCTTTGCAGCGACAGGTTACAGGCCGGAGCAGGTGACTAAGATTCTCATCACCCACAAGCATCCCGACCACAGCGACTGCATCGGCGAATTCCCGAATGCCAGCATCTACATAGGACCGGAGGATGCCGATGCCATGAAACTGGAGGGTGACAACATCATCCGTGCCCAATATGGCCAGGCGTTCAGGAACTTCCCCAATGCCCAGCAGGTGGCTGAAGGTATCTGGTTCATCCAGGCAAAGGGTCACACCCTGGGCAACAGCATCATCATAGCTGAGAACGAGGGGTTGTTCTACATGTTCCATGGCGACGTAACCTATTGCGATGCGGCCCTGAAGGCAAACAAGCTGAGCATCGTATTCGAGGACAAGGATGCAGCCCGGGAGACACTGGACCGTGTGCGTCAGTTCATCCAGGACAATCCCACCGTATATCTCTCGACCCACTGCCCCGAGGGATATGAGAATCTGGAGATGAAACGGATTATGAAACTGTAAGATGGACAGAAGTCAGGAAATTATCCGAACCAGTTGGATAGGCATAGCCGCCAATGTGCTGTTGGCAGGATTCAAATCAGGATCGGCTCTGTCCATATCAACGTATATGATACGATGCCGGCACATGACATTCACGGTCTGACACGCCAGATTACCATGTGGATCATAATTACTGTGAATAAAGCAACACTTATACGGCACTTTCGGAAATTCCTCTTACGTAAGTTAGTTTCATAAACATAAATAAAAGAAATACAGAATGGAAAAGAGATTCTTATCATTGATGATTATCGGCCTTCTGCTGACCGCATGCGGCAAACAGGAGAAAAGTGAGACAGGGACACAATCCGATGACAAAGTTCAGGAGGCACTTGCCGCCAACGGCCAGGTTGATATCAGCAGTCTGCAATGGACACGCGAGCCAAAGGGCTACGAGGTGAAGGGTGACACCATACTGGTAACCACTGCCCCGAAGACTGACCTGTGGCAGCGGACATACTATCATTTCAGGAACGACAATGCTCCGGTGCTTCAGATGAAGACTCGCGAGAAGTTCTTCAGCTTCGTGGTGAAGACTGACTTTACGGGGAGCCACCATCGCTTTGACCAGTGCGGTATCGTGATGTACCTGGACAGCGAGAACTGGTTGAAAGGCTCGGTGGAATATGAGAACGAGGAGTTCCAGCACCTGGGCAGCGTGGTGACGAACAACGGCTATTCCGATTGGGCCACAACAGCTATCCCTGCCGATGTGAAGACAATGTGGTACCGATTCTCACGACGCGAGGATGACTACTGCATCGAGTGTTCTGTTGACGGACAGGCGTTCAGTCAGATGCGTGTCTGCCACATGCCGGCTGCCGCAGGGGAAATCAGCTTCGGCATTTATGCATGCTCACCTGAGGAGTCATCCTTTACAGCCGCCTTCACGGATATGAGGATAACCGAATGCGCATGGAAGGCCCATGACGGTCAGCAGCCTGACTGATTGTATATCGGATTAGTAGTTAGTGGTTAGTGGTTGTGGTTAGAATAAAGGAACTGGCAGGAGATTTTTCCTGCCAGTTCCTTTATTGTTACTATTAACGTTATCTTAACGTCAGAAGGGAAGATCCTCACCCTCAGCCTGAGGGGCGAAGGGTGCTGCGGTAGCCGCTGGAGCGGCGGCAGGAGCCTGTGTGGGAACGGGAGCTCCGCCGAAGGGTGCTGTGTCAGGAGCAACGGGAGCGGCAGCAACGGGAGCGGCCTGTACGTTGCGGTCAACACGGAAGGCGCGTACTGTGTTAAACCAACGGCCCTGATACTCGCGGGCATCAATGTCGAATGATACTGTCATAATCTCACCCATCTGGATATTGAACTGCTGCATACGGTCTGAGCCGAAGACTTCGAAGAAAAGCTTACGGGGATACTGATCCATCGTCTCCAGTACATACTGGCCGCATATCCATTCATTACCTGTTCTGTTGGAAGTACCCTTGCGTGGCTCGAGTACAGCAATAATTTTACCTGTTATTTCCATTATTTATATTGTATTATTTGAAATCGTGGCACAAAGGTATAAAAAAATAACTTACTGCCGTTTTTTTTCGGCACGTTTTTTTGACGAACGAAAAAAAAAGAATAACTTTGTACCATAATAAATAACACTTTAACAATATGGAATTCAAAGTATCAAGTTCAGCACTTTACAGCCGCCTTACTGCGGCCAGCAAAGTTATGGGGTCAAAGAACTCCATGCCAATCCTTGACTGCATCCTGTTCGATGTAAAGGACGGCAATATCACAATCACCGCTTCAGACAGCGAGAAGTATTACATCACCACCGTTCCCGCCATTGAGCAGAACGGTGAGGCCCGTTTCTGTATTCCGGCCAAGACGATGATAGACTCTATCAAGGAACTGGCTGAGCAGCCCTTGAACATCAGTTTCAATGCCGATACGATGGAGATTAAGGGCATACACAGCAGCGGCTCATTCAGTGTAATAGCCCAGGATGCAGCCCCCTACCCCATGGCCAAGATGGTAAGTGACAATGCCACACGCCTGGCAATGCCTGCCGAGGTATTGCTGAACGGTATAAACCGTTGCCTCTTCGCCACTGCCAATGACGAGATCCGACTGGTAATGAACGGTATATACGTAGATATCAATCCCGACTATATCATCTTTGCCGGTACGGATGGCCGCAAACTGGTACGTAACACCAATCATACGATCAAGAGCGGCATCACCGCAGGCTTTATCCTGCCCAAGAAGGTTTGCGCCATTCTGAAGACTGTCCTGAACAAGGACGAGGAACAGATAGAGGTACTCTTTGATGCGGACAAGGCAACCATCAAGTCAGAAGACATGACCATGCACTTCCGACTGATAGAGGGCCGTTACCCCAACTACAATGCCGTTATCCCCCAGAGCAATCCCTTTAAGGCAACAGTTGACCGTATGGCACTGGCCAGCGCCCTGAAGCGTGTATCCGTATTCTGCAACCAGAGCAGCGGCCTGGTAAAGGTGGAACTGAGCAACAACAGCATGAAGCTGACCGGTCAGGACAACGAGTATGCCACCAGCGCCGAGGAGTTCCTGGTATGCGACTACACAGCCACCTCTATCAGCATAGGATTCAGCTGCCAGTTCCTGCTGGAGATTGCCAACATTATGGAGAGCGACACCATTACACTGGAGGTAGCCGATCCCAGCCGTCCCGGTATCATCCGTCCCGCAGAGGAGGACACCGAGGACGAGGTACTGATGCTGCTGATGCCCATGCGTGTAGAGGATTAAGTAAAACAGGAAAGCATGTAACCGCATGAAACTGAACCTAAAGAATCCCATCATATTCTTCGACCTGGAGACAACGGGCCTGGATATATCAAAGGACCGGATTGTGGAGCTATGTTACATACGCATTGAGCCCAACGGCAACGAGGAGGCCAAGAGTATGCGCATCAACCCCGGGATACATATCCCAGAGGCGGCAAGCAAGGTACACGGCATCTATGACGGGGACGTAAAGGACTGCCCCACCTTCAAGCAGATAGCCCGGACACTGTGGCAAACCTTCGAAGGATGTGACCTGGCGGGTTTCAACAGCAACAAGTTCGACATACCCATGCTGGTAGAGGAATTCATGCGTGCAGGAGTGGATGTGGACCTGAGCAAGCGCAAAATGGTGGATGTTCAGAACATTTATCACAAGCTGGAGCGCCGCACCCTGATTGCAGCCTACAAATACTACTGCGGAAAGGACCTGGAGAATGCCCACAGCGCATTGGCTGATACTCAAGCCACCTACGAGGTGCTGCAGGCGCAGCTGGACAGGTATCCCGATGAGCTGAAAAACGACATCCAGTTCCTGGCCGACTACTCCAGGATGAGCAACAACATAGACTTTGCCGGAAGGTTTGTCTATGACGACAATGGTGTAGAGGTGGTGAACTTCGGCAAATACAAGGGTAAACCGGTGAAGGAGGTGCTGCAGAAAGACCCCGGCTATTACGGCTGGATCATGCAGAGCGACTTTACCATGAACACTAAACAGGTACTGACAAAACTCAGATTCAAATATGCTGCAGGGTAAGAAAATCGTACTTGGCATAACCGGAAGCATAGCAGCCTACAAGGCCTGCTACCTGATCAGGGGACTGATAAAGCAAGGTGCCGAGGTGCAAGTTGTCATTACCCCTGCCGGAAAGGAGTTCATTACACCGCTGACCTTGAGTACGCTGACGGGGAAGCCCGTGGTAAGCGAGTTCTTCGACCGTCGCGACGGCAGTTGGCACTCGCATGTCGACCTTGGTGTGTGGGCCGATGCTATGCTCATAGCGCCTGCCACGGCAAGCACTATCGGCAAGATGGCAAACGGCATAGCAGACAACATGCTTGTCACCACCTACCTGAGCATGCGGGCTCCCGTCTTCGTGGCTCCAGCTATGGACCTCGACATGTATGCTCATCCCTCAACGCAGAAAAACCTGCAGCAGCTTCTCCACTATGGCAACCATATCATCGAGCCTGGCACCGGTTTCCTTGCTTCAAGCCTGGAAGGGAAAGGACGTATGGAAGAACCGGAACGGATTGTCGAAGAGCTGGAACAGTTCTTTGCGAAGCAAGGCTCACTCTCAGGCAAAAAGGTGCTCATCACAGCTGGCCCTACCTACGAGAAAATTGACCCTGTGCGCTTCATCGGCAACTACAGTAGCGGGAAGATGGGCTACGCTTTGGCCGAGGTTTGTGCCGAACAGGGAGCCGAAGTGACGCTCGTCAGTGGTCCTGTCACGTTGAGCACCAAGCATCCGGCCATCCACCGCATCGATGTGGAGAGTGCCGGCGAGATGTACGAGGCTGCAACCGAACACTTCCCCGATGCCGACATCACCATCCTTTGTGCTGCTGTGGCCGACTTCACGCCAAAGGTCAAAGCCGACAAGAAGATAAAGCGAAAAGGAGACGACCTGATGCTTGAGCTGCAGCCTACGCAGGACATAGCAGCAGCCCTCGGTGCAATGAAGCGCAAGGGGCAAGTGATGGTGGGATTCGCCTTGGAAACCGACCACGAACAAGCCAACGCCCGCAAGAAGCTGAAGAGCAAGAATCTCGACTTCATCGTCCTGAACAGCCTTCAAGACAAGGGAGCCGGTTTCCGCGTCGACACAAACAAAGTGACCATCATCGACCGCCACAGCCTCACAGCCTACGACACCAAGTCGAAGCGGGAAGTGGCCGAAGATATAGTGGACTTCATCATTCGTAGTTTATAATTATGCGCCGAATACTTGTTCTCCTCTTTTGTCTCTTTGCTTTTCAAGCTATGAAAGCACAGGAGCTTGACGCCAAGGTCAGTATCAATTACACGCAGATTGAGAGTCCTCGGACGGAATTGTTCGATGCCTTGCAGACGAAGCTGACTGAATTCCTCAACAACCATAAGTGGACGGAGATTCCCTTCCGCGAGAACGAGAAGATTCAGTGCAACTTCAACATCACAGTCAAGACATACAATCAGGACGAGAACACCTTCGAGTGCACTCTGCTCATGAGCAGCAACCGGCCGGTCTTTGGTTCGTCGTACAATACCGTTGCCTATTCGGTGAACGATGTCGACTTCACTTTCGTGTTCACCGAGTTCGACCAGCTCGAGTACCAGGAAAACCAGATAGACAACAACCTCGTGGCCCTTCTGTCCTACTATGCCTATATGATAATAGGAATGGACCTCGACACGATGTCGCTAAAGGGAGGAACGGATTGCTTCCACATAGCCGAGGACATTGCCACAGCTGGCGAGAGCATGGGATTCCCGGGGTGGAAAGCCTTTGGCGACAGCGGCAACCGCTTTGGTTTGCTCAATGATTACATGGACGGCTCGATGGAAGTGATGCGCGAGTTCAACTACATCTATCATCGCAAGGGGCTCGACCGCATGGCTGAGGCTCCCGACAGTGCTCGTGCTGCCATTGCCGATGGGCTGGAACTGCTTCGCGAGGCTAACAGCGCAAAGAATATGACGAAGGTGGCTCAGCTCTTCACCGAGTACAAACGCGACGAACTGGTCAACATCTTCGCCAAGAAAGGTACGTCGGAGGAGAAGGACAAAGCCTATGAAATCCTTTTCGCCATCGATGCCTCGCAGAACAATACCTGGGAGAAGATAAAGAAGTAACGAGTCAGACATTCTGATTCGCTTGGCGAGACATAACGAAAGAAGCCCCGGGCCTTGAGAGGTCTGGGGCTTCGGTTTTTCCGTGATTCGGATGTTGAAGGGACAGAGCAGGAGCTTATGCCTCCTCCTTCTGTACGCTGACGCGCTTCTCGGCGATGCGAGCCTTCTTGCCGGTGAGGTTGCGCAGGTAGTAGAGCTTGGCGCGGCGTACCTTACCAACCTTGTTCACCTGGATGCTGTCGATGTTGGGGCTGCTGATGGGGAAGATACGTTCTACACCAACTGTGCCGGACATCTTGCGAACAGTGAAGCGCTTGTTATCTCCATGACCGCTGATCTTGATGCAGACACCACGGTAGAGCTGGATACGCTCCTTGTTACCTTCGACAATTTTGTAAGCAACGGTCACTGTGTCACCTGCCTTGAATGCGGGGTGACTCTTGCCTGTTGCAAATGCTTCTTCAGCAATTTTGATTAAATCAGCCATAACGCTTAATTGTTTATTAAAATTGTTTTGTCGATCGCACGTAGGCATAACAGGTCTCTCTTTTCCTGCCAGCGACCTACGGGAAAGCGGGTGCAAAGGTACAATAAAAAGTTTAAAGTATAAAGTTTATCGTTGAAAGTTTTTGCTTTTTGCGCAAAATTGTGTACTTTTGTAGGTGAAAAAGGACATAACATATAAATTATTTAAGTAAAATAAACAAGGAATAGATGAGACGAACAATACTTCTAGTTATTTTTAACTTTTCGCTTTTCACTTTTCACTCTGTGTTTGCACAGCAATACAAAGTGCGTTCTTTTAGTTGGGAGCGCGTGGAAGTGACTTCGCAGCTCGATGCGACGCCGTCGGAGGCTGCTGCTGCCATCGTGGCACCCTACAAGGTTCGTGTCGACAGCATCATGGCTCCGGTGCTTGGCATGAGCCGTGTGGCGATGTCGAAGGAGAGACCGGAGAGTCTGCTTGGCAACTGGGCGGCAGATGTGATGGTGGAAGGCGGCACAGCTACGGGGCTCGCCCCTGCTGATATGGGGTTGTTCAATGTGGGCGGCTTGCGCAACAACATGCCCGAGGGGATTGTGCGGCGCGGTGACATCCTGCTCATCTCGCCCTTCGAGAACTATGTGGTTGTGCTAGAAATGAAAGGCACCGACTTGCTTGAGCTGATGCACAACATTGCTGCCGTAGGAGGCGAAGCCGTGAGCAGTAGCGTACGCATGGAGATAACGTCAGACGGCAATCTGCTCTCTTGCACCATCAGCGGCAAAGAGATTGACCCGCATCGCACCTATACGGTCGCTACCATCGACTATCTGGCCGAGGGCAACGACAAGATGACGGCCTTGAAGAAAGCTGTCAAACGGCACGAGATAGGGTTGCTTGCTCGCGAGGTGATGATGGAATCTGTGATAAAGCACAGAATCATCGACAGCAAGATTGAAGGGAGGATAAAGATTAAGGATTAAGGATTAAAGATTAAGGATTAAGGATTGAGGTGTGATACCGTTATCACGTTATCACGATATTACGAAAAAGAAGAAGGCCATGAAGCGTTTAGTATTGCTAATCATTTTTCACTTTTCACTTTTCACTTATAACTTCGCATTGGCGCAGGACCGCTCGCTCTTCATCGTTCATACCAGCGACACGCATTCCTGCATCGAGCCCGTTTCGCCGAATTTCACCGATTCGGCAATGGCAGACAAGGGCGGCTACATGCGTCGCATTGTGCTCTTCGAAAAGATGCGTAGCGAGCATCCGGGCAATGCCTTGTTCTTCGACTGCGGCGACTTTAGCCAAGGGTCAGTCTACTACAACCTGTATCAAGGCGAGGTGGAGGTGAAGCTGATGAACCAGATGCACTATGATGCCTGCACCATCGGCAACCATGAGTTCGACTTCGGCCTCGAGAACCTGGCAAAGCTGATGCGGATGGCAGAGTTCCCCTTCGTTTGTTGCAACTACGACTTCACCGGCACTCCTTGCGAAGGACTGGTGAAACCATATATAATAATAGAACGCGCGGGCGTGCGCGTAGGTGTTCTAGGTGTCTGCCCACAACCCGAGGGCCTTATCACAAAACACAATTACGAAGGGATGGGCTACACACGCCCGGCCAAAGCAGCGCAGCCCATCATCGACAGGTTGAGGGACAAGGAGCATTGCGACATCGTGGTCTGTCTCTCACACCTCGGCTGGGGCGACAAACAAGACATGGACCCAGACTTCATCGCCAACACCACAGGCCTTGATGTCGTACTTGGCGGGCACTCGCACACCTATTTCGAAGCGCCGCAATACGTCAAAGACAAGCGAGGTCACGAAGTACTCGTGGACCATCAGGGAAAGAATGCCTGCTTCGTGGGGACGATAGAGGTGGGAATCGGTAGCCCCCTCTCAGCTCCACTTTTCGGGGAATACTGAGAACTCCAAGAACACCTAGGCCTCCCATGAAGAATGCTGAGGCCTCCCACGAATGTATAAAAGAAAAGCCTCCCGGAGACAGGAGGCTTAAACATTTCAGCCCTAACTCATACGCACTCCCCCAAAGGGAGCGGAAGGGCTATAGCTCTTTTAAAGAGAGATAGCGCCGCTGGGGCATGCGTCAGCGCATGTGCCGCACTCGGTGCACTGTTCGGGGTCGATAGAATACTTTTCGCCTTCGGAGATAGCTCCTACGGGACATTCGTCGATACATGTGCCGCAAGCAACACAATCATCACCAATTACGTAAGCCATAGTTTCTGATTAAATTAAATTGTTATTTTACGTTTTCTTTGATTTCTGACTGCAAAGATAACTAAAATTAGTGACAGGGACAATATTTTCCGTCGACTTTTTTCGTCTTTGTCACCAAAAACAATGATTCGGGCAATAAAACGGGCATAAGATACGTTATAATTAAAAGTTTAAAATTAAAAGTTAAAGAATAAAGGCTAAAGATTGAAAATCGGAAACAGCATATTGAGGAACTTTCTTTCTCTCGTCCTATTTCTCTTTGCTCTGAGCCTGACAGCACAGAAGCAAAGGGTGCAGAACCGCCCGTACATCGACCAGCGGAAGTTTCACTATGGGTTCCTGCTTGGTCTTCATATGCAGGACCTCGAGCTGGAGAACAATGGCTACATCGACCCTGAGACGGGTGAACAGTGGTATGCGGAGATAGACAACTACAGTCCAGGCTTCACCGTAGGCGTGCTGGGCGACCTCCGCCTGAACAAATACCTGTCCCTGCGCCTTTCGCCGACCATCCATTTCGGACAGAAGCATGCCGTCTACCACGAGCAGAAGAGCGGAGCCGACAGCACTCAGGTCTTCAAGAGCACCTACATCTCTATTCCCATTGACCTGAAGTTTGCTGCGCCGCGCTACAACAACTTCCGCCCCTATCTCATAGCCGGCATCAATCCGATGGTGGACCTCACAGCCCGCAAGCACGATGCCCTGCGACTCAAGCCCTTCGACATCTACCTCGAAGTCGGAATGGGCTGCGACATCTATCTGCCTTACTTCAAGCTCATTCCCGAACTCAAGTTCTGCTTTGGCCTGTTGGATATCATCCAGAAGGACCGTAGCGACCTCATCGACGGCACGCTACTCAAATACACCCGAGCCGTCAACGGCGGGCACAGCAAGATGATAGTCTTTACGCTTAACTTTGAGTAACGATAATGCAAACGGAAAACAGAGTACGATACGACATTCTCGATGGTCTGCGAGGTGTGGCAGCCTTGATGGTGCTGCTGTACCATCTCTTCAACGATGCCAAGAGCTTCTACGTTTGGCCTACGCCTGTGCTGGAGTTCTATCATGGCTTTCTGGGAGTCGACTTCTTCTTCATCCTTTCCGGCTTCGTCATGGGCTATGCCTACGACCGCCAGTGGTCGGATGGCATGACGCTGGGCAGCTTCATCCGTCGCAGGCTCATCCGTCTGCATCCCATGGTGGTGATGGGTGTGTTGCTGGGAGCCGTAGCCTTCCTCGTGCAAGGCTCCGCCAAATGGGACGGGACGGAGGTTGGCATCCAAGCCGTCATGCTTGCCACCCTGCTTGCTCTCTTCCTCATACCGGCGCCAACGAGTCTCGATGTTCGCGGCAACACCGAGAGCTTTCCCCTGAACGGTCCCCATTGGTCGCTCTTCTTCGAGTACATCGGCAGTCTGCTTTATGGGCTGATGTTGCGACGGCTCTCCGACCGCTGGCTTCGTGTCTGGGTGGCTGCCAGCATCTGCTCCCTTGCAGCCTTTGCCCTGCTGATGGACGATGGCGGCGTGGCTTACGGATGGTCCTCCGAGCCGACGAACATCCTGGGCGGAGCCTTGCGTATGCTCTACGCCTATCCGATGGGGCTCCTCATGGCCCGCGTGTTCCGCCAGCGCAACCCCAAGCCCCTTCGCGGCCACATCTTCATGCTCGGCAGCTTGGCACTGGTCGTGTTGCTCGGTATGCCTTCGCTCATCGATAAGGATGCCGAGACGATGTATCAGCTTGTCTGTCTCTTGTCGCTCTTCCCCGCGCTCATCTGGTTTGCAGCCCGCGGCACAGTCACAGGCTGGCGCCAGCAGACAGTCTCCTTCCTTGGCCGTCTGTCGTACCCCCTCTATGCCGTGCATTTCCCCTTCGTCTACCTCTTCATCGCTTGGGTAGGGCGCGACGGACACCCCTACGAAGGTTACTCCCAACCCTGGCTCCCTTTGCTACTCACCTTCGTCGTCTCGCTTGTCGTGGCAGCATTAAGTATGCTCCTGTACGACGAACCGTTGCGACGCCGCCTCAGCAAATCCAGCCGGAAGTAACTTCCTTTAAGTCCTTGACAAAGCCCTTCACTCCCCAAGCAAAGGAGTCGGCCTTTTACATCGTCTTACCCCTTTGACAGTATTTCAACGCCCTGCGATTCCGAAATAAGCACGAGGCGCTTCGGAAATAAGCGCTAGGCACTTCCGGAATAAGCACGAGGCGCTTCCAAAATAAGCACGAGGCGCTTCGGAAATAAGCGCTAGGCGCTTCCAGAATAAGCACGGGGCGCTTCCGGAATAAGCACGGGGCGCTTCCGGAATAAGCGCACAGAGATTTACTCATATTATTGAACATCCACGAAAGCCACGAAATATGGGCATAGTCTCAAGCGCAGGCGGTCCCGCTTGCGCCTGAGCGTAGCGAAGAAGCTTTATCTCGACAAAGTCAACGTGCTATTAGTGGTCAGCAAGAAGAAAGGGGATGCGTCTGTATCGACTCATCCCCCTTCTGTTAATCAACGGGAAGCTTACTTCCGCAGGACTTTCTGTCCTCCGATGATGAAGATGCCCTGCTTGGCAGCCGAGAGGCGGATGCGCTGACCCATGAGGTTGAACGCACTGGCATCTGTTGCAGCTGCGGCTGGAATGCGGCTGACAGCATCGGGGTCGGCAAGGGTGAGAGGCAGCGGCTCGGCCACCGTTCCCACAGCATCGGCCACGAAGGCGGGATGCTCCCTCACGTCGCTGCCTGCTCCGTTGGAGAGGGAGACGACGCTGATGATGATGTCCTCGCCCTCCTTGCCGCGAACGGGCAGGAAGAGTTCGTCGCCGATGAAGCGACCTATGCCGCGACACTCGTCACCGACGAAGGCACCGACCACCCAATCGGCATTGCTCTCAATGTCATCGCCATCGAACAGATTGGCGATGATGCACATCATGTCGGCATATCCGTGCACATTCACCTGCCATGGAGCTTGCTGAGCCTCAGCCCGTTTGCCATAGATAGCGCGGGCGTTGACGGTGGGCACAGTGTTGTAGACGAAGGCCTTGCGCGACTGGCTCTTGTACATATAGCCCTGACCGGGACGGAGCGTCTTGACGTCGCCCTGCCACTGGCCTGCGGTATAAACGGAGAAGCCTTCCTCGAGGTTGGCAATAATGTCGCCCTCGTCGGCATCGAGATAGCTGAACGCATCCTGCAGGGTGAGCATCTCGCCCACGGGATAGCCCAGCCAGTTCCAGCCTTCGAGGAGCACCACATCGTCGAGCATCGGGTTGTACTGAGCGCCCTGGAAGGTAAGGCGGTCGGCCCTCTCGGCAGCAATCTTCATGGACTGCGTGGCAGCCACGAAGTCGGCGCCTTCCTGAGTGAGCACCAGACTGCAGGCATCGCCCAAAGCGCTGACGGCCAGGGGAGCTGCAAGGTCGTGACTTGCCCAGTTCCAGCCTTCGGCCAAGTCAATCTGTACCTCCGATTGGCGGATGCCATAGCGGTACTCGATCACTTCGCTCTCTTCGCCCTGATAGCTGACGGACATTATCTTCAACGTCATGTCCTCTGTGACGGGGATGGGCTTCGTGTAGAGTTGGCGTGTCTGGCTGTCGCACGGGCAGGTGCCGTCGGTGGTGTAGTAGATGGTGGCTCCCTGGCTTTCGCAGGAGAGTGCTACGGTCTGGCCTGCATAGAGCTGTGTGCCGGAGAGTCGCGATGCAACAGGAGCTTTGACAGCCTGCAGCAGAGCGGTATCGACGACGGCTATCATGGCTGTGGCTGCGATGTCCTCGCCAAGGACTTCCATCTGGAGGGCTGTGGTGCCGTAGAGGATGCCGTTGACGTCAATCTGAGCCTGTCCGTCGGCATCGAGAGTGACGACAACCTGTTCGGCTGCCTCTTCGCCAATGGTGGCTGTGAGGGCCGATGCAGAGGTAATCATCACCTTCTTGCCGGCAGCGGCAATGGTGGGCACAGCAGCGATGCGGACGGTCTTGCTGAGGCCGTAGCCGATGTTGATGAGCGAATCGACAACGATGCCTGTCAGCTGCTTCTCGATGTCGAGCTTCTGCTGGAAGACCTCGGTCATATTGATGCCAGCATAGCTTTCCACGTCACGGTCTACGATGAGACGTACCTCGTCGAAGGTGCTGAGGTCGGCCATGGCGATGCAGACCTTGGTGGCCAGTGTATCGGTGCTGCCCTCGATGGCTATCTCAGCATCGGGGAAGGTGAACTGGCCTGTGGGCAGAAGTGTCTCCTCGCCGCCCTTGATGCCCTTGATGTAGATGTTGGCGGGCGTCAGCGTAGCGGGTTTCATGTACTTGTCGAAGGTGACGACAACGGAGCCTTCGGTGCTCTCGCCTGCCTCGTAGGCTCGGGCGCTGACGACTTCGGGCTGGGTGGCCTGCACCATACCGATGTTGACGTCCATCTGCGGAGGCGGAACGGGCAGCCAGTCGGAGTAGGTAGTCTGGTAGCCGGCCTTCTCGAACTTCACCTGCCAGAGTCCTTGGGGAACGTCCCAGGCATAGAGTCCCTCGGCATCGGTGTAGAGCGGGTTCTCCTGGCTGTACTGCGAAGCATCCCAAAGCACAATCTCCTGCTGGAGGTCGCCGTACTCGTCCTCGTAGGTATGCTTGTAGTAGGCTGTGGCTGTGACGCCTTCCAGTCGATTGCTGGAGACGCCCTCGTAGACATAGCCCGAGGGGTCGACGATGGGTTCTACGATGGGATAAGGCAGCGATGCATCCCACTTGTCGTCGATTTCCTCCATCGTGGCATAAGCGCAGTCCCAGGCATTGCGGTGGCGCTTGGCCCAGCGAATCTGGTTGCGCGACTCGGTCTTGGCGGTCTTGTAGATGCCGAACGACACATTGGTGAGGTACTTGCTCAGGATGTCGCTGACG
>CADCCR010000032.1 GCA_902799985.1 uncultured Bacteroidales bacterium | reverse complement strand
GCTCTCGAAAGCAATCGAAGAAAACAACCAACTGGATGATGACCTGCAACTTCTCGAACTTGCTGACAGCAAACGTAAGGAGATTCAGGCAGAGTATAATAAGCGCGGCTTGAGGATACGACCGTTGGTATTGATTCAGTTCCCCAATGCTAGCGAAGAATGGATAGAGCGAGTAAAGCAACACCTCGCCGACATGGGTTATTCGGAAAATTCTGGACTCGTTGCTTCATGGTTTAGTGGAGACCATCCAGATAATCCCGAACAAATAAGTAGGCTTGATGGTCACTACGCTTTCCTCTAGTTCAAACAAGCTATTGCGACGGGATGGGATTGTCCGCGAGCTAAGATACTTGTTAAACTCCGTGAAGGGGGAACGGAACGCTTTAATATCCAGACGGTAGGAAGAATCCGCCGCATGCCAGAACGCCACCATTATGATAATACCCTTCTTGACAACTGTTATCTATTTACATTGGATAACGAATTCACGGAAGGTATGACTGCCAGTTTGAACGATGCTTTTTACGTTTACCAGTATAAGCGAATTCTCCATGCTCCTAACATTCAGCTCGAAAAGGAGTATCTTCTGGGGAGCGACCGCTTCGCTGTTGACCCACAGGCAGTTGTTACAGTAGTTCGATCCGCTATGCTAAAAGAGTGTGACCTCAACAAAGACGGAGTGCTTGAGAAGCGTGAAATGGAAGTGGTCAAGGGTTATATTTTTGGCACAAAACTGAAGACTTCCGCATTCGAGGGTGTGGCACGAACCACACACGACATGATGAAACTGAACTCCATATTTGGAGGAGAGCACCAGATTAATAATCACGATGATGGCTTCATCATTCGCGATGCCAAGCGCAGAATCGCTGCGGCAATAGGAGTAGATGAGCAGATTTCAAATAACGCATTAAAGGTGCTCTTTGGCCCAGAAGATTACCAGTTCTCTTTTGCCTCCAATCAAGAAGTAGAGTTTGAAAGGGCGAATAAGCTTTTGACTGGTATGAGTCTCAGGGAATACAATGCATTCCTCGTGAACAACAAAGAGCGTCTTGTAGCGGTTTTCAGCAATATCAGTCAGAATGAGATTGGCGAAATAAAAGAAACGGAGGTACTACATAAGACTTGGGGTATCCCACCATACCAATATTATCGCCATCACAAAAAATTTCCTTCCACAAAGGTTCTTACTAAGAACGTCTTTGCAAGCTATGGCGATAACATTCTTATTGAACCGAATCGAACACGGAGTGAGATAGAATTTGAAAACTGGTGTGAGGATAGTGATGTAATTCAGCATGTCTACAAAAATGGTGACAAGGGGGATGATTTCTTCTGTATTGTCTATCGTCAGGCATTCCGTCGCAGTCATTTTTATCCAGATTACATAGTGCAGACTAAGTCGGGAGAAATATGGATTATTGAGGCTAAAGGTGGAGTTACAGCAGACGGTACATCAAAGAATATCGATATATACGCTCAGCGAAAATTTGAAGCTTTAAAGGACTATTGTTTGCGATATCCTGAGCTAAAATGGGGATTTGTTCGTGCCGTCGGTTCACAGTTGTATATAAGCAATACTGAATGGACAGAAAACATGTTTAATCACGATATTTGGAAACCGATAAATGAAATAATAGTATAAAGTACGAATCATCATTATTTTATGGGCAGGCACTTTGTCACTTCAGGTCCCAGACATATGGATATAGAAAAGATGAGGACTTCTTGAAAGACTACTTCTATAAGAAAAAGAAAGTCGATACGCTGTTTGGTGAGACGGAAATCATAGAGAAAGTGAAGAAACCTATCGAAAAGATTGCGGAACTGTATATAGAACAGCTTAAAACGATATTTGACTATGTAACCGAGAAACCATTGGTTTTGTATAATACAAGGCGCACGCCAATATTTCACTTCGCATGTGCATCAAACAATCAAACTGCAATTAAGATTGCGAGTCAGATTATTAAGAAGAAACGAGGATTATGAGGACGACAAAGATAGAATGGACGGACAAGACGTGGAATCCCATAACGGGTTGCACTAAGAAGTCGGCAGGTTGCGCACATTGCTATGCTGAAGTGATGGCACGACGTCTGAAGGCTATGGGGTTGGAGAAATACCAACATGGATTTGAACTGGCTTTGCATGAGGACGATTTGCAAGAACCTCTAAAATGGAACAAATCGCATAATATATTCGTCTGCTCTATGAGTGACATCTTCCATGAGGGAGTTCCTTATGAGTTTGTCGATGAAGTAATGAATACTATTATACAGACTCCTCAGCACCGTTATCAGATTCTGACAAAACGCGCTGAACGGATGGAAGAGTATTTCAAAACGCGGACAATACCTCGAAACGTGTGGTTAGGTGTTACCGTGGAATGTCAAGCGACAAAATACAGAATAGACCATCTGCGTCATTTGAATGCTTCGGTTAAGTTCCTGTCATGCGAGCCGTTGATAGAGGATTTGGGAGATATAAACCTCGTAGGCATAGATTGGGTAATAGTCGGAGGTGAGAGCGGACCAAAAGCCAGACCAATGAAACCGGAATGGGCTGTTAACATTAAACAGCAAGTAGAATCTCAAGGTTCGGCATTCTTTTTTAAGCAATGGGGAACATGGGGCAGTGATGGCATTAAGAGAAATAAACATGCAAACGGAAAGATGCTTCAAGGTGAGATTATACAACAAATGCCAAAGAAAGCAATCATACTCCAGAAGCAAAGGACAAATACTATATAAAGCGTTGAGGTGAGGCTAACAGTCGAAACTGTTAGGGTTGCTTTTCTTCAGAAGTGCTTTCAGCTTGGGCCGCAGTTGTTCGATGGCCTGCTGCAACGCCTTTTCTCTGTATGGCATTGGCGAAGTGCAAGCCAGCATTCCGCCTTTGTAGCGTAAGACAAATTGCCGTGACCGCGCATTCACGGTCACGGCAATGTTTCCCTGCTCCTTGTCGTGAAAAAGAAGCACCTTGTGTGGCTACAGCTTCACCTTCTTCTTGACAGCCTTCGACTCGTTTTGCAGACGGTCGAGAGCTGTGACGACGTAGGTGTACTTCGTCTTGCCGCCTTGATAGTTGAGGGGAAGCATCGTGTCGCGAGTGAAGCAGAGAATCTTCGATGCATCGTTGAGGTTCACCTTCTCGCCCTTGGCAAAGCGGTAGACAACATACTGGCAGGCTTCGTCCATGACACTCTTAGCCTTCGGAGCAGTCCAAAAGAGAACGGGACCGTCCTCTGTCCAGATGACAGCCGTTTTGCGAGGCTTGCCCGGAGCTTGGCCGTCAATCCAAGGCATCAGAGGTTGGAGGGCCAGCGAGCTGTGGTACTGCTGGCGCAACATTTCCTGATAGTTGCCGGGATTCTCGCATACGGCAGCAGCATACCATTGGCAACTGCCTTCAATCCCGGGCAGAGAACGTTGCAACTGGTACTTGCGGTTCATCTGGTGCTGTGAGGGATTGTTGGGGTCGGTGAACTTGACCGTGCGCTGAACATCTTGTCCGACGAAGACAGGGCGCTGACCCGCATGTTTGCTCCACCAATGGATGAGTGTCTCATAGTCGGCAGCCTTGTTGCCTATCTCCCAATAAATCTGCGGGATGTTGTAGTCCACCCATCCTTGTCGCACCCATTCCAGCACATCGGCATAGAGGTCGTCGTAGTTCTGCAGACCGGTTGTGGCGCTGCCGTTGGGGTCGGTACGCTGATTGCGATAGATGCCGAAGGGCGAGACACCGAACTTCACCCATGGCTTCACCTCGCGTATCTCGCGGCACATCTGCTGCATGAACATATTCACGTTTTGTCTGCGCCAGTCGCCACGGTTCATTCCGCCGCCGTATTTGTTGTAGGATGCATCGTCGGGAATGGGCACTCCGGCCACAGGGTAGGGATAGAAGTAGTCGTCGACATGGATGCCGTCAACATCATAACGGCTTACGATGTCGCGCACCACTTGGCAGATATAGTTACGGTTCTCGGGTCGTCCCGGGTCGAAGATGTAGAGTCCGTCGTAGTCGAAGAAGCGGTCGGGATGGCGCGAGTATTCGTGATTCGTAGCCAAGGCCGTCGTGCCTTTCGTCTTAGCACGATAGGGGTTTATCCACGCATGGAGTTCCATGCCACGGGCATGGCATTGGGTTATCATCCATTGCAGAGGGTCCCAGAAGGGATTGGGAGGCAGACCTTGCTGCCCTGTCAGATATCGGCTCCAGGGTTCAATCTGGCTGGGGTAGAGGGCATCGCCCTCAACGCGAACCTGAAAGAAGATGGCATTGATGCCGTCCTTCTGCAAGTCGTTGAGCTGACTGGTGAGCATGGCTTGCATGCGGTCGCGACCGATGCTTTGGAATTGTCCGTTGACGGCCTGAATCCAGGCTCCGCGAAACTCTCTCTTTGGATTTTGCCCCATTGCAGCCTGAGCGACAAGGAGCAGCAGAAGTAGTAATTTTTGTTTCATAATGATGCAAAGGTACGAAATATTTCATAATAGATAGTCATAAGTCACAAATATTTTGTAATTTTGCCCCGATTATTTGCAAAAGCATGGTTAAGACATCATCTCATTGCCCCAATGTGCTCCTCATTTATACAGGTGGCACGATTGGCATGAGGGAGAATCCTGCAACAGGAGCTCTCGAGAACTTCAACTTCGACCTTCTCCTCGACGAGGTGCCGGAGCTTCGGCGCTTCCACTTCAACATACATACATTTACATTCGAACCCCCAATCGATTCAAGCGACATGGGGCTGGAACACTGGGGAAAACTGGTGAAGGTTGTTGCTGACAACTACGACAACTATGACGGATTTGTCATCCTGCACGGCACAGACACGATGGCCTACACAGCTTCTGCCCTCAGCTTTATGCTCGAAAACCTGGGCAAGCCCGTCATTCTGACCGGTTCGCAACTGCCTATCGGTAAGCTAAGGACGGACGGCAAGGAGAACCTCATAACCGCCATCGAGATAGCAGCCGCAAGACATGAGGATGGCTCGCCCGTCGTGCCGGAAGTCTGCATCTACTTCAAGGAAAAGCTTATGAGAGGCAATCGCACTACCAAGATAAACGCAGAGCAGTTCAATGCCTTCCGTTCGTTCAACTATCCCGACCTTGCGACTGTGGGGATGCACATCAAGTTCAATGAAGCTGCCATTCGAAGGCCAGACCCCAACAAGCCTTTTAAGCCGCACTACCTCGTGGCTCCGGATGTCGTGGTGCTCACGCTTTTCCCCGGTATTCAGCAGGGGCTCGTCCATGCTGTGCTGAACATTCCCGGGCTAAAAGCTGTCGTAATACGAACCTTTGGCGCCGGCAATGCTCCTCAGCTGAAATGGTTCAAGGAAGAACTCAAGGAAGCCAACGAACGTGGACTGCTGATGGTCAACATCACACAATGCCAGGCCGGATGTGTCCACATGGGACTCTACGAGACCAGTCTGCCCTTGCTGGAGGCAGGAGTAGTGAGCGGTTACGACAGCACGCCGGAATGTGCCATCACGAAACTCATGTTCCTGCTTGGCCATAAGCTCCCAAAGGAGAAGATGAAGGAAATGATGGACAGCAATCTCTGTGGCGAGATAACGAAGTAAGCAGAGAGCTATTGTGTTCTGGTTAGCTTGTAATCAGTCTTCTTGTCGAACTTTCCGAAGAGGTACTTGCCATCGTTGCTGAGCCGCAGGGTGTCATTTCCTTCGTCATCATCAATCATGATGACGAGGTTGTCTTTGACGATATAGCTGGATTTTTCTGTCGAAGGAATGAGGGCAATGGCAGCTTTCAGAGCCTTACGCTTCATCCAACCGATACCTGCATTCTTCAAGGCTTCATCGCTAACACTGATGTTTGCCTTCATCACGGCTTCCTTCTCTGTCTTGAAGGTAACGGTTAGCTCCGTGGTCATTCCTTTTGTCATAGCCTCCATCATCATTTGGGCTTTTTGCATCTTCGCGTCTATCTCTGCTATTTCTGCTCTAGTTGCCTTGCGTCCTTCCTTCTTCTCGAGCTTGGCTATTTCCTCAGTCTTTGCATCCTGCACCTTCTTGTCCATGTCCTTTGTGGCTTCGTTCAACGCGTCGGTCATGATGTTGGCGTTGTAGTATGTGCGACCGACAAGGCTGTTCTGAGCCTGCAAGTTCATTGCAAACATCATTGCAGCAGCAATAGCCAATAGTGTTGTGCCTGTCTTCATGTGTTTTTACCTTAGCTTTATTGTTTACCTTTTCTGTGAAATCCTGCCACAAAGTTACTGAAATTTCGTTAATAAAAGTCAGAGGCGACGCAATACTTTGTGTTTTCTTCGCAAATTTGAATTATTTGTAGTACCTTTGCAGGATAATTACGAAGAAAGGGATGAAGGACAGCATTCAAATCAAAGGTGCGAGGGTTAACAACCTCAAGGACATTTCGCTCGAGATTCCTCGGGGCAAGCTTGTTGTGATAACCGGACTGAGCGGCAGCGGCAAGAGCAGTCTGGCTTTCGACACACTCTATGCCGAGGGACAGCGCAGATACGTGGAAAGTCTGAGCTCGTACGCCCGTCAGTTCCTGGGGCGCATGAATAAACCTGAGTGCGACTACATTAGAGGCATACCACCAGCCATCGCCATCGAACAGAAAGTGACGAGCCGCAATCCGCGGAGTACCGTTGGCACAAGCACAGAGATTTATGAATACCTTCGTCTGCTGTTCGCCCGTATCGGCCGTACCTTTTCGCCTGTGAGCGGCAAGGAAGTGAAGCGTCATACGACGGAGGATGTTGTGCAATGCATGCTCTCTCAACCCGATGGGACGAAGTTGATGGTGATGTGTCCCATTCGCTTGCCCGAGGGAAGGACATTGGAACAGCAGCTTGAGATGTACCGAAAGAGCGGCTTCGCAAGATTATTCGGTCCACTCCCGACCTCCCCAAAGGGGGAAAGCCAGGTGATGCGCATAGAGGATCATCAATCGGCAATGCTTAAGGACACTCCCCATTTGGAGAAAGATGGTGGGGGGCTTTTCCTGGTCATCGACCGTCTGACGGCCCAGAACGACCGCGACACCATTGCTCGCCTTGTTGATTCCTGCGAAACAGCTTTCTACGAAGGTCATGGCGAGGCGGTCCTTCTATTCCCTTCCACCGGCGAACGGCACATCTTCAGTACGCGATACGAAGCTGACGGCATCACCTTCCAAGAGCCTTCCGACAAGCTGTTTGCCTTCAATTCGCCCATCGGGGCCTGTCCCGAGTGCGAAGGCTTTGGCCGCGTCATCGGCATTGACGAACAGATGGTCATCCCCAACACAGCCTTGAGCATTTACGACGGAGCCGTCATGTGCTGGCGAGGCGAGAAGATGAGCGAATGGAAGACTTGGTTCATCCGCCTCAATTCAGAACGTGGCTTCCCCATCTTCAAGCCTTATTTCGAACTGACGCAACAAGAAAAGGGTTGGCTGTGGCACGGCACACCTTCCGAAATGAAGAGTGAAGTGAGAAAGGAAACATTGGGAGGGAAAGAAGTCCTTGTTCCTGCCGAATGGCAGATTCAGCCCGAGGAAAGGGAGTGGGGATTGATGTCCATCGATGCCTTCTTCGAATACCTGCGCCAAGGGCAGTACAAGATACAGAACCGTGTGATGCTGGCCCGCTATCGTGGCAAGACGGTATGCCCCAAGTGTCGCGGAACGCGGCTGCGCCCCGAGGCTAACTATGTGAAGGTGGGCGGATGCAGCATTACGGAACTGGTGAACATTTCTGTCAGCCAATTGGCCGACTGGATGCAACATCTCACCCTCACTCCACACGAAGAGCAGATAGCACAGCGCATCCTCACAGAAATCAAGAACCGCTTGCAGTACTTGATGGATGTCGGGCTGGGTTATCTGACGCTCAACCGTACATCCAACAGCCTCTCTGGCGGTGAGAGCCAGCGCATCAACCTTGCCACCTCGCTGGGAAGCAGTCTGGTGGGCAGTCTCTACATCCTCGACGAGCCAAGCATCGGCCTGCACAGTCGTGACACAGAGCGTCTCATCAAAGTGCTGAAACAGCTTCGCGACCTGGGCAACACCGTTGTTGTCGTTGAGCATGACGAAGATATCATTCGTTCAGCCGACTGGCTCATCGATATCGGTCCTGAAGCTGGTCGCTTGGGAGGCGAAGTGGTTTATCAAGGCCCTGTGCCTGGAGAGAAGAGTGAAGATATGAAGCTGAAGAAGAACAATAGCAAAGCTTATACCTTCGCCTTCCTGACTGGCGCAGAGACAATTCCCCTTCCCGAATGCCGACGCCGCTCGAACAGCTATATCAAGGTGAAGGGAGCCCGTGCCAACAATCTGAAAGGCATTGATGTCTGTTTCCCGCTGGGCGTGATGACATGTGTCACCGGTGTGAGCGGCAGCGGCAAGAGCAGTCTTGTCCGAGATATTCTCTTCAATGCAGTCAAGCGACATCTGGATGAGGTTGCCGACCGTCCGGGCGAGTTCCTTGGCCTGGAGGGAGACATGAACATGATAAAAGCCATAGAGTTCGTCGACCAGAATCCCATTGGCAAGAGCACTCGCTCGAATCCTGTCACCTACGTCAAGGCTTGGGACGAGATTAGAAAGCTTCTTGCTGCCCAGCCTCTTTCGCAACAAATGGGCTACACCTCGGCTTATTTCAGCTTCAATACCGATGGCGGACGCTGCGAGGAGTGTAAGGGCGAAGGCACGGTCACCATCGAGATGCAGTTCATGGCCGACCTCGTACTGCCTTGCGAAAGTTGTCATGGCCAACGCTTCAAGCCCGAAATCCTCGACGTTCGCTTCCACGGAAAGAATGTCTGTGATATGCTCGACATGACTGTCAACCAGGCCATAGAGTTCTTCACGGAACACAAGCAGAAGCGAATCGTCGGTTTGCTCAAGCCGTTGCAAGATGTTGGCCTCGGGTACATCAAGCTTGGGCAGTCGTCGTCCACGCTTTCCGGCGGTGAGAACCAACGTGTCAAGCTTGCCTTCTATCTGGGAATGGAGAAGCATGCTCCCACCATCTTTATCTTCGACGAACCGACTACGGGCTTGCATTTCCATGACATCCGCAAGCTGCTTGCTGCCTTCGATGCCCTTATTGCCAGAGGTCACACCATCATCATCATCGAGCATAACCTTGAGGTCATCAAGTGTGCCGACCACATCATAGACCTTGGTCCCGAAGGCGGTGATGCAGGCGGCAACGTCCTTGCCTCGGGCACACCCGAAGAGGTGGCACAATGTGCCGAAAGCTATACGGCCCACTTCCTGCGCGAAAAGCTCGGCATGAAGTAGGCCGTAGAGATTCCCTTAGTTTCTCTCCTGGAGATACACCTTACCAGATATCTGCCGGTGTCTCGGGGTTGTCATAGACATCCTTGGGGCAGAACTCCATGTAGTCCATGTAGAATTCTTTCTCCTCAGAGTCGAGGACGGACTTCACCCTCATGTAGTATGTCTTGTCGGGGTCGAGTGTCTGACGGATGATGATGTATCGCAGGTTGGAGTTTCGGTTGCGTTCGATGTCGCCCGAGCTACCGTCGGCAGTAACGCTCTTGGCTCCCTTCATGACGCCATTGTTGCGCAGACGTTTATCGACTTCTATGTTGTAGTCTTCGTCGCGGCCGTCGGCTTCCCATCCTACTCTCATGCTGCCAATACCCTTCGTCAAGTCGACAGGAATGCCTGCTGCTGCCATTCGGTTCGGGTCATCTCCGAAGTAGAACTGCTGTATTCCTCGGTCGCCGTTGGGCAGGACATCGTAGCGAAGTTCGTATGTCGTGCGACGAGGAACGGGCGGGAGCTTGAAGGTAAGGTCGAAGCGTCCCTTGGCTTTCATTTCGTCGCTATGCATGTTGCACCACTGGTATCCGTAGGCATTCAGGTAGATGAAGATGGTCTGGTCGTTCATCTGCATGTTCTCGAAGTAGTTGTAGATGACGGTAGCAGGGATGTAGACATCCTGGTTCTTAACGTCGGAGGACATCTTGAGGCGTATTTCGTTGTTCATGGCTTCGGGGAAAAGTGTCATTCCGTCGAAGCGCAGGCGCTGACGAGCCATGTTGTCGCGTACGGCATCGTTATAGGAGAGTGGTGCATCGATGGGGTAGATGCAGCAGTTGATGATGTCGTTCAGCACAGCCTTCGAGGGATTTCTGTCGACGAAGCATCCTCTCTTGTCTTCGTCGCAATAGAGTTCGTGCAGGACTTCCGTTCTGTTTTTCTCGAGAGCTGGGAATCGGTTCAGGTAGATGCCGTCGCTTTCTGCGCTTTCATAGATTTTTATGAGTCGACGTTTGCCCATCGTGGTGTAGAGCTCGTACATGGGGATGGTGTAGCGCAGGGGGTTGCCCGGATTGTAGCCGAACTCATTGCGGTGGAACACCAGTCGGTCGGAAGGTGTGCGGAAAGGCAGGATGTGATAGGTGGTCCACTGATAGAGCAGGTTCGATTCGCTGTCGTAGTGCTCGTCTGTCGTGAACTCATCGTCAATCGAATACTGCTTGTTGTCCAGAATCCATTGTACCAGTTGCGGCAGGAGTGTGGATGCAGGAGCCTGTGGGTCGAGTCCTTGCGAGCGCCAGAATTCGTCTGTCTCGGCAAAGATAGTGAAGCCATAGAGTCGGTGGCGCGGTGTCCAGTTCTCTCCAGCGGGGAAGTGTCCGTCGATATAGAGGTGCTGCGTCTCGGGAATCTGGCCTCGCAGGTAGAGTCCTTCGTAGACTTCGTCTCTCATCTTCGAGAGGGTGTCCAGCAGTCCGCAAGCTTGGATGGCCTTTGCCATGACGAGATAGCCCTCCTTATTCTGCTCGAGTAAATCCAGCAGGTACATCGAAGCTGTGACATCCTTCGGTGCTATGACGCGTTCCATCTGGTGAATCACGCCGTTGGAAACCAAGATGTCGCGCTCTGTGATGTTGACCGGGCAGGTGTTGTTGATGAAGATGGTGTCAACTCCCTGGTAGCGTACGGAGAGCTTGCGTTCGTTCATGTTGCTCAGCGGGAACTCGTTGCCTGTCTCGTGCGGGAAGTCGTTCGAGACGTAGGCTTCCTCGTTGTCGCCCGAGTCGATGACAGAGTTGTGCACGATGACGCGTCGGATGGAGTCGCGCTTATGCTCGCTTCGGAAGCCGTCCCACGAAGGGGTGGTCATCAGGTCGGGCTCTTCTTCGAAAAGCTGTTTCAGGTAAATGCTGATAGCTTCGTTGGTGGGAGCGAAAACCGTGAAATGTCCTCGAGCTGAGAGCAGTTGCCCCACGGTACTGTTGCTGCGCATCGAGATAGGCGTCTGTTTCAGCAGTTCGACATATTCAGAATATGCCTGGTGTTTCTCCAGATATGTCATGGCACAATCGTACTTGAAGACATATCTGGCGGAGGTGTCTACTTGCTCGGTACAACTGACGCAGCAGAGCATAATCAATGCCGCTGTAATGATTGCATTTCCCGATAATTTTTTCATGGTTGTTTAGCTTTAGTTGTTATTTACAAGGACAAAGTTATGAAATAAAGAAGAAAAACAGAATAAGAAAAAAGAAATATTTTTGCAGAAAATGCAAAAAAGCTCTTTTTAACATGTATTTCATGTGCTCGTGCTTATTTCAGAAGCGCCCTGCGCTTATTTCAGAAGCGCCCTGCGCTTATTTCGGAAGCGCCTCGCGCTTATCGCCGAAGCGCCTAGCGCTTATTTTGGAAGCGCAAGGCCGCTTGGAGGCATGGGCCGTGCGAGTCGACATGATAGCATGAGGAGAAAAACCAGCAGAGCTCTACAGTTCGAGGGGGAGACTCTCGTTCCCATAGCGGTCGAGGGCTGTGATGGCGAGGTGGTAGTTGTGGTAGTAGGCTCCGAGCATGCTGTAGGTGTAGTCTGTGTCGTATGTCACCTTGACGATGTTACGCGCTTCGTTGGTGTTTACGGGACTCTGGTCGCTGGCATAGATGACGAATCGACATCCTTCCTGCGGCTGCCATTGCAGGCGCTCGTTCACGCCTTGTCGTTCGCGCGACACAAGCTGTGGCGTGGCCGGGCGTTCGCTGCTCTGCCATGTCATGGGCGGCAGCAGGGCAGGGTAGGGATAGTAGTCGCGGGCAAGGTAGTCGTAGATGCCCTTTGTGTTGTCCGTCAGGAAACGGCTGCGGAAGTAGGCCTGTCCGCCGAGCCCAATATGTCGGAGGTAGCAGAGCTCGCGCTGGATGATGCCCCATTCCCAGTCCTTTTCCTTTGGCGAGAGGAAATAGATGCCCAAACCGGGTGCAACGGTTCGGCCATTGGTGTGTTCCTGCCAGTCGGCTGCAAAGGGGTAGAAGTGGTCGCCCTGGAAGTACATCATCGGCAGCAGCATGTCCATGATGCCTTCGCTCAGCCAGCCCTGAGCATCCTGATAGACCGCTCCGTAGGCCGACCAGCCGCGTGCCGAGTAGCGCGACATGTCGTTGTACTTGCCCACGGGCGAGCAGCTGACGCGCACCCAGGGCTTCAGCTCCTTGATGGCTTCATAGCTCTTGCGCACGATGCGGGTGATGTTGTCCAGTCGCCATGTGCGTTTGTCCTTCCACTTGCCGTACTTCCGGTAGGATGCACCGTCGGAGAAGGTCTCAGCTTGTTCCGGGTAGCGTATGTAGTCGAAGTGAATGCCGTCCACGTCATAGCGGCTCACTATCTCGCGGCAGAGCGACACAAGGTATTCGGCAGAGCCAGGCAGACCTGGGTCAAGATAATATTGTTCGCCATGCTTGCGCAGTAGCTCCGGATGTGTCCTGAGCAGACTCCGCTTGCCCATCTTCCTTGCCACCTCGATCTTGAAGGCCGGCACGGTGACAAGCCAGGCATGCAGCTCCATGCCGCGTCGATGTGTTTCCTCGATGGCAAAGGCCAGCGGGTCGTAGCCCGGGTCGCGGTCGTACTGGCCGGTCAGGATAATGTCCCACGGCTCAATCTTGCTCGGATAGATGACAGAACCGCGGAGACGCGTCTGCAGGACAACGGTATTGATATGGCAGGCCTGCAACTGGTCGAGTATCTTGCAGAGTTCCTCTTTCTGCCGTTCTATGCCCGATGCGTTTGTAGCCTTTGTCGTAGGCCAGTCCAAGCCCATGATGGTCGTCAGCCAAACAGCTCTCACCTCATGTTTGGGCGCAGGAGGTGCAGAAAAGAAGAGGCTTTGGGCCCCGGCATTGCAGCAAAAAAGTGATGCAAGAAGATATATTATTATATATAATGTGTGTTTCATGCTACAAAGATACAAAGAAATTACCAATTAAGAATAACGAATTGAGAAATATTTCGTAACTTTGCATGCGAAATGACGCATGTCCCTCCTCCGGGGAATCGTCGAAGAGCCGATTGCTGACAAACCATAATCAGTAAATCGTCAAATCGATGATAAGAAATCGTCAAATCTAAGATAGTAAATCGAAAAACCTAAAATAGCAAAACGTCAAATCGTAAATAGTAAATCTTCAAATCGTAAATAATAAAGATGTTTACATTTTGTGTTTCTTTGGTCTGTCTGGTGCTTGGATACTTCCTCTACGGCAGCTTTGTGGAGAAGGTCTTTGGCGCCGACCCTGAGAGAAAGACTCCCTGCTACACCAAGATGGATGGTGCCGACTACATCCCCATGGCTACTTGGAAGGTCTATACCGTGCAGTTCCTCAACATCGCCGGCACAGGCCCCATCTTTGGTGCCATGATGGGTGTGCTCTATGGCCCTGCTGCCTTCCTTTGGATTGTGTTGGGTTGCATCCTGGGCGGTGCGATGCACGACTATATGGCAGGCATGATTAGCATCCGCCGCGATGGCATGGGACTCCCCGAAATCATCGGCGACGAGCTCGGCAGCGTATGCCGACTCGTGATGCGCATCGTCTCCCTGGTGCTGATGATTTGTGTCGGCGCATCGTTCGTGCTGATTCCTGCCGGACTGATGGACCAGCTGACCTTGCGCCTGTTTGACGTGGCCGACACCAATCTGATATGGACGGTACTGATACTCGTCTTCTACCTTGCCGTCACGGTGTTCTCCATCAATAAGGTCATCGGAACCATCTACCCTGTCTTCGGTGCTGCCTTACTCATCATGGCTATCCTCATCGGCATTGGCATCTTTACGCATGACGGCAACATACCCAGCATTGCAGATGCCTTCACAGACCATTATCCCGTGAAATACACTCCGTTGTTCCCCGGGCTGTTCATCACGATAGCTTGCGGTGCAGTCAGCGGTTTCCATGCCACGCAGAGCCCCATGATGGCGCGATGCATCAAGAACGAGAAGTACGGGCTCCGTTGCTTCTATGGTGCTATGGTTACGGAAGGTGTGGTGGCTCTCATCTGGGCAGCCGCCGCAATGAAGTTCGTCGATGTGCTGAACATTACGGGAAGTACTCCCTACGAGAAACTCTATAACGCCATGACAGCCTGCGGAACGGTGAAGATGAATCCCGGTCTGCTGGTCAACCAGATGTGCTACGACTGGCTGGGCAATGCCGGTCTCGTGCTGGCTGTGCTTGGCATCGTGGCTGCCCCGATGAGTACGGGCGGAAGTGCCTTCCGTGCAGCACGCATGATTGTGGCCGACTTCAGTCACTACGACCAGAAGCCACTCGCAAAGCGTCTCCTGCTCACAGCCCCCTTGTTTGCCGTAGCCATTGCCATGCTGAACGTCAGCAGCTTCAAGGTGCTGTGGCTCTATGTGTCGTGGTTCAATCAGGTGTTGGCTACCTTCACCTTCTACACCATTGCACACTATCTGCGCTTCCGAACCGATGGACGAGGCATCCTGCCGCATTGGTCGTGGCTGATTGCTTACTTCCCAGCAGTCTTCATGTGTGCCGTCAGCGCCTGCTTTATCCTGATTGACAAGGAGAACGGCTTCGGCATGGACGCCACGACAGGCTATGCCATCGGTCTGGCCTTTGCTGCCGTCGTTGCCATCGCCTTCCTTTACCAAATCAGACAGAAAAGGTAATAAGTGTCAACCAATCAGAAAAACTCTAATAGAACAAAGCATTTCAAATCATAAAATCCTTAAATCGTTAAGTCCTTAAATCCTTAAATCGTTAAGTCCTTAAATCATAAAATCCTTAAATCCTTAAATCATAAAATCGTTAAGTCCTTAAATCATCTAATCGTTAAACCATAAGTAATGATAACTTTCTCACTATCTCTTGTATGCCTTCTGCTGGGTTATTTGCTCTACGGAACCGTAGTAGAGCGTGTCATCCGTCCCGATGACAAAGCATCTATGCCATGTTACACGAAACAGGATGGCGTTGACTTCATGCCAATGTCCGCCTGGCGTGTCTTCCTCATCCAATTCCTTAATATTGCCGGAACAGGTCCCATCTTCGGTGCCATCATGGGTATCCTGTTCGGACCTGCGGCCTATCTGTGGATTGTGCTTGGCTGCATCTTTGCCGGAGCCGTCCACGACTATCTTTGCGGCATGATATGTATCCGTCAGGGAGGCGTTTCGTTGCCCGAGATTATCGGCAACGAGTTGGGCGACGGAATGCGGCTCGTGATGCGCATCGGAGCATTGGTATTGCTGGTATTGGTAGGTGCTGTGTTCGTAACGACGCCTGCTTCGTTGCTCGACAACATGGTGCCCGACCGCGGCTGGCTCTTCTCGAACAGTTTCTGGCTGACGCTCATCTTCCTCTACTTCATATTGGCAACGCTCCTGCCCATCGACAAGCTCATTGGCAGGATATATCCCGTCTTCGGCCTTGCCCTGCTGCTCATGGCTGTTGGCATCTGTTGGGGAATCTACACACAGGCCGGATGGATGCCCGAACTGACGGACGCTCCTTTCGTGAGCCACCATCCGAAGGAACTGCCTATCTTCCCGATGCTCTGCATCACCATTGCTTGTGGCGCCATCAGCGGCTTCCATGGCACACAGAGTCCCCTCATGGCCAGATGCCTGACCAACGAACGTCTGGGACGTCCCATCTTCTATGGAGCCATGATAACCGAAGGCGTTGTAGCACTCATCTGGGCTGCAGCTGCCGTGAAGTTTGCCAGCACCCTGCCCGGCGAACCCGATGCAACGGCCTACGAAAAGCTGGCAGCCCTGGGCAACCCTGCTATTGTGGTCAAGGAGATTAGTGTGGGCTGGATGGGAACCATCGGTGCTGTGCTCGCTATTCTTGGTGTTGTGGCTGCACCCATCACCAGCGGCGACACAGCCTTCCGTAGTGCCCGACTCATTACTGCCGACTTCCTTGGCTTCAGTCAGAAGACCATCAAGAATCGTCTCTTGCTCTGTCTGCCGCTCTTTGCCATCACCACAGCTTTGTTCTTCATCGACTTCAATGCTTTGTGGAGGTATTTCGCCTGGACAAACCAAACGCTTGCCTGCATCATGCTGTGGGCAGCTACCGTTTGGCTCGCAAGCAAGGAGAAGTGCTATTGGATAGCTCTTGTGCCCGCTCTCTTCATGACGGTAGTTTGTACAAGCTACATCCTCATAGCTCCCGAGGGCTTCAGCCTTCCGCTAATCATCGGCCTTTCTGCCGGTCTTGTCTTGATGATAGTCCTGGCATTTATCTTCTTCCGGAAAATCAATAGTCATAAACCTCTTAAATAACATTATCAATTATGAAGAAAATCATTCTTTCGCTGCTTCTTGCAGCAGTTTCTCTCGGTGCATCTGCACAGTTTGAACATGGAACCAAGTATGTTGGTGCCTCGTTGACAGGCCTCGGTTTTGGCTACAGTAAGAGCACCGACTTCTATATTGGCATGAAGGCCAATGCAGGTTATTTCGTGAGCGATGGCTGGATGCTGCTCGGTGAGTTCGGTTGGGAACATCAGAATGGCACAAGCTGTGTGGGTCTGGGTGTAGCTGGTCGCTACTATTTGCAGCAGAACGGACTCTACTTCAGCGGAGCTCTCAAGTACAAGCACTTCGGTCCGAAGACAAACGTGGTCTATCTCACTCCCGAGGTTGGCTATTGCTTCTACCTGAACGACCATGTCAGCCTCGAGCCGGCAATCTTCTGCGACTTTGCGCTGAACGAGTTCAAGGACTTCACAAAGATTGGTCTGAAAGTAGGCTTCAGCTATTATTTCTAAATCAGTTTGCCAGAGGCTCTTAATGCTTTAGTCAAAGCTTCGAAACGGATTCAAAGAAATCACTCCACGTGATGTTCTGTTTTATCACGTGTGAGAAAACAATTTATCACGCGTGATAAACCCTTTTGTCACGCGTGATAAATTATTATGCGTCTCGTGGCAATTCTTGTTTCAGCCTTTTGAGGAGTCCTTATAATATAATTATGTATCCCTTTTAATGGCAAGCTTACTTGTCGGCGAGGGTACGAAGGACGTTAATCCAAGGCACGACGGCCATCGTGTAACCGAGGTTGTTGAGGTGAAGGCCGTCGGCAGTTACGGCAGGAAGGTTCTCGTCGGTGATGCCGGACAGACGGTTCTGGTCCACGAAGTACCAGTTTGTGTTCGCTGCGGCACAGGTCAGGAGTGCCAGTTCGTAGTCGGCCAACGTGCAGCCTACTGTGTTCCGGCTCGTGCTCGTATAGTTGGAGTTGTTGCGCTTCAAGGCATTGCCGAACACGATGATAACGTTGCTCCCCGATAATTCCTTTATCTTATCGTAGAGCTGACGGACGGCTCCATAGAATGTGGCCGGTCCGGTTGCGTTCTTATAATCGGCAAATGTGCCCAGCGGAACGTTGCGCTTGAAGTCGTTCGTAATGAAGTCGATGGTCCAAATGGCATTCTTCACGTTTGGCCATCCGTTGTTCGCCTGCCCAGCCACCACAGCTATGCTTTTACTGTCGGTTTCGCTCGTGCCGCCCAACGAGTAGCCGCTGTACCCGCCATCTGGTCCTAATGAAGCCACGGAGGGGAAGTCGAACACTTCTTGAAGAAGCGTCTGATAGCCTCGCCCACGGAAGACTCCCGTGAATGGCGTGACGAACGAACCGGAGCTCTTGTATGTGACCAGATAGTTGTCGTTGCGCCAGATGCTGTGCCCCAGGAACACGATGCCGCGCTTCATCTTTATCTTTGATGAAGGAGCAGTCGGCTCTGTGGGCTCGTTGGAGAAGGTGAGCGATTCAATCTGGTCAGTCGGGTAGGTCGTGGCATTTCCGTCGAGGGTGTTGACCACCATCGAATATGTGTTTTGCTGAGCAGTTGCCGTCGCAGCAAAAGGCACAAGAAAAAGAAGCAGCACTTTAGAGATTCTCATCTTATCTGTTGTATATTAATTTTTTTCCGTTCTTCAGGATGATGCCTTTGTGCTTTGTTGCCGGACGTCCGCTGAGGTCGTAAGCTGTGGCATCACTTTCCTCGGAAGGATGTTGGGCAAGAGCTGTTGCCTCGTTGACGATGATGGTTCGTGCAAGGGCTGCGTTGCGGTTCGTGACGTAGCTTCCAGCGGCTGTGCCGACGTGGAAGAGTCGCGAGTCCTTTGCTGCAGAATAGCTGCTGTACTTGTCTATTCCGGCATCATCCTCTTCGTCGCCGCCCATGAAGTCTATCTGGTAACGTCCGGGCTTTGCATCTTCGGGCACGGTGACGAGGAATGTGATGCGAATGCTGTCGCATCCGTTTCTCCAGCAGGCCGAGATGTTCTTGGGAATCTTCGTCACGCTCTTGAATCCCGTCCAAGTGTAGCCTGTCTTGGGGCAAGCCGAGTTATAGAACTGCGAAAGCTTGCTGCAAGGCTCCATGTCGTGTGCGCTGTTCACCTGCGAGCCGTCGCGATAGTAGACCCAGTCCTCGGCAAACTGGCGATGAGCACCTTGCGGCACAGTCACGGTCCATCCCTTCGGCAAGCGAATGCCGGCATAGCTCCAGTCGGTAACGAAGTTCTGTGTGGACGAACCGTCATCGACAACCGTGAAACTGACCTCGAAGGTCTGTCCGGGTTCCACCTCGCTGGGTGCATAGGTGGAGACAAGCTTGTAGCAGGAAGTGAAGAGCAGGCAAAATAGGAGCCCCTTCCACGCTCTGCCTTTGGAAGAGTGCTTCTTAAGAAGTCTGTATATTAGAGAAGATGTCTTCATCCCTTTGTGTTTGATTATAAACATCTGAAACTTCAGTTAATGATTTAATGATTTACGTCCACCCATTTTGAATGTATTCTCGAATTCATT
Source organism: uncultured Bacteroidales bacterium (assembly GCA_902799985.1). Classification (GTDB taxonomy): domain Bacteria; phylum Bacteroidota; class Bacteroidia; order Bacteroidales; family Bacteroidaceae; genus Physcousia. The sequence goes on along the minus strand of CADCCR010000032.1, from coordinate 8,306 downwards.
TATTTTGGATTCATTCCTCAAACACAGCTTTCCAGTTATAGACGCGGAAGAAGTAGGGACGATAGAAGTCAGCCGAGCCTTTGCTGTTGAAGTTGTCGCTCCACTCCTTGCAGTCGGTATTGGTGGAAAAGACCAGTTCGCCCTCTCGTGAGAGAGTTTGGTGGAGGTGTGGCATGTAGAAGTTCTGGTAGGTGCGAACGCCCAGTTTGTCCAGCACCCAAGGCATCGTCCAGAGCTGATGGCAATCCTCGAAGGGCCCCCACGGATTGCGACTGCGCATGATGTAGACCTGCTTGGAGAAGACGTAGCCCTGAGAAGTCATGTAGTACCAATCGCCATCCTTGAAGACCCATGCCGTTGAGACGCTTCGTGAGCTGATGGCCGAGCGGTTCACCTCTTCTTCGGTAGGGTAGGAGCTTTGCCAACGGAAAGTGCCATTCTTGTCTGCGACATAGTATTCCCACGGCGAGCGGAGGTCGTGCGTCTGCGAACGAGCCACGACTGGCGATGAAGTGTTGAGCGCGTCACCCTCGTTCTTCTTGAATTGGTTGCAGGCATAGAGGTAGGTGTGGCCGTCTTCGTCTTCCCAAAGTGTGCCTCCGTAGCCGATAGGGTCTTTCTCAAAGAAGTTATGGTCCACGCTCAGCAGCTTCAGGTACGTAGCGCTACCGGGCTCACCTTCAAGCGAGTAGATGGCAAGAGCTCGGTTGTCGCTTTGCATCAGGTTCTGCGTTCCGTTGTAGACGCCAGCCCAAAGGACCTGTAGTTGCCCGTCGACCACCGTGCCGTCGCCAGCCCAATAGAGATACGTCTGGTCTATCTCGCCGTTCTTTATCTGCGCGTCCGTCTTCTCCCCCTTCGGATGACGGAGGTGAGTGCGGCAATGATAGTAGCCGTTGGCCGATGAGTTGCTGCGTTGCACCCAGTCGGCAAGCCATTTGAGGTTGGAGCTCTTTGTGCCTGGCAGCCCGTCGTCGCCCGGAGTCTGTACCATGATGCTGTTGCGCGGGAAGTTGCACGATTGCCGGATGCGTGTCGTGCCGGAAGTTGCTTTCCCATAGAAGCTGTCGTTGAAGCTCCAGAAGACGTTGCCTCCTGGCAGAGCAGTCGTCTGCACGCCATCGCCGCCGTTCCATCCGAGCGTACGGGTGAAGAGGGCGTCGTAGAGCTTGTCCTTGTAGACATAGACGTTGTGGTTGGCATTGTTGTGGGGCAGGTACTCCAGCTTCCACTCCGAAGCAAGCTGTGGCTTAGGCCATCGGCTCGTGTCGGCAGGCACCTCATGAGTCAAGTCGCCCTGAGCATGCACAGCGAGGCACAGGTCCAAACGCGTTCCTCCGAAAGGAAGCAGACAAAGTGCGACGGCAAACAGACGTTCAATCGAGTTCATTCTTTTTTGTGATTGCTAATACCAAATCAATTTGTCTGCAAAGATAGTTGTTTTTGCCGTTATACGGATGATAATGTCGAAACAAAAACGTCTTTTTACCATATTTTAAATAAAATAACACTTTCAACCTTGCCGTTTTGAAAGAATATGCTTAACTTTGTTGGCTAAAACATGAAAAAGCATGTGTTATATCAAGATTTTTTCCATCATTCGGACGATTAAACTGACGATTCTCATACTGTCCCTGCAACTGACTTCTGTTGCGATGGCTCAGGACGTACCTGCCTCCCAGAAACTCACGGGCACGCCTATCGGCTCGCCCAACATCGACTACAGCACGAACCAGTCGAGCACGACCGTCAACACGCCAGCCCATGCATTCGACGGCGACTATGACACGTTCTACGCCTCGATGGACCGTGCCCGCACATGGGTCGGACTGGACTTAGGCACAGCACACGTCATCACGAAGGTAGGTTGGAGCCCTCGCACGAGCCAGGTGAATCGCGTTCAGCTTGGACTCTTCGAAGGGAGCAACAGCCCTGACTTCCTCGATGCCGTACCACTCTACCTCATCCCCAAGGGCGGCACAGCCCGTGTGATGGACTATGCCGACGTGCCCGTGACGCGAGGCTTCCGGTATGTCCGTTATGTCGGGCCCAACGATTCGCGCTGCAACATCGGCGAGCTCGAGTTCTACGGCTACGATGGCGAAGGCAAGGATTCCGTCTGGTACCAGGTGACTAACCTGCCTACCGTCAGCATCCACACCTATGCCGGCTACGATCCTCGTGACAAGGTGTACGAGATGCCGTCGAACATCACCATCACCTACGACGGCGGCACGCGCATCCAGGAATACCCCATCACGACCCGTGGCCGCGGTAACGCCTCGTGGGGTTTCCCCAAGAAGCCGTGGCGCATCAAGTTTGCCGATGGCAAGAGCCACCGCATGCTGAAAGATTCGCCGCAGGAGAGTCCGTCGAAGGCCAAGAAATGGACGCTCATCAACAACTACGGCGACAAGACCCTCCTGCGCAATTGCCTGGCCTTCGAGGTGAGCAAACGTCTCGGTGCCCTCTACACTCCTTGGTGCCAGCCCGTCGACGTCATTATGAACGGCGAGTATAAAGGTTGCTACCAGCTCTGCGACCAGATATCCGTCGACGCCAACCGCGTGCCCATCACCGAGATGACGCCGAACGACAACGAAGAGCCCTGGGTGACCGGCGGCTACCTCGTCGAAATCGATGCCTACGCCAGCCAGGAGTCCAGCTGGTTCAACAGCAGCCGCGGCAACCCCGTCACCATCAAGCATCCGGGCGACGACGACATCACCACCCAGCAGCACAACTACATCAAGAACTACTTCAACCTCATGGAGTCGGCCGTCTTCTCCAGCAACTACACCGACCCGCAGAACGGCTATCGCAAATACCTCGACATAGAGTCCTTTCTCAAGCACTTCATCATCGGCGAGTTCTCGGGCAACATGGACACCTATTGGAGCACCTACATGTATAAGGACCGCGAAGAGACACAGTTCCACGTCTCACCCTGCTGGGACTTCGACCTCGCCTTCGACAACGACACACGCATCTACCCCGTCAACGGTCGCACCGATTGGGCCTTCCGTGGCGGCAGTTGCGCAGGCAACATGCGCTCTTTCGTCAACCGCCTGCTCAGCGACGACTCTGCCGACAAGCTCCTCAAGCAGCTGTGGAAAGACCATCGCAAGCCCGGATCGCTCGACGAGCAGTCGCTTGTAGCCTACGTGGACAGCATGGCAGACGCCATCAACGCATCGCAGAGACTTAACTTCATCCGCTGGCCCATCCTCAACAGCATAGTCCATCAGAACGTGTCCGCCCTCGGTTCCTTCGACGCCGAAGTCAACGTCCTGCGCAACTACATCCCCCTGCGCCTCCAGTGGATTGATGACTATCTCGGCATCCAGACAGACATCAGCTACACTGACTCTACCTATCACATTTCCACGCCCGAAGAGCTCATCGCCTTCAGCAACGCCGTCCGCGGCGGAGCACAGTACAGCCAAGGCTACCTCGAGGCCGACCTCGACATGGAGGGCCACAATGCCAGCTTCCTGCCCATCGGCACAAGCACCAAGACCTTCCGCGGCACCTTCGACGGCCAAGGACATCGCATCAAAGGCCTCCACATCACGGGCGGTGACTTCACCGGACTCTTCGGAGCCGTTGGCGGCGGCGCCACCATCACCAATCTCGTCCTCGACAGCACCTGCACCATCCGTGGCAGCAACTATGTCGGGCTGATAGGCGGCTCCAATGGCGTGGGACACGTCAACGTCTCGCTTGTCGGCAACGAAGCCGCCGTCACCGCCACAGGCGTCAACGCTGCAGGCATCATCGGCAGCAACAAAGGCTCCACCGCCACCTTCCACATCACCGACTGCTACAACACTGGCAACATCACCGGCAACGCCGAGAGCGCAGCCATCTGCGGCTGGGGCGGCACAAATGCCGTCATCCGCAACTGCTATAACATCGGCACCGTGCAAGGCTACAACTACCGCAACGACTTCTATCGCGGAGGAGGCGACCTGCAGAACTGCTACAGCAATATGGGCGCCCAGGCCACCCGTTGCAGCGCCGACGACATCCTCAGCGGCAAACTCTGCTACCAGCTCAACGGCGGCAAGACGATGGATCCCATCTGGTATCAGACCATCGGAGAAGATGCATATCCCGTACTCGACCCCACACATCGCGTTGTGCTCCGCGGTGAAGACGGCAGCTACTACAACGTCACCTTCCTCGCAGGCGACGTCGACGGCAATGGCATCATCGAGGAGAACGATGCCCAGTGGCTTGCATCATACCTCACAGACCAAATGCCCGATGACTTCAAAGAGGTCAATGCCGACGCCAACCTGGACGGCACGGTCGACGTGGCAGATATTGTAACCATTCGCCGCATCATCGGCGGCACACCTCTCAGCGACGAGCCCCTCACAGCCGACCTCTACGCTAGCAACGCTTCCGTCAAAGCAGGTGGCACGCGCAAGGTGACCGTCTGGGTCAACACGAGTCGCTCCGTCACTGCTCTCGAGGCCGACATCGTGCTCTCCCCGGGCCTCTCAATACAACCCGAAAGCCTCACCTTCGGCACAAAGCTTCTCACAGCCTCGCACGTCACAAACGTTCTCCCGCGGAACGACGGCCTGCACATCATCCTGTATGCTACGGGCAACGAGAATCTGCTTGCAACTACTGGCACAGCATTGACCTTTACGCTTGTCGGGGAAACTGACTTCTCCGGCGGCACCTTCGGACTGCACAGACAACTGTTCGTCACAGCAGATGGAGCGGTGTCGCGCCCTGACGACGTTGACTACGACGTAGCACTTGCCAAGACCTACGTCACTTCCATTGAACTCAGTCCGACGGACATCGACATGGTAGCAGGCACCGACACCACATTGAGCGTCATCATCCTGCCCGCCACGGCAACCGTCAAGCAACTCAGTTGGCTGACCTCCGATGCCAGCGTCGCAACCATTCAGGATGGCGTTATTTCCGCTATTGCAGCAGGCACAGCCACCATCACGGCAAAGGCAACGGACAGCTCCAACCGACAGGCCACTGTACTCGTGACTGTTTATCGTGACGAAGACGGCATCTTGTCGCCCCTCGAGGAAGAAGCGGACGAGCAGGCTATCTACACCCTCGACGGCACACGCATCCATCGCATCACACGGTCGGGCATCTATATCGTCGGAGGCAAAAAGAAGATGATAAAGGTAAAGTAAAAGCCGCCACATTACATTAATAATTAACAACAGCGGACAAGAGGATGATACCTTTTTGTCCGCTGTTTTGCTTTTTTTGCAACTTCTTTTGCCGCTTATTTGTATGTTTTTGCATACAAACATCAACTACTTAACATTTCTTAACGGCTTAAAGGATATATATTAAGCCACAATTGTATAAATTTGTCCCGTCATAAAGAATATATTGTATTCTAATAACATAAAAAGAGCATAAAAAGATAGAAATCACGAGAAATAACTTATTGTCTAACTAAACTTAAATCTTAATGAGAAGAACAAAACTCTTCAGCGTAGCCCTGCTCGCAGCAGCATGGCTCGTAGGCGGCTCCGCTCAGGCATGGGATGAGCCTGCACAAGTGGATGGTGTCTATCAGATTGGTACTGCATCTGAACTAGAGTGGTTTGCTGAGTACGTCAACTCTGTAACAGGTAATGATGATCCAGACAAAAATGCTAAGCTTGATGCTCAAGCTGTCTTGACGGCAGACATCGACTTGACTGGCATCGACCACAGTCCAATTGGTCGTTACACAAACGAGAGTGGCGCTGTCATCGACACCTACAAGTTCTCTGGCAAATTCGACGGACAGTTCCACACCATCAGCAATCTGGTGATTGACCGTCCTGATGACGAGGCACTTGGTCTCTTCGGTTTCTGCCGTGGCAATGCCAAAATCAAAAACATCATCATGGATTCCACATGCTCCATCAAAGGTAAGAATCGCATCGGCTCTATCGTCGGCCTTATCCAGACCAATACTGGCGCAAGCGATGGACTTGAGATTCTCAACTGTGTCAGCTATGCAACACTTACCACAACCTCTGGTGCCGCAGGTATGATTGGTGCAGGTTGCGAACAATATCCCTACTTCGACATGGAGAACTGCGTGAATGCCGGTCGTGTTGATGCAGTCAACAGAGGTACTGCATTCTGCGGATGGAACAAGTCTGCCGGCGGCAATGCCAAGATGTGGAACTGCCTGAACATCGCTGAGATTAGCGTCCTTGATGGCAACAACCAGCTCTTCCGTGGATCCAACCGTTCTATTGCCAACTGCTACGACACCTTCCAGAGCGCAAGCAACTTCCAGGGCGAACACCCGACTTATGCGACAGCCGACCCCTTGCACAGCGGCGAGATTTGCTACCTGCTGAACACGGCTCTTCGTAGCGACTTGGCTCCCAATGCCAATCCCAATGCACATCCTTTCACACAGGATCTTTCCGACCCCAACTCCATTCCCCTGCCCATCCCTGGCAAGACCGTTTATCAGGTTGCTGACCTCAATTGTGACGGCACTCCAAAGGGTTCTGTTTCTTACAGTAATGAAGAAGGTGGCAGTTCACAAGATCCTCACCAGTTTGACCCTGCAACAGGTTTCTGCACGGTATGCGGTGCTCCCAACGTGGAATTCGTTGTCAAGAGTGAGGACGGCTTCTATCATCTTAGCACAGTTGGTCAAGTTGAGTGGTTCTCTGCAATGGTAAAACTTGGCTATGGTGCTATGAATGTTAAATTGGATGCCGACATTGACTTCGGTGGCGTAGCTGATGCCCACATGCCCATCGGTACAAGCGGTAAGAAGTACTTCGGTCACTTCGATGGTCAGGGACACCGCATCAAGGGTATGGTGCTGACAACTGCCAGCAGACTTGAGAACCGCGGCTACGACGGCAACGGCTTCTTCGGTTCTGTTCGCGGTGGCGGTACATCTGTTGATAACATTTATACAAACGAGGTTATTATCGAGAACCTCATCATCGACAGTTCTTGCTCCATCCAGCACGACCAGAACTTCGCAGCAGGCGTTGTGGCTCACATCAACAGCCGCAACGACAACGACAGCCACATCATCATCCGCTATTGCGGCAATGAGGCCAATGTAAGTTCAACGGGCAAGAACATTGCAGGTATTCTGGGGTGTGTAGAAGGAACAGAAGTCGGTCTGACCATCAAGCAGTGCTACAACACAGGCAACATTTCTGGTGGTGCTGGCGAAAGTGCTGCCATCTGTGCTTGGACAGGTACTCCGAAGGACTACCTCGTCAAGGAATTCAGCGGATGCTGGAACATTGGTGAAGTGACAGGCATCGACGGCAACGGCTACAACCTTGTACGTGCCGGCAAGCTCAACAACGAGCTTTATCCTGCTGTTGTCAACAGTGTTGACCTCTGCACGACTAACGGCGGCAACCAAGGTAAGTTCACCATCAATACTGCCAACCCCGTGGCAAGCGGCGAGCTTTGCTACCTTCTCAACGGTGACCAAAGCACAATCACCTGGACACAAGACCTCGGCGTGGAGAACATGCCCAACATGTGGGGCACGACAAGTCAAGTCTTCCAAGCTGGTACGAAGGATTGTTCAGGTGCAGCTGTAGGTGGCGTTACCTATAATAACACAAGCGGCGAGACCATCGTGCTCCCGCACAACATCAACGACGAGATAGGCATGTGCGACATCTGCTACACGCAGTTCCAAGAGCCAGCCCTTGTTGACGGCTACTATGAAATCAAGAATGCCGGCAACCTCGAGTGGTTCAGCCACAAGGTAGACGAAGGCGGCGACGCTAACCTCCAGATTAACGGCAAGCTGATGAACGACATTGACATGCTCGGCATAGAGAACCTCCACCTGCCCATCGGCGTGAACACCGGCAAGAAGTACAACGGCACCTTCGACGGCCAGGGCTTCCGCATCAAGAACATGATTATCGAGCGTCCCTCCGACAGCAACATCGGCTTCTTCGGCTTCCTTCGTGGCAACGCAGCCAACACGACCGTCAAGAACCTCATTATGGACAAGAGCTGCACCATCCACGCTTACAACCGTGTAGGCGGCATCACAGGTAGCTGCCAGAACAACGGCGCTCTTATCACCATTGAAAACGTCATCAACGAGGCAACAGTCATTGCTGAGCATCAGGATGCAGCCGGTATCATTGGCGGTCAGGAAGGCAACGGTCCCAAGTGGCTCATCAAGAATGTGCTGAACACAGGTACCATCACAGCTAAGAACGAGGCTCCCTATGCTGGTGCCCTCTGCTGCTACCTCGGTGGCAATGGCGAAAGCGTCATCGAGAACTTCGTGAACCTCGGTACTA
>CADCCR010000031.1:16071-32620 GCA_902799985.1 uncultured Bacteroidales bacterium | reverse complement strand
CCAGCACCAATGCTTCGCCCTTCGTCGCCAATAGCCTTGCTGTCAGCTGGCGCCACACCGGTCCCCGCATGTTCGACCTCAACATCAGCCTCATGGGCAAGTACGATGCCAGCGAGCAATGCACCGTCCTGGACTGGGGCGTGGACGAGAGCAAGCTGCCCGATGGAGACTGGTATTGGGCCATCTTCCGCCGGGGCCCCGGCCAGAAGAACCACAGCTACTACATGGCTGCTCCGAAGGAGGACCGTTCCTACATAGAGCACACCCTCAAGCCCGGCGAGGAGGCCAGCTACTACATCCGCTTGCAGTTCAGCGACGGCCGACGCAGCAAGGACTCTGAACCCGTCAGTGTCAGCGTACCCAAGAATGAATGAGATTTGAATGGTAATAAGTTATGAAAGAGTACATGCCATATACCATCCACCTGCCATCCGAACTCCGAAGGCTCTGTGCCGCGCATAAGCCCTTCGGCCTGCGCAGGCCTCGGTCCATAGTTCAGATATTAGGTTTTGTGTTTTCGTTATTCGGATTCACCAGCTGCGGTCTGATTGATATCGATGTGGACAGCGACATCTCCCAGATTGCAGCCGAGATGAAGCTCAATTTCGATACGGCCTACGTATGGAAAGGCTTCGTGGTGAATTTGGTGCCGCAGTTCAAGCCCGACTCGCTGAACATCACAGACATCTATGTTCGCGCCGAGAATCCGGAGGTGGTGGACGTGAACCTGCTCTCGGGCCGCATCACTGCTGTCGGAGCCGGATGGACCCGACTCTTCGTGGAGTCCGTGTCGGCCCAGATTAAGGACACCTGCACCGTCTGCGTCATGGAACTTTGGGACGTGACCCAAGCCCAGTACCCCTATGAGACAGTGTTCTATGCCGATGTGACCCTCCGTGGCGAGCCGTTGACCGAGGACATGGTGGTGGCCGCCTTTGTAGGCGACGAGTGCCGTGCCATTGGCGAGGTGCTCAAGTTCCATGGTATAAGCCTCATGCAGCTGAGGGTCGGAGCAGAGAATATCTATGACCCTTCCAACATCCCCGATATTCCCGATACGGACATAACCGGTGATGACGATGATGAAGGCGGCGATGATGATGATGAGGGCGGCGACGATGAAGGCGGCGACGATGAAGGTGGCAATGATGAAGGTGGCGACGATGAAGGAGGCGATGATGGCAACGACGACGATGATGATGGCGGCGGAGGTGGTCCTCTGGTGCCCGATGACGGTGTTGACCCTAACCCCTGGATCTATCAGGAAACCATCTCCTTCCGATGCTACGACAAGAAGAAGTTGCGCCTATATGAGTGTCCTATTACCGTAGAGTTCGACGGCGAGACACACGGCACACTCTCCAACCTTTATAAGATTGACTTTGAGTAAACAACTCCTATAAGCCTCATTAGGCTCCATAAATACCATAAGCCCTATGCGAAGCAGATTATTCCTTAACAAGCTCTCATTGTCCATCCTGTCGGCAGCTATGCTGGCATCCTGCACTCTTTCCATGGAAGAGTGGGCCATTCCCGAGGAACAGCGTGGACAAGGTGAAATCTATACCGAAGAAAACGATTATGGTAGCATCTCCTATCAGTTTGCCGACAGTGTGCTCTACGTCACGGAGAACATCCAGGAGCAGTACCTTGTCCGCGTGGAGGAAGACAGCATCCTCTATTTCAGCGACCAGATGCCCGAAGAGGTTATCTCGGCCGAGAACGCCGGAGGCTTCATCAAGGCTGTGACCACACGTGTTGACCTCGAAACTGTCTATGAATACTTGGATTACAGTTTCGACGGCTATGCCACAGCCCCAGACATAGAGGCAAGTCAGATTGATAGCATCGACCTCGAAGACTATGGCTTCCAGATGCAAATAGACCCCGAGACGGGCGACACCACCATCACCGACTGGAATGACTATGACATAAAGAAGGGACTCCGTCCTGCTTATGCCCGCCGCCGTTCGCTCCGCCAAACCCGTGCCGACGAAAAACCCGAAGAAGAAAAGTTGCCGGAAGACGGCATCAAGAGGAGCGAATTGCTTGATATCTCATTCGACACGAGAGACATAGGGAAATACACTGAAGCAAAAGGCTTCATGTCTGCCATTAAGAATAAATTCTATTTACAGGCAGAAAAAGCCGCGCGTGCAGCTTCTGCGTCAAGTAAAAACGGTGAAATTTTTGCTGCCGCTAAATTTAAAGTCACTCATTTCAGTAAGTTCCATGCTATTAAGGACACAGATGCGGGCATCGAGGATGAGTGGACAGATACTTGGTCTGAATGGGATTATGGCCTGGAAATAGGTTATGCCTATAAAAAAGTATTTGGAAAATTTGACGAGGAAGAGGATAAAACCTTGGGGTTCCCTATGTACGGGTTTACAGATATGATCCGTAAACGGACAGAAACTTTCGGCAGGTGCATATCTCCCGTGAGGATGATGAAGAAACCCTTCAGATACCTGAAGGTGCGCATCCCAATTGTGTCTGCACCCACGGCTATTGCTATCATCCTCGAAGGTAGCATCACCCCGACCTTTGAGTTCGGTGGCAGTGCCTGTTTGGCTGCTAAATACACTAGCGATGTACTACGTAATGGCAGTCATATCATCAAAGGCAAGGTGCAAGAGAAATATGAGGATAAGGTGATATCGAAAGGTCATTTTGATTATCCTACCCCAATCATCAATGGTTTTTACAAAGCAGGTGTGAAAGCAAGGATTGCTGCTGGCTTTGAGGTCGGTGGCACTGCTGGCATTACCATCGGAGCCAATGTTGAAGGTTATGTTGAGGGCAATGCTTCCTTCAAGATTTATGAAGTGAAAGACATTTATAATCATCCGTACATCCAGTGGGGAAAGTTTTCTGGTACACCCTTCAAATTCTATGTTGATGTCTATGGCGACGTCACCGTCTTTGTGGCACCGTTTGGCATCGAACTTTGGGATAAACAACTTACCAAGTTCCTGACGAAACGACTTATTAATGAAGACCCCGAAACTACAACCGGCATCAAGAATAAAGGTGGAGATTCATTCTTCGGAGCTGAGTTGGGAAAGAAATTGGAGGGAGATTATTGGGATGATGAACTCGGATACCTTTGGGGATGGTATATACCGCATAACGAATTGTCTCCCGTAGTAGCACTTTTGGGCAGCTCCAAGTACTATCCGGCTATGAAAATGTATATAGGCGACATCAAGAATGATAAATGGGTATTGATGAAACGCGCAGCTGATGAGGGAGGTGGGCTCTTTATGCCTTCAAGCCAATGGAGTACGATTAGGAATGATGAGCAATACCTTTTCCGATATTTTACCAGCGTAAATTTACTAAAGCAACTATCAGGCCTTGAGAAAGTCGATAATGTATATCTCGTTCCAACCTATGTTTCCCTCAAGTCCGATGACATCCTGCATACCGACTATAATTTTGACGATAAACCTGTCCAGGAAGCAATAGATGAGGTAGTTGAAGTCAAAGACGCTTCCATGATGATCGACTTGGCAAAGCCTAATATCAGTACAATTGATGCCCAACATCTGGAAAGCAAGGACATGGATGGCATCATCTCCAAAGGTACCTATATCAGCAAGGACAAGGGCGGCGTGCAGAAGGCAGGGAAAGAGAATGAGGTATATGTCCGTAAATACTCCTTCTACTCCTGTATGATGGTTCAGGGTGGCAGCTACATGAAGGAGTGGGGACTCACCGTCTATGTTCTCAGCCCCAGCAAGAAATGGCTCCTGAAGAAGATTATCCCTGTCAATAAGTGTCGTTCCGGACGCTACACGTTCCTTTTCAGCTTCTACTCAGATTGGGCACCACAGAGCGTGGCAAACGAAGATGGTGACAACATCGCGAAGCTCTACTTCCGTGTCATACCCTATTGGGTAGTGGAGTTAGAGGGTGAGACTATGACCATCCAGGCAGATGATAAGAGGTCCACCAAGATTTACCCCATCGAATACTTCTGTGATAACGAAGCTAACTATTGGGACAATATTGTTAAAAACAAGGGTCTCTTCGGCGAGCCTGAAAATATCGTTCTGACGCCGTAGGCAGAGTGCCTGCCAGAAGCCCCTAACAGATGCTTCTACGCGGAGAGATGTCAAAAGCGCCCCGTGCTTCCTAAATAAGCACGGGGCGCTTCTTAAATAAGCACAGGGCGCTTCCGAGATAAGCGCGGGGCGTTATTACTTGATGTTGCCGACGCTGATGAGGTATTCAGCTATCTGCACGGCGTTGAGGGCAGCGCCCTTCTTTATCTGGTCGCTGACGAGCCAGAAGGTGATGCCGTTGGGGTTGGCAAGGTCCTTGCGGACGCGGCCTACGAAGACATCGTCGCAGTTCTCGTGGAAGAGCGGCATGGGGTAGGGGTTACTTTTATTCTTCACTCTTCGTTCTTCACTCTTCACTCCAAAGGGATCGTCTTCCAGCTGCAGTCCCTTGCCGTTCCTAACAGCCTCTTGGAATTCTTCGACGCTGACGGGGCGCTCGGTCTCGGCCCAGACGCTTTCGCTGTGGCAACGGAGGCTGGGGACGCGGACGCACATGGCACTCACCTCGCAGTCGGTGTGCATGATTTTCTTCGTCTCGTTGTACATCTTCATCTCCTCCTTCGTGTAGCCGTTGTCGCAGAAGACGTCAATCTGCGGGATGACGTTGAAGGCCAGTTGATAGGCAAACTTCTCGACGGTGGGCTTCTCGCCGGCCAGCACTTGGCGGTACTGCTCGTAGAGCTCGGCCATGGCAGCAGCTCCGGCACCGCTGGCAGCCTGATAGCTGGCCACGTGTACGCGTTTGATGTGCGACAGGTTCTCGAGGGCTTGCAGGGCCACGACCATCATGATGGTGGTGCAGTTGGGGTTGGCTATGATGCCGCGGGGACGGTTGAGCGCATCCTCGGCGTTGCACTCAGGCACCACGAGGGGCACGTCCTCGTCCATGCGGAAGGCGCTGGAATTGTCTATCATCACAGCACCATGCTTCGTGATGGTCTCGGCAAACTCCTTGCTCGTGCCGCCTCCGGCACTGGTGAAGGCGATGTCAACGCCCTTGAAGTCGTCGTTGTGTTGCAGAAGCTTCACCTCAATCTCCTTGCCTCGGAAGGTGTATTTTCGTCCGGCACTGCGTTGGCTGCCGAACAGCAGAAGTTCGTCGATGGGGAAGTTTCTCTCGTCAAGCACGCGCAGGAATTCCTGGCCTACGGCACCGCTGGCGCCTACTATTGCTACTTTCATCGTATTAAGTTATGAGGTTTGTCTAACTGGCGTGCAAAGGTATGACAAAATCTTCACATATCTCATTATAAAGTGTAAGAAATTGCACAATGTGTCGAAAAAAAGTGTATCTTTGTACTCTGAATCACCAAAAATGCAGCAATTGATGTTCTTAAGTGCCCTCCATACAACAGCATCGACGGCGCTCGTCACCGACCCGACAAAGATCTTCTCGGTGGTGCTGGGCATCATTCTGTTTGCCCCGTTGCTGCTGAGGCAACTGCGCATCCCGCCCGTCATAGGGCTCATCATGGCAGGCATGCTGGTGGGGCAATACGGGCTGAACCTGCTGGCGCACGACAGTTCCTTCCAGCTCTTCGGGCAGGTCGGCATCTACTACATCATGTTCTTGGCCGGCTTGGAGCTGGAGATGGGCAGCGTGGAGCACTATGGTCGCTATGGCCTGCGCTTCGGCCTGCTTACCTTCTCTATTCCTTTTGTGTTGGGCATCGCCACGAGTGTCTGGCTCCTGGACTACAAGCTGTCGGCCAGTATCCTGCTGGCCTGCATCTATGCCAGCCACACCCTTGTCACCTACCCGATAGTGGGTCGCTACGGCCTGAGCCGTCACCGAGTTGTCGTGGTCAGCGTGGTGGCGACAGCCTTCGCCCTCTTTGCCGCCCTGTTCGTCCTGGCTGTGCTGGTGGGTAGCCAACGCTCCGACACCTCGTGGCTCACATGGTTGTTCTTCGGCCTGCGATGTGCGCTCTATGTCATCTTTGTCGTCATGGTCTTTCCCCGCCTTGGCCGATGGTTCCTGCGTCGCTATCAGGACAGCGTCATGCAGTACATCTTCATCCTGACGCTCGTGTTCTTCAGCGCCTCGCTTGCCAAGATGGTGGGGCTCGACGGACTGCTCGGAGCCTTCCTCGCCGGCTTGATAGTGAACCGCCTCATCCCCAAGACCAGTCCCCTGATGTCGCGCCTCGAGTTCGTGGGCAATGCCCTGTTCATTCCATACTTCCTCATCGGCGTAGGCATGATAATAGACTTCGGCCTGCTGCTCCGCCATCCCGACTCCCTCTGGGTGGTGGCAGTGATAGTGGCCACCGGTGCCATCACCAAGCTGCTGGCCTCCGGCATCATGGCATGGACGATGGGCGAGAACCGCTCGGGCATGTGGCTCATGTTCGGACTGACGAACGCACACGCCGCCGGTGCCCTGGCTATCGTGAGCATCGGCACCGACCCCGATGTGGCCCTAATGAGCGACGAAGTGCTGGGCGGAACCGTCATGCTCATCCTGTTCAGCTGCATCGTGAGCAGCTTTGCCACCAGTCGTGGAGCCAAGCAGCTCGCCCTGAGCGACACATCCCTCGAGGACAACCGCGGCTCCTACCACGGCAAGTGCCTCATCACCTACAGCCAGGAAGCCAACGTCGATGTGCTGACACAGCTGGCCATCCTCATCCGCAACCCCTTCATCCCCGACAGCCTCATGGGACTTTTCGTCTCCTACGAAGAAGAAGCCTCGCCCGACCCCTCCCAAGTCGGCACCAAGGGCGGAGTGGAACTGGGGCGTCGCCTCCTGGAGAGCGCACAGATGATAGCAGCTTCGGCCGATGTGCCGATGGCAACACTCAACCGTATGAGCACGAACATTGCAGGCGGCATCCTGCATACGATGAACGAATACGACTGCGGCGAGGTCATCGTCTGCCTGGCCGACCGCACCACTGGCATGCCACGGTCCTCGCTTGGGACCGTGATAGACAGCGTCCTGAGCGGTAGCCACCGCGAGGTGATGGCCGTGCGCAGCATCGTGCCGCCAGGAACCATCCGACGCGTCGTGGTGGCTGTGCCGCAGAAAGCAGAATACGAGGTAGGCTTCTACAAGTGGCTGGAGCACATCTGTCGCATCGGCGAAGAACTGGACTGCCATCTCGAGTACCATGCTCATGCCGACACGTTGCCCTACATCAAGGGCTACATGGAGCAGAAGCACAGTCATGTCCGTTCGCAATATACCCCGATGAACCGCTGGATGCAGTTCCTCAACCTCAGGCACGAACTGGACCTGAACTGCATGTTCGTGGCCGTCACCGCTCGCTCCGGCTTCATCTCTTATCAGGACAGCTTCGAGGAACTGCCGTTGCTCATCCATCGTTACTTCAGCGACACGAATGTCATGCTGCTCTTCCCCGACCAGTGGGGCGAACCGCAAGAGAGCATCGCCGTCTTCACGCCCAACGGCACCGCCGTGCAGCGCCAGCCGCGCTCCATCGGAGGCTGGATACGTCGCCGCTTCTTCACAGCCCGCCGCACAGCTCTATTGCTGCTCTTCCTTTTCCTGCCTTTTCACTTTCCCGCCTCTTCACCTTTTCACTTTTCCACCTTTTCACCTTTTAACGTTTTCACCTTTTCCCCTCTGATGGCTCAGCGTCCGCGCTTCGACAAGATGTCGCCGTTGGTGAGGCTGAAGACCCTCTCCAACTCCCCCTCCAGGGGGAGGACAAATGACGGTCTGAAGCCAAAGAGTTCTCCCCCTAGAGGAGAAGTTAGAGAGGGTCTCCTTACCCTTGTGCAATGTTCCAACGAGGAGGTGCTTCGCCAGCACGGCTGTCGCACCTATGCCCATTGGGGAAACATATACGCCGCCGCTGTCCCAAAAACAGAGCTTGCGGCCCTTTCGCTCCGGCCCGAAGTGACGCGCATCGAATGCGGTAGGGTCAGCGAAGCCCTCACCGACACCGCAGCCATCATCACACGCTCAGCGAATCTGCGTGTTCCCACGGCTTATCGCTCAGCCTACACTGGCCGAGGCGTTGTCGTCGGCGTCATGGACATCGGCTTCGACCTGACCAATCCCTCGTACTACAGCCGCGACATGAGCACCTACCGCGTCCGCTCCTTTTGGGACATGCTCGACTTCGATGAAGTGAAAAGTGAAAAGTTAAAAGTGAATAATGAGGCCTACGGCATGGAGCTTCCGGTAGGCAAAGCCTATACGACAACGGAAGACATACTCGCCAAGGCTTGCTCCTCGGACAGCCACCTACAGTATCACGGCTCGCACACCTCCACCACGGCAGCAGGCAGCGGATACGACACGCCCTACATCGGCATGGCACCGGATGCCGACATCTGCCTGGTCTCCAATGCTGTATCCGAAGACAAGGAACTGGTTCCCGACTCCATTTGGGACTTCTACGGCGCCGTGGCCGACCTGCTTGGCTTCGAATATATCTTCCGCTATGCCGACAGCGTGGACAAGCCCTGCGTCATCAACTTCAGCGAAGGCTCGCACGAAGACCTCTGGGGTGAGGCACAGCTCTACGGCATCGTCCTGGACAGCCTCGTCCGCCCCGGGCGCATCATCTGTGCCGCTGCCGGCAATCAGACCATCTACGGCACATACATGCACAAGCCGCTCGGACAGGAACGGGCTTCCTCCCTCATCCAGCCCACAGGCAATCAGACCTACATGCTCCTGCGCAGCCGCGGAGACTTCAGCCTGCGCCTCGACTTCATGGCGTCCCCATCCGAGATGCTCCTCTGCCACGAGGTAGCGCTCTCCGACATCCTTGCCACCCCAGACAGCTTGCTCGTCGATACCGTCCAGGCTGGCAAACTGACCTTCCAGCTCACCTTTGGCACCTATCCCTGCTGCTACGATTCCACTCAGCTTGCCACCGATGTCGTCATCACAAAGATAGGCAAGGGACAGGTCACCTCCATTCAGATGGGCATCAGCACCCTCGGCAGCGAGGCAGAGGTGGAGACCTATCCGGGAGTAGGCTACCTGCAGAAGCTGGACTATTATCCCGATTACCAGGATGTCGAGTCGACCCACAACATACACTTCCCAGGCTCCGACCCCAGCGTCATCTGCGTCGGAAGCACATCCTACAGGATTGGCTTCGTCACCTACAAAGGCATCTGGCAGGACGTCAACTGGGGCACGGGAGGCATCGTGGCCGGCTACAGTAGCCGCGGCCCGACAATGGCAGGCAACACCAAGCCCGATGTGCTGGCTCCCGGAACCAATGTCATGGCAGCCTTCAACAGCTTCTATGCTGAGAGCAACCCCGAGGACTATATCACCAGGGCCAATGCAGCACGCTACACGTGGGGCGGGCGCACCTACGCCTGGAGCATGCAGAACGGCACGAGCATGGCGTGTCCCGTCGTGGCTGGCATCATCGCTCAATGGCTGGAGGCCATCCCCACGCTGACGCGCGAGCAAATCCTGGAAGCCTTCCAAGCCACTTGCCACCATTACGACCCCACCCTCAGCTATCCCAACAACGAATATGGCTATGGCGAAATAGATGCTGAGGCCGGACTGAACTATCTGCTCTCGCATTACGACAACATACAGGCTCCCTCAGCCCTTCCTTCCGCAGCAGAAGCCTTCTACGACCTGCATGGCCGGAAGGTGGCTCAGCCCTCGCATGGCATATATATTATGGTAGACGGGAACGGAAATCGCAGGAAAGTAATGAGGAAATGAAAAGGTGAGAAGGTGAAAAGAATAAAAGGTTAAAAAGTCAATAAGTTAATTAGCAACGTGATACAAGTACGCAACATAAAGAAGAGTTTCGGCAACCTGGAGGTGCTCAAGGGCATCGACCTCGACATAGAACGAGGAAAGGTAGTCAGCATCGTCGGCCCAAGCGGAGCCGGCAAGACAACGCTCCTGCAGATAATGGGAACACTCGACAAAGCCGACAGCGGCAGCATCAACATCGATGGCGTGGACGTCATGAAGCTTAGCGACGCCAAGCGCTCCGCCTTCCGCAACAAACACATGGGCTTCGTCTTCCAGTTCCACCAGCTTCTGCCCGAGTTCACAGCCCTGGAGAATGTGATGATGCCGGCCCTCATCGGCGGCACTTCAAGGCGCGAGGCTAAGAAGCGGGCCGAGGAACTTTTGGCATTCATGGGTCTTTCTGACCGTGCCTCGCACAAGCCCAGCGAGCTCTCAGGCGGTGAGAAGCAGCGCGTGGCCGTTGCCCGAGCCCTCGTCAACAAGCCCGACGTCGTCTTTGCCGACGAGCCCAGCGGCTCCCTCGACACGCAGAACAAGCAAGAGCTGCACCGCCTCTTCTTCGACCTCCGCGACCGGCTGGGGCAGACCTTCGTCATCGTCACGCACGACGAACAACTTGCCGACCTTGCCGACCGCAAGATCTGCATGCGCGACGGCATCATCGAGAATTCATAAAGGAGAAATTTGCCTCTGAATAAAAAAACACTCGTCACTCGTCAAATTTGCTGAGTGACAGAGCGTAATACCCTGACGGGCATATGAAGACTCATCATGCGTCCGTCAGGCTTTTGTTTTTTGGGGAAACGCAGGGCACTTATCTCGGAAACGCAGGGCACTTATCTCGGAAGCGCAGGGCGCTTATTTCGGAAGCACAAGGCGCTTATTCCGGAAGCGCAGGGCGCTTATTCTGGAAGCGCAGGGCGCTTATTCTGGAAGCGCGAGGCGCTTATATAAGGATAGCCTGTGCATCGACGTTCATGCGGATTTGAGATCTGCACGTATGGAATATGGAGATTTGTAATCCCGCAACGCTTTTATCGCATTCGTGCGCTCCAAGAGGCGGTCAGGCGCAGGCGGGAATTTTAGCTCGACGAAGTCAACTTCCCGAAACGCTGGTGAGCAATAATCAGCGGAGTGTTTTCTTCCCGTCCTTGATAAAGATGCCGTGGAACAGTTTGTCGTCGTCGATGCGGCGGCCCAGCATGTCGTATGCGGCGGGGGCTTTGGGCTTTGCTTGTATGGTTGGCAGGGCATCGGTGTCTGATGCGATGAGCTTTAGCGGTACCCAGGTGGCAGGCTTTGTGGGCGAGGCATCGGGGATGCGTTCAATGAGCTGCTGTGTGTCGCCTGCGGTGCATATCTCCATGTTGACGGTCAGGTTTCCTTCAACGGGTGCTTCGCTGAGGCCGATGGCCGACCAGGGGATAGCTATCTCCAGACGGTAGTTTGATACGACGATGGCGCTGGCGGTCTGTACGCCAGGCAGCTCTGTCTCCGCCCAGTCCTTGCCGTTGCCGCGGCTGGTGGTGAGTGTGCCGTTGGCGAGCATGGTGAACCGGTAGGAGGAGGCCATGGGCACGTTGGTGCTGGCACCCTTGTTGTCCACGTAGAACGTGACACCATCGGGGAATGGTTCCTCCGAGGTGGCTTTCTGACGATAGACGATGCATGTCATGTAGAGCTTGTCGCGGTCGTAGGCGAAGTCGGTGTAGGAGAATGTACCAGTCTCACAGCCCATGGGGACTTGTTGTGCCGAGCGGTTGTAGTAGGTGTCGGCGGTGTTGAAGCGTCCGTCGGTGAGGGGTGTGGCATAGGGGGCATGGAACTGCTTCATGGGGTAGCCCTTCACGATGACTATCTTGCCGTCGAGTCCGCCCACGGCTACGACGATGCCCGTGTCGATGACGGCCAGCGAGTTCCACATGCAGTTCTTCGTGGTGCCTTGCTGGAAGGGCTTGGACATGGCCTTGAAGTCCTTGGCCTGCTGGTTGCCCACGTAGACGTACATCTTATGGTTGTCGCCGTCGCCATACTTGGACTGGTGCGACATGACTGTCTCGCCGCTGGGCAGGACGCGCAGGTAGGGTGCTCCGCCGGTGGCTGTGGGGCAGTAGTTGTAGTTGATGCTGCGGTTGCGCTGGCTGCTGGAGCCTGTGACGTAGAAATTGCCCTTCCAGTTGTTGGTGAGGGCGACGCGTACCGTGGTCGGCACGAAGTCGCTTATTCCGCTCCATCCGTTGTCCTCGATGGCAACGACGATGGTTTTTCCGTCTCTGAGCAGTACGGGAACGGGCATGCCGTCGCGGTAGCCGCTTCGGAAGGATACGCACTTCGGCGACGACCAGGTCAGTCCTCCGTCGAAGCTGCGGCAGAGCGATATCTGCTGTTCGCCGGAGGATGTGTAGGGGCTCTCGTCGGCGAAGTAGAGTTGCAGCTCGCCGTCGGGCAGCTCCAGCAGGGAGGGTTCCCAGCAGCCGTTCTCGAAGGTGTAGTCAGCGTCGTACACGAATATCTCGTCGCTCCAAGTCCTGCCGTTGTTGGTGCTGCGGCGCAGACGTATGCCGAAGCGCCGCTCGGGGGAGTAGGGCGAGGTGGGACGCGGGTTGTAGGCCACGATGATGGTGCCGTCGGAGAGCTGTATGAGGTCGGGCACGCAGTTGGGCACACCGCTAGGGTTGGGTGCGATGAGGGTAGGGGTGGACCATGTGATGCCTTTGTTGTTGGAGAGGCTGACCTTGATGCCGCCGCTTTCGCAACAAGCCAGCAGCTGACCGTTCTGCAGCTCGATGAGTCGGGCATAGCCGCCTCCGTTGAAGATGGTGACGGGCGAGCGTGCATCCCAATAGATGCGGCTGCCGTTGTAGCGTGCCACGGTGGCTGCTCTGAGGCTCAAGCTGAGGAGGGTCAGTAGGAAAGGTAGTAGGGAGTGCTTCATGGTGCTGTGGTTGTGAGGTGAGTCTTCCCGTCGGCCGAGCGCTTGATGACGATGCCTCGATAGCTGGGCACTACTTGCTGTCCGCCGAGGTTGTAGGTTGCATCTTGCCAGTTGATTTGCTTTTCCTGGCAGAAGGTCTCTGGGGCTGCTATGCCAAGCGCCTGCTCGTCGAAGGTGAAGCTGATGAGTCCGTCGTCCGACTCGTTGATTTCTGTGATGGCGTGGCTCATCATCTGTGTTCCCTCGGCATTGAAGTTGTAGAGCTTTGCCGCAGGCGTTGATGAGGCGGAGAGTTCCGTGTTGCCCGATGTGCCCGGCCATGCGTCGCCATTCTGGGTGAATGTGCTGCGGATGTTATCGGCAGGAATGAGGGTGAGACGCGGGTGTGAACCGTCGGTGTTGATGGTGTTGTCGAACCATGCCTGTTCGTCGTAGTCCACATGCAGGATGAGCATGCCGTGTCCTTTAATGTCCTGGTCCCAGCTTTCCTGCTGTCGGTTCTCGAAGAGGTAGTACTCGTCGGCCTTTCCGCTGTTTCTGAGGATGTAGGCAACGGGTGCGGAGGTTAGGGCAGGCATGTTCTGAACGATAATCGGCTCGGTGAGTTCTGTGGGTTTGAGCCATCCGCAGAACATGCGTTCGTAGCTTGTGAAGCCGGCAGGTTTGCCGCCGCTGCCGTTGTATTCGCCGTAGTCCATGAGGTCCCACGAGCCCATTCCGAAGTAGATGCCGTTGGTGTCGTAGGTGTCGGGCAGGCCGAAGCAATGGGAGAACTCGTGGCAGGCTGTGCCGATGCCGCAGATGGTGAGTCCGCCTTTGCCCTGAAGCTCGGCGCTGGTGGCATAGCTGTCGACCGTCACGCCATCTACCGTGACTGGTCCTTCGCCGTCGCCTTCATCCTTCGCTTCCGTGAGGGTCCAGGCATGCGACCAGATGTTTGTCCGTGAGGAGTGGGCTGCCTCGTCGTAACCCGAGTGGATGATATAGATTTGCTCCACTTCGCCGTCATTGTTCCAATCGTAGATTGTGAAGTCGACCTGTTCGTCCACCATCGCGATGGCTTCGGTAACCATTGTGCCTGGACGCTTGTCGTAGCCATAGGAATCGTTCTCGCCATAGTATTCAAGTGGCTGACTCATGGTGACGGGACCAACGACGTCGAACGAGTAGTCGAAGAGTCCGTAGCTGGCATCGATGAAGTAGTCGTGGACGGACCCCATGTTGACGCCGTCATCGTAGCCTTCCTCGTTGAAGAGTCGCTCGAAGGTGTCGTGTCCGTAATAGAAGGGCACATCGGGGAAGTCGACCAGTATCACCAGGCCTCGCTTGCTGCCTGTCATTGCCTCGGCCTGTTCTCTCTGCCGCGCTCTTCTTGCTGCGTTCCGCTTGTTCATGGCAGCCTGTCGTTTGGAAGCCCTTGCCTGCCAGCGTGTCCGAATGGTGTCGGCATCGACATAATGTGCGATGCCGATGCTGTCGCAGAGCAGGAATCGTCCGTCGTCGGCGAGGTAGAAGTGGAGATGCTCGTCGCCCATGAACGTGGCTTCCACCTTCGACCCATCGGGAAGTGTGAGCACGCAACGTTCCCGTTTTGCGGGGACTGCATACAATGTCAGCGTGAAAATGCAAGATATGAGGGATAGAATGATATGTTGTTTCATGTAGTTCTGTTAAATCATGATTTTCTTTGTGGAACCGTTCATGCGGCGGATGACGTAGATGCCGTGTTGAAGAGCCAGACGATGCAGTTCGTCGGCAAAGCATTCCGATATCATGCGTCCGTTGAGGTCGTAGATGCGGATGCGTTGGGTGCTTGCGGTTATCTCGGAAATGGCATCGGGAATGGCTCGGAAGGAGACGCTCTCTGTCCAGGGACTGTTGCGATAGCTGTCGCTGATGGCCTGCACGGAGTAGGTGTAGTCGACGTCGGTCCGGAGGTTTTCGAGTGCGAGGGAAGTGGCAGCAACGCTGTCCTGGTGGAGAACCATTTCGCCTTCGCACAGGAGCTGGAAGTTGTAGAGCTCGGCATTTGCTACCGTGTCCCAGATGGCTGTCGTGCTTCCTGGCTCGTCATTCTCGAAGGTCAGTCCGTCGGGAGCTTCGAGTGTGCCCTTGGGCATTACCTTGAGGGTGATGATGCCGTCCGTTGTCTCCTCGATGTCGACGAGTGGCTTGCCCATGTAGTTGCCGGTGAAGACCAGGCTGGCGGGGTCGGAGGTGTTGGTCAGCTCGTGGTTTTCGGTGGTGCCCGGGTAGGGGTTTCCCTTCAGGCTTGCCTGCCATTCGGCTTGCGAGGAGTAGTTGTTGCTGCCGATGAGTGTGCCGTTGGCTGGGATGATGGTCATGCGTTGGTGCTTAGGGTCGACGTTGACTCTGTTGCCGTTCCATGCGTTGGAGCTGTAGTCGATGTGCATGACGAGCATGCCGTGTCCGCGGTTGCTGCATGCGCCCCAGTCCCATCCTTCTGCCTGCCGGTTGTCCAGGATGTAGTATTCGTTGGGGTTGGCGTTGTTGACCAGTTTGTAGCCTTTGCCTCCGAGGTGGAAGCAATCCAGATGGAGTGTGCGTGGAGAATCGACGACCTCAGTCGTTTGCCATCCCATGAACTCCCGTTCGTAGGCGGTATAGCCGACGGGAGCCCGTCCGCTCCTCGTGTACATGCCATAGTCCATAACGCTCCAGAAGTCCATGCCAAAGGCTACGCTCTTTGTGTCGTAGAAGTCGGGCAGTCCGAGGGCGTGGCTTATCTCGTGGATGACGACTCCGATGCCGTCGGGCTGCGTTTCGGTGATGACGCCGCCGCTTGCCTTTGTGGGATGGAGCTCACAGCTGGAGATGCAGCCCGAGAGGGTGATGCCGTCCACGGTGTACGCCGTGGGCAGCTCTTTCGGCCAGATGGTGCTCTTGTCGCCGTAGTTGTTCGTGTAGTTCTGTCCCAGTCCTGCATATATGAACACGCACAGGTCTATCTTGCCGTTGCCGTCGTTGTCGAACTCTTTCCAGTCGGTCATCTGTGCCTGTGCCTTGGTGAATGCTTCGCGGACGAATGCCGAGTAGAGCGTGTCCATGCTGCTGCCTTTGTCGCCCCCGTAGTAGCCATAGCCGTTGTCGAGCTGTATGGGACCGATGACGGTGAACTCCGGCATGAACTTTCCCAGGCTCTGGTCGATGAAATACTGGCGCACGCTGCCCCAGTTGCCGGTCGATTCCGTGATGTCCTCGCCGTTGAAGAACTCCTCATAGTATTCTGCTACGCGTTTGTCGTTTGCGGCCACCGTGAACTGACGGTCCTTGAAGGCGGTGAGGATGACGGGAATCTTCTTCACGCCCTTCGGCTTGACGAGTGCCGAGGAGACGCTGCCTACGCGCCTGCGTGCCTGCTGGGGCGGCGCGGGCAGAGTGGCGATGTATTCGTCCAGCGAGAGGCCGGTGCAATGGAATATGCTATCTTGCAGCAGAACGACTTGTCCGTCATCGGTCAGAAAGTAGTTGAAATCCTCGTCTCCGCAGGCTGTCACCATCATGGTGCGTCCGTCGTCGAGTGTCACGCTGCGGCGTACACGCAGTACCGGAACGGCCATCATGCAGAGGTTCAGGCTGACCAGGAGAAGGCATAGAAAGAAACGTTTCATATTCATATATCTGATATGTACAGAGTGCAAAAGTACAAAATTTCGTTCTTTATTGCAAAAAATTGCGTCAGATATTTGCTTGTTTGTTGGAAAGTGTGTAAATTTGCACCGCAAATGAAGCAAGTCTGGGGGATTAGCTCAGCTGGCTAGAGCGCTTGCATGGCATGCAAGAGGTCATCGGTTCGAGCCCGATATTCTC
>CADCCR010000031.1:0-16028 GCA_902799985.1 uncultured Bacteroidales bacterium | reverse complement strand
CTCGCGCTTATTTCGGAAGCGCCCTGTGCTTATTTCGGAAGCGCCTCGTGCTTAGTTCGGCAACGACGCATGCTTAGTTCGGCAACGACACGTGCTTAGTTTGGCAACGACGCGTGCTTAGTAGGTCGGGTCTGCGGCGGATATGTGCCTTCTTTTCTTAAATAAGCGAGTTTTCTTTGCAGAATATGCTGACATGTTGCAGAATTTATGTAACTTTGTAGACGCAGGATTAAATAACAGAGTATGAAGAAGACACTTTCCCTACTGATTTGCTTATGGCTCGGAGCGTTGATGGTTTCGGCACAGACGATGAAGGAGTGGGACGACGTGAGCGTGACGAGTGTGAACCGCATCGTGAGCCACGACCTCAGCATCCCCTTCAACGATGCCGACGCTGCACACTCGCTCGACCTGAGCCGTTCGCCCTGGTTCCTCGACCTGAACGGCACATGGAAGTTCCGCTGGTGTGCCTTGCCCAGCAAGGTGCCGTCGGGCTTCTATGCCGATAGTTACAATGTCAGCTCGTGGGACAACATCACGGTGCCCATGCCCTGGCAGATGTATGGCGTAAGGAATGGCAAGAGCTGGGACAAGCCACTCTACATCAATACGCGCTACCCCTTCACCTATACCGACGACTACTCCGTGATGGCCTCACGCCCCGACAACTACACCTACAACGAGCAGATGAAGAACCCGGTGGGCTGTTACCGCCGCACATTCACCCTGCCCGAAGGCTGGCTGGGCCGCAGGTCGTTCCTGCGCTTCAATGGCGCCGGTCATGGCTATTATGTCTGGGTGAACGGACAGTTCGCGGGCTATGCCGAGGACTCCTACCTGCCCAGCGACTTCGATGTGACGGACCTTGTCCGCGAGGGCGAGAACAATGTCTCGGTGCAGGTCTATCGCTTCACGAGCGGTTCCTTCCTCGAGTGCCAGGACTATTGGCGTCTGACGGGCATCACCCGCGATGTCTATCTGTGGTCGGCTCCCGAACAACGCATCGGCGACTTCTTCTACTACACCACATCGCTCAGTTCGAGCGGCAAGTCCGGACAGGGACGTTTGCAGGTCACCCTCGAGGGCAATTCCACGAAAGGAATGACGTTGCAGATGACCATCAGCGACGGTCCGGACATCGTCAAGGAATACACCAAGACGCTCACCACAGCAACCAGCGTCACACAGAGCATCTCGTTCTCCGACATAGAATGCTGGAGCGCCGAACACCCCAAGCTCTACGACCTGACCATCCGCTTGCTTTCGGCTGAAGGGGAGCTCGTCGACATGCGAGCCTGCAAGATAGGGTTCCGCACAGTCAGCATCCGGACCGACGGAGCCCTGCTCATCAACGGGAAGCGACTCGTGGTGCATGGCGTAGACCGCCACGACTTCAGCCAAGAGACGGGCCGGACCGTCAGCCGGGAAGAGATGCTGCAGGATGTGCTCACCATGAAGCGTCTCAACGTCAACGCCGTGCGCACCAGCCACTATCCCAACAATCCGTACTTCTACGAGCTGTGCGACCAGTACGGCCTCTACGTCTTGGCAGAAGCCGATGTGGAGTGCCACGGCAACACGGGGCTCAGCAGCGT
This sequence comes from uncultured Bacteroidales bacterium, assembly GCA_902799985.1. GTDB lineage: Bacteria > Bacteroidota > Bacteroidia > Bacteroidales > Bacteroidaceae > Physcousia. Next base: position 14,433 of record CADCCR010000031.1, on the reverse strand, counting down.
CGAGCTGTTCCGCCGGCCGATGGTGGAACGCAACGAACGCCAGGTGCGCACACTTCGCAATCACGTCTGCATCTTTGGCTGGAGCGCTGGCAACGAGAGCGGCGGCGGCAATAACTTCGAGAGCGTGATGAAGGCCATCAAGCAGCTCGATACCAGTCGCATCACCCACTATGAGGGCAACAGCCAATGGAGCGATGTGTCGAGCACCATGTACGGCAGCTATGCCAATATGCTCTCCACCGCTAAGAGCCGTTATGGCAAAACATCGCAGCGCCCTCACATTCAGTGCGAGAACACACACGCCATGGGTAACGCCATGGGCAACCAGATAGATTACTATCGCGACATCTACGAGCCCTTCCCCGCAATGGTGGGCGAGTTCGTGTGGGACTGGAAGGATCAGGGACTTCGCATGCCCGTTCCCGGCAGGGCAAGCCAGTCCTACTGGGCCTACGGCGGTGACTTCGGCGACTATCCCAACGACGGCAGCTTCTGCTGCAATGGCGTCGTCCTGCCCGACGGAACGCCTACAGCCAAGAGCTTCAACATGAAGGGCGTCTATCAGCCCGTCGACATTCTCCTTATCTCCTCGGTCTTCTCTCAAGAAGGAGAGAATCATCCGTCCGCTACCTTCCGCGTCAAGAACAAACTCCAGCAGACGCGTTTCACAGGCTACGATACACATTATATAATATATAAGGACGGTATCGAGGTTTCCGACGGACAGATTCCCGACCTCGACCTTGCGCCTTGGGACAGCACCACCGTCGCCATCCCCATCGACGACATCGACTTCCAGCCCCAGAGCCGCTATTGGATTCGTTTCTCCACTACACTTCGCGAGGCAACGCCCTGGGCCGAAGCGGGCTACGAGGTGGCAGCCTCCGAGGCCATTCTCCGCGAAGCTACCGCTCCGTTGCCATACCGATACGAGGGAACAGACACGCTGACCATCTCCGGCACCAGTGCCACGCGAACGGTAAAGGGCCCGAACTTCACCGCCACCTTCTCGGGCGGAACGCTGTCGAGATACGTCCTCGACGGCACAGCGCTCATCACTCAGCCGCTCAAGCTCAACACCTTCCGCATTCCCACCGAGAACGATAAGGCACAGGAGGGCAGTTGGGAAACGCTCGGCGTACGCGCCTTGACGATGACAAGCGGCACCTGGCAGGTGGAACAGGACACGGCAGGCCACTGGGTGCAGCTCTCCATTACCGACACATACAAGACGAGCACGTCGGCATTGACCTTCGCCGTCATCAAGCAGTTCCGCGTCTATCCCGACGGAGCCATCAGCGTGAGCACCGTCACGACACCCAGCACGGAGGGAGCCATCCTGCCGAAACTCGGGTTCCGGCTGGAGATGCCTTCTGCAGCAGAGAACATCACGTGGCTTGGACGCGGGCCCTTCGACAGCTATCGCGACCGCAACTATGCTGCTCATCTGGGCATCTGGCACAGCACCGCCACGGACCAGTGGACCAATCACATCCGTCCGCAGGAGACTGGCAACAAGGAGGATGTCCGATGGCTGGCTGTCACAACGGATGCAGGCAAGGGCCTGATGTATGTGGCTCCCACGGGAATGGCAACTACCGTGGGGCATTGGCGGGCAGAAGATGTCTATACGAGTCGAAGCAACCGCAAGGGGCATCCCTATGAAGTCACCTTCCAGCGGAACACCATCGTCTCGCTCGATGCCTGGAACCGCGCTTTGGGCAATGCCAGTTGCGGCCCCGATGTGCTCGACAAATACGAGCGCAAGCTCAGGCAGACGCCGTTCTGCTTCATGATACTGCCCATCGCCTCGCCCCAGACATCCGAACTTCTTGCCCAACGCGGAAGCATCGGAATGCCTGTCTGCCAGCCAGTTCTTTTCTCCGACGACGGCCACGGCTTTGCCATCATCAGCTCTGCCGGCACAGAGGGGGCAACCATCTATTACAGCATCGACGGCAGCGACTACAAGGTCTACACAGAGCCCATCGACATGCGGCAGGGAGGTACGATTCAGGCCTACGCCGAAGCCGACGGACTGGCACCGAGCATCATCAGCACGAAGACCTACGGACTCTTCATCGACAAAGCGGCCTGGACCGTCTACAGCTACGACAGTCAGCAGGGAGGCAACGAACGTGTCACCAACGCCATCGACGGCGACGAGAACACCATCTGGCACACTAGCTACTCCGGGACGACTCCTGAATGTCCCCACGAACTGGTCATTGACATGAAGCAGACTTACCGCATCACTGCCTTCTACTATCAGGGACGCAAGGACGGCAGCAACGGGCGCGTGCTCCGCTACGAAGTCTATTTCTCGTCGAACCCCTATCTGTGGGGCGAGCCGGCAGCTGCAGGGACGTTCAGCAATACGTCGGACAGGCAGACGGTCGGCATTCCCAGCAAACCTGAGGCCCGCTACATGAAGTTCCTCGTCCGTACCGTGGTCGATAACAAGGCCTACGCCTCTGCCGCAGAGCTTGGCATCGAGGCGGAAGCCATTGTGAAACCTACCAGATGGTGGATTTCGCCTATCGTCACTTCCCACCGCTATCGCATCCGCGAGAAGCAGTCGGGACTCTGTCTGCACTACCAGACGAACACGAACGAAGGTCATTTCTGTCTGGGACGCTTCGACGAGAATGACAACTCCTACGTCTTCACCTTCACCCAGGCACCTGGCTTCACGGCTTTCTACCGCGTCAGGAGTGGCACGCACTATATGTCGTACGACAGCTCGGCCAGCTGGCGCATCATCTCCGCGACGACAGCTCCGACCGACAAGAACGGCTACATCCAGGTGGAACGCCTGCCCGATGGCAATGCCCATCTGCGTTGTGGATGGCAGAACAGCCTCCACGTCGGGTTCGACTCCAGGAGCGTGGGCAGCTACATCTATGCCAACAAGACTTCAGCGGGCGAGTTCATCCTCGAGGACATCGACGAGGAAGCCGTGGGAATAAGTCTTGCTCCAGCTCCCTCTCAAGGCGAGGAGGAATGGTACGACCTGAGTGGCCGGCGAATAGAGAATGGAGCGACGTCGAACCACGAACTGCCGCGTGGCATCTTCATTCAGCGGCAGTCCGACGGAAAGACGCGGAAGATACTCCGATAGCAAGCGCAGATGAAAAGGAAGCGCCCCGTGCTTATTCTGGAAGCGCAGGGCGCTTCTGAAATAAGCGCGAGGCGCTTCGGCGATAAGCGCAGGGCGCTTCTGAAATAAGCGCGAGGCGCTTCGGGAATAAGTGCGTGCCGTGTGATGGCTCAGACGATGCCTTGCGCCATCATAGCGAAAATACTTGGCTCCGCTATGCTCCGCCGAGCTTTCCGCTATACGATGCCTTGCGCCATCATAGCTTTGGCAACCTTCATGAAGCCGGCGATGTTGGCGCCCTTTACATAGTTGACGTAGCCGTCTTCCTTGCCGTACTTGACGCATTGAGCATGGATGCCTGCCATAATCTGGTGCAGACGCTTGTCCACTTCCTCTGCCGACCAGGAGATACGCATGGAGTTCTGCGTCATCTCGAGACCCGAGGTTGCCACACCACCTGCATTGACGGCTTTGCCGGGAGCAAAGAGCTGACGGGCTGCTATGAACTTCTCGGCAGCTTCGGCCGTACAGCCCATGTTGCTGACTTCGGCTACGCAAAGCGGCTTCGAGGCAAGTATCTTGTCGGCATCCTCGCCGTTCAGTTCGTTCTGAGTGGCACAGGGCAGATAGATGTCGGCCTTCTGCTCCCAAGGTTTCTTGCCGGGGAAGAAGGTGGAGCCCGGGAACTGGTCGGCATAAGGCTGACAGATGTCGTTGCCCGAAGCACGCAGCTCGAGCATGTACTCTATCTTCTCCTCATCGAGACCAGCAGGGTCGTAGATGTAGCCGTCGGGTCCGCTGATTGTGATGACCTTGGCGCCCAGCTCGGTGGCCTTCTTGGCTGCGCCCCAAGCCACGTTGCCGAAGCCGGAGAGGGCAACGGTCTTGCCCTTGATGTCGAGCCCGTGCGTCTGCATCATCTGGTTCACGAAATAGAGTGCTCCGAAGCCTGTTGCCTCGGGTCGCAGGATGCTGCCGCCCCATTCCAGGCCCTTGCCTGTCAGCGTGGCTCCGTGGAACTGTGTGGTGAGCTTCTTGTACATGCCGAAGAGGTAGCCTATCTCGCGACCTCCCACACCGATGTCGCCTGCGGGAACGTCCACGTCGGGGCCGATATACTTGTACAGCTCCATCATGAAGGCTTGGCAGAAGCGCATGATTTCAGCTTCGCTCTTGCCTCGCGGAGAGAAGTCGCTGCCGCCTTTGCCGCCGCCCATTGGCAATGTGGTGAGGGCATTCTTGAAGGTCTGCTCGAAGCCCAGGAACTTCAGGATGGAGAGGTTCACCGATGCATGGAAGCGCAAGCCGCCCTTGTAGGGGCCGATGGCGCTGTTGAACTGCACGCGGTAGCCCAGGTTGACCTGAACTTCGCCCTTGTCGTCGACCCAGGGCACGCGGAAGGTGATGATGCGCTCGGGTTCTACGATGCGTTCCACTATCTTGGCCTTCTCGAACTCGGGGTGCTTGTCGTAAACGTCCTTGATGCTGTCCAGCACCTCGCGGACAGCCTGTAGGTACTCTCTTTCGCCCGGATGCTTCTGCTCCAGGCCTTGCATGATTCTTTCTACGTTCATGGTGTTAGCTTTAGTTTTAGTTGTTAATTATGTGTTTCGTGATGTCGTGATGTCGGTATTTCGGTGTTTCGTGATGTCGGTATTTCGTTATTTCGATGTTTCGCGATGTCGATATTTTGGTGCTGAAGTTGTTATCCCAACTCGTCGCATTCCCTGAGCCAGAGGCGTGAGGAGGCATCGCTGGGCATGCGCCAGTCGCCACGCGGGCTGAGGCTGCAGCTGCCCACCTTCGGGCCGTCGGGCAGACAGCTCCGCTTGTATTGCTGTGCAAAGAAGCGCATGCAGAAGGTGCGCAGCCAGCGGCGTATGGTGGCATCGTCGTAGGCCTGGCCGAAAGCTTGCCGCGCCAGCAGGTACACCTTGGCGGGACGGAAGCCCCAGCGCAGCAGGTAGTAGAGGAAGAAGTCGTGCAGTTCGTAGGGACCCACGAGGTCTTCCGTCTTCTGGGCAATGTTGCCGAACTCGTCGGCAGGCGTGAGTTCGGGCGAGATGGGCGTGTCCACGATGTCGAGGAGCGTCTGGCGTGTGCTCTCGTCCTTGGTCCGTTCGGCTATCCATGCGACGAGATGCCGCACAAGTGTCTTGGGGACGGAGGCGTTGACGCCGTACATCGACATGTGGTCGCCGTTGTAGGTGGCCCATCCCAAGGCCAGTTCGCTCAGGTCGCCCGTGCCTATCACGAAGCCGTTCATCTGGTTGGCGGCGTCCATGAGGATTTGTGTCCGCTCGCGAGCCTGGCTGTTTTCGTAGGTCACATCGTGCTTGTCGGCATCGTGGCCAATGTCGGCAAAGTGTTGCAGGCAGGCTTCCTTGATGCTTATCTCGCGGATGGTGATGCCGAGCAGCTTCATGAGGTTGACGGCATTGGTGTAGGTGCGGTCGGTAGTGCCGAAGCCTGGCATGGTGATGCCGATGATGCCGCGACGGTTCATGCCGAGCTTGTCGAAGGTTCCGATGCAGACGAGCAGGGCCAGCGTGCTGTCCAGGCCTCCGCTGATGCCGACCACGACGGTCTGTGCTCCGGTGTGCTGGATGCGCTTTGCCAGTCCGTCGACCTGTATGTCGAAGATTTCCTGGCAGCGTTCGTCGAGCCGTTTGCCGGTGGGCACGAAGGGGTGCGGGTCGATGGTGCGGGTCAGGGAGAAGGGACGGGCAGGCACGCGCTCGGTGTCGATGACGGTGCATTGCTGGCCGAACTGTGCGGCGCAGCTGGCAAAGGTGGTGTTCATGCGGCGTTCGGCCTGGAGGCGTTCCACGTCAATCTCTGCCTCGAGCGTCTGCGGCTGCAGCAGGTGGCGCTTGGTCTCTGCAAGCAGGGTGCCGTTCTCGTAGATGAATCCTTTGCCGCTGAAGACCACATCCTGTGTGCTCTCGCCGTAGCCGCAGCTGCTGAAGACGTAGCCGCAGATGGTGCGTGCGCTCTGCTGTGCCAGCAAGGCTTGCAGGTAGGCGTACTTGCCCACGGCATCGCTGTCGGCGCTGAGGTTGAAGATGATGTCGGCTCCCTGTAGCGTCAGGATGGAGCTGGGCGGAACGGGGGCCCAGACGTCCTCGCATATCTCCACGCCGAATGTGCAGGAAGGTGTGCGGAAGAGCAGTTTGTTCGACACCGTGACCTGCTGTCCGCAGATGAGCACCGTTCCCTCGGACACGTCGGCTCCGCTCTGGAACCAGCGCTTCTCGTAGAACTCCTTGTAGTTGGGCAGGTAGGTCTTGGGCACCAGGCCCAGTATCTTGCCTCGCTGGATGACGGCTGCGCAGTTGAGCAGAGCGCCTCGGAAGGGTACAGGCAGGCCCACGATGCTGATGATGTCGAGGCCGCGGGTGGAGTTCATCAGGTGGATGAGGGCCATCTCTGCCTCGCCGATGAGGAGCTGTTGCTGGAAGAGGTCCTGACAGGTGTAGGCTGTGAGCGAGAGTTCGGGCAGGCAGATGATTTCGATGCCTTTGCCCTCGGCCTGAATGACGAGCGATTCGATCTGCTCAACGTTGTACTGGCAGTCGGCCACCTTGACCAAAGGAATGGCAGAAGCGACTTTTACAAATCCGTGATTCATTGTATTGCGTGAGAAATGTTAGTTCTGTGTTGTCGTTTTTATGGTTTCCCACCGCAAAGTTACGGAAAAGCAAGGATAAAACAAAATAAAAGTTCCTTAAACTTTTGTCCTTTGAGTATTCTTCATGATTTAATTGATGTTCATCGATTCCCACGCATCATGTTCTGGAAGTCTGTGGCGCTTCGCCGATAAGCGCGAGGCGCTTCCGAAATAAGCACAGGGCGCTTCCGAAATAAGCACAGGGCGCTTCCGAAATAAGCACGAGGCGATGTTGGCGAACTTGCCACGCTTCGTTGGCGAACTAACCACGCTTCGTTGGCAAACTAACCACGCTTCGTTGGCGAACTTGCCACGCTTCGTTGGCAAACTTGCCACGCTGATTATGTTCGGGATTCCCTTCGCGGTTCTGCGATTTTCCTGTCGCTATCATCTTTTTCCTTCTGCCTGCCTCGATAATTAACGAAAAAGTCGTATCTTTGTGATGGCATTATCGATAAACGGGTGAAGGCAAGTGTTCCATACATAGAGAAGAAGTTCGAGGAGTTTAACCGGCTGATATTCGACGGCAAGCTCCCCACGATTCCTGTGCAGCTGAGTAATGCGAAGACATTCCTTGGGCAATGCGCCTACAAGAAGCGGCGGAACTTCTTCGGCAGGACGCAGCTCTACGACTTCCGCCTCCGCATCAATGCCCGCATCGACCTGCCCGAAAACGAGCTGGAGGACATTATCATCCACGAGATGATACACTACTACATCGGTCACAACCAACTGAAAGACACTTCGGCACACGGCACTCTCTTCCGACAAATGATGGGCGACATCAACAACAGGTTCGGCAGGAACATCACCGTTTCGCACAGAAGTACACAGGAGCAAAGCGAGCAGTTGCAGGACAAGCGCGGCCGCTACAATGTGATAGCCGTTGTCTCCTTCCACGATGGCCGAACAGGTGTCAAGGTTCTGCCGCGGGTGCTCAGGAGCATCCTCTATTATTATAATAATGTGTCAGCCAACAGGGAAGTCAGCGGCGTCCGCCTCTACATGAGCAACAACGTCTTCTTCAACCGCTATCCCAACTCCTCGGCCTTGAAGGTGCATTTCCTGGAGGCAGAAGAGATAGGCCGACAGCTGGAGAGCGCAGAGGAGATGGCCTGCGACGGCAAGTCGGTCCGGCGGAACAGATAACTCATCTCCAGCCCTCGAGGTCCATGTCGGGGAAGAGCTCGGGATTGAACGTCGGCTTCTTCCCTTTCTTCCTTTGCTCGCGGAAGTCCTGCAGGAGACGGAAAGCATAGCGGCTCAGCAGCAGGACGGCAATGAGGTTGGTGATGGTCATCAAGGCCATGGCGAGGTCCACGATGCTCCATGCCTGCTGCAACGACATGAAGCCGCCCATCAGCACCACTACGCCGCTCATGCATCGGAACAGCACAATCGCCCAAGCCTTGTTGCAGATGTAGCGGATATTCGTCTCGCCATAGAAATAATTGGCGATGATGGTGGAGTAGGCAAACAGGAAGATGGCTGCCAGGAGGAACCAGCTGCCGAAGCTTCCCAAGTGATGCTCCATGGCATGACTGGTGAGGATGATGCCGTCGCTGCCGTCCGTGTAAAGGCCGCTCAGCAGGATGATGAAGGCTGTGCAGGTGCAGATGACCAGCGTATCGGTGAAGACACCGAGGCTCTGCAGCAAGCCTTGATAGACAGGATGCGGAATGGTGGCCGTGGCAGCAGCATTGGGCGCACTTCCCTCACCCGCTTCGTTCGAGAAGAGGCCGCGCTTCACACCTTGCATCACGGCGATGCCCACAGCTCCGCCTGCCGCCTGCTCCCATCCGAAAGCACTTCGCACGATGAGACTCAGCATAGCGGGAATCTCCGTCACGTTCACGACAAGAATGTAGAGCGCCAGCAGAATGTAGCCGAAAGCCATGAAGGGAACAATCATCGCACAGAAGCGGGCAATGCGATGGATGCCGCCGAAGATGATGGCAAGCGTCAGCAAAGTCAGACCGCCAGCCACATATCCCATGGGGATGTGGAAGGAGTTTGCGATGGCATCGCAAAGCGTGTTGCTCTGCACAATCTGGTTGGAAAGGCCGAAGCCGTAGATGATGAGGCAGGCAAACAGCACGCCCATCCACGGACGCTTCAGGCCATACTTCATGTAGTAGGCAGGTCCGCCGTAGAAACTCTCCTTGCCGCGTCGCTTGAAGAGCTGTGCCAGCGTGGCTTCCATGAAGGCTGTGCTGGCTCCCAGCAAAGCCATCACCCACATCCAGAACACGGCTCCCGGACCGCCCACGAAGATGGCGCTTGCCACACCTGCCAAGTTGCCTGTCCCCACTCTCGACGAAAGGCTGATGGCAAAGGCTTGGAAAGAAGTAATCTTCCGTCTGCCAATGCTCTCAATAGGTTCGTTGCCTGAGCTGAAAAGATTCTTAATCATCGTGGGCAGCATCGTGAACTGCACCGCCCGCAGGTTCCAGGTGAAATAGAGCGCGCAGCCCACGAGCATCGTAATGACCACGTAGGTCCACAGCCAGTCGCTAATCGTATTGAAGAATTCCATTGCTTATATTGTTATACAGCCACGCCTGTTCGCATCACTTCGCGATAGATGGGCGAGTCTTCGCCGCTTTCAAGGAGGATTGGTTCAAGGTATAGGCTCACTTTGTCCACGTCCTTGTTGAGTGAAACAGAAGTGTCGAACCATGTGCCTTCTTCAATCTTGGGCACAATGACGGCCACGTCGATGTCGCTCCATTCGTTGGGGCAGTCCTTGGCATAGGAGCCAAACATCATGACCTTCATAGCAGGGTCGAAACGTGGAGCGATGACCTCTTTATAACGACGAACTAACTCCAAGGCGAACTCCTTGGGCAGAATGCCTTGTACGGTGAGGGGCGTGAAGTTCACAGGGTCAATGACTTTGCCTTTAATTGTTCGAGTATCCATGCGTGCAACATTTTGGTGGTTTCTAAAATCTCCGTTGTCTTTTGGTGATTGAGGGAAAGGGCCACACTTGTCTTGTATTCCTGATAGCGAGCCTCAATGTTCATCGACTTGATGGTCTTAAGGAAGTCTCTTTGTTCCTCGGTCATCTTCGTGTAGAGGCCACAGCCTTGGGCTATCTTGCTGTGGTCGTGGATATATGGCGGGTCATCGTCTCGACATACGCACCAGTAGGCTTTGAGTGTCTTTTCGATGACTTGATGGCACATGAAGCCGACGTAAAGCCAGTGACCTGTCTTGTAGAGAATCTCAGCCACGCTTAGGTCTTCAGAAACTATTTCAAGCCATTTGTTTGCTTTCTCCTTGTTCGACATAATTTGGTTGTTTTGCTTGTTGATGATGCAAAGGTACGAAAAAGAAATGAAGGACGAAGAGTTAGGGATAAAGAATTATTCTCATAGTCTCTATTTTCCTACTATACTTCTGAAATCACCACCGCTTCTTTCTTGCAGCCGTCCACCATGATGCTAAGGGGAGCAGGCAGGCGGACGTGGCGGACGTGCTCTGTCTCCTGCACGGCTGGCAGCGCGTCGAGGATGTCCTGCCGGTAGATGCCGTCGCCACGGAAAGCGTTGATGGTGAGGTAGCAGACGCCGAGCGACGTCAGGTTCTGAAAGAAGTGCGTGCCTTGGCTGGGGTCAACCTGGAAGCTGTCCAGGCCGGCCTCTACGATAATCTGTGCTGCGCTGATGTGCGGCCACTTGACGGGAATGCCGAGCCACGGGTCGCTGCTTCCCCAACGGCCTGGGCCGATGAGGAGGTAGGAAGAGCCAGACCCACTCCCAGCCTCTCCCTTGTAGGGAGACGAGCCGATAGTCTTCTCGGTTGTATTTGCATCCCCTCGTCCTACAAGGGAGAGGTTGGGAGAGGGTCCGGCTGTGGTCTGGCAGAGGAACTTTCTGTTTATCTTCTCTATCTCTTCGGCGATGGCGGGATTGTTCCCCGGCGTGTAGCCGTCGGTCTTGACGTAGACGATGTCTTGTATGTCGCTAAAGATGCCGTGGCCGATGGCGTTGTGCGAGCGCAGCAGGCACTTCTCGTCGGGAATGGCGGTGAGGTCTTCGTCCAGCTCCATGCGGTTGTCCACCATCGGGCGTATCTGCAGGAGGCGGAACTCGCCTGTGCGGTCGGCATGCAGGTTGACGGCGAACTCTATCTCTACGGGGCGCTTCATCTCTTCCTGACCGTACTTCAGGACCTTCTGCATCAGTTCGGGCAGCGGGAAGATGCCGTTCTGAAGGACGCCCGCAAAGGAGATTATCTTGCGGTTGCGCCCTTCGTAGAAGCCATCATAGATGCATTGGTCCATGGGGTCGTAGGAGGAGCAAATCCAACGGAGCGTGCCGGCGCCTTCTGCCTCGCGGACAGGCACCTTGATGAGGTTGAACCCATCGTTGACGCTCATGGCTCCTGCCTCCTCCGAACTCTCGGCGCGGAGTGCCAGGAAGTACGTCTGTGTGTCGCGCAAGGCAATCTCCATCTCGCTCATCTGCAGAACTTGATGCGGATGGGTAGGGCAGACGCGCAGGCTTGTGCCGCCGTCCACGATGTACTTGCCGAGGCCCATTGCCAGCGAGACGGTTCCCTCCTCGGCCTTCTCGTCGCCGATGGGGTAGTAGTTGACGCTGCGAGCCACGCCGCTGATGACGGGATAGAACCTGCCGTTGTGCTCCTCGCCCACCACTTCCTGCAGGATGACTGCCATCTTTTCCTGGTCGATGACGTTGCTCGTGGCCGTCATGTAGTCCTTGCTGCTTTGGTAGAAGACGCTGGCATAGACGGCTTTGATGGCTTCGGAGAGCATCGAGAGCCGTTCGTAGTGGTCGTGAGCCGAAGGTATCATGTAGGTGCTGTAGACGCCGGCGAAGGGCTGGTAGTGCGAGTCTTCGAGCAGACTGCTGGAGCGTATGGCGATGGGGCCGTCCACGACGTCGAGGAAGGCTTCCAGGTCGCCGACAAGCCTCATGGGGAGGCGTGCACGAAGGAAGTGCCCGAGAATCTCATCGTCGGGTATGTTGCTGAGCGCCACCTGATAGAGGTCGTTGGTGTCCATGAACTCATCGAAGATGTCGGTGCAGAGCACGACGGTCTTGGGGATGCTGATGGTAACGCCGTCCTGCTCGTTGAGGTCGGTGTGCCGCCCCAGCAGGTGGTCGATGAAGGCCAGTCCACGTCCCTTGCCTCCGAGGCTGCCCTCGCCGATGCGGGCAAAGTTGCTGTACTGGTCGAAGCGTTCGCGCTGGAAGACAGCCACGACGCCCTGGTTCTTCATCCTTCGGTAGGCCACGATGGCATCGAGGATGATGGCGCGGTGGGCATCCACGTCCTGCAGGCTGTCCCATGTGATGCGCTTGAGGAACTCTGAGATGGGGAAGAGTGCTCGCGAGGCGAGCCAGCGGCTGACGTTGTTGTGCGAGATGTGGTAGAGCAGGCTGCGCGTGGGCAAGGTCATGATGTTGTCCTGCAGGTCTTTCAGGTTGTGCAGTCGTGCCACCTCCTGCATCGTGTCGGGGTCGCGGAAGATGAAGTCGCCGAAGCCGAAGTAGTCGCGCAGGTGGTCGCGCAGGTCAACGTCAATCTTCTTCGAGTTCTTGTCGATGAAGCTTGCATGGCATTCCTTAGCCAGCCGCGCCTTGTCCGTCTCGCTGCTGTCCAGAATGAGGGGGACGTAGGGGTCGCGTGCGCGGATGGCGCTGAGGAGCTTGAAGCCAGCCTCCTCGTCCTTCTCGCCTCCGGCCGTCAAGGGGAAGCGGCAGTCGCTGATGACGCCCAGGGTGTTGTCGGCAAAGCGGTTGTAGAGCAGCCAAGCCTCCTCGTAGTTGCGGGCCAGCACTATCTTCGGGCGGCCTCGCATGCGCAGCATCTCGAGGCTTGTGTTCAGTGCTTCGGTGGCGAACTCCAGGCTCTGTTGCAGCACAAACTTGTAGAGCGTAGGCAGGATGCTCGAGTAGAAGCGGATGCTGTCCTCCACGACGAGCAGCATCTGCACGCCGGCCGACCGTATGTCATGCTCCAGGTTCATGCGGTCCTCCATGAGCTTGATGATGGAGAGCAGCAGTTCCGTGTTGCCGAGCCAGCAGAAGACGTACTCGAAGATGCTCAGGTCCTCGTTCTGCATGCGGCGGGTGATGCCGTGGCTGAAGGGCGTCAGCACCACGATGGGCACGGAGGGGTAGTCGAGCTTGATGTCGCGGGCGATGTCGAACACCGAGTTGTCCTCGGCGGCAGGCATACAGATGACGAGGTTGATCTGCCCGCCGGCCATCGTTTCCTTTGCCTCTTCGCTGCTGTGCACCTGCAGGAAGCGTGGCGGGAAGCGCAGTCCGAGCTTGGCATATTCCGAGAATATCTTCTCATCCACGCGCCCGTCGTCCTCCAGCATGAAGGCATCGTAGGGGTTGGCGATGAGCAGGACGTTGTAGACGCGGTTGAGCATCAGGTCGACGAAGGAAGTATCTTTCAGGGTCATCGAGACTATTTACTATTTAATGAGTTGATGATTTGAGGATTCACGCTGTACAGCTTTTTGATTGCACAAAGATACGAATAATTCCTGGCATGGCAATGCTTCCGTCGCGAAAAAAGTAACAAAAATCCATTTGGAAGGCGACATTTTCCTTCGCCCCACGGATAAAAACTTTTTCAGTGGCTCTGAAATATATTTCAAAGGCTTGGAAATATATTTTAGTGCCTTTGAAATTTATTTCCAAGCCTTGGAAATAGTTTTGTTGCAGGCGTTGAAGATAATGACTGTGTGAAGAACAGGAAATGGTGGCGTTTCGGGGACGTGAAGCTAAGCGAAGCTAATGCTGAAGCACCAGTTCCACGACGGCTTCCACTTCCTCCCGGAGCGTCATGCGACTTGTGTCGAGGCTAAGGTCGGGATGCTCCGGGGCTTCGAAGGGGGCGCTGATGCCCGTGAAGTCCTTCACTTCTCCGCGGCGGGCACGGGCGTAGAGACCTTTCACGTCGCGCCGCTCGCATTCGGCAAGGGGCGTGGCGATGTAGACTTCGCGGAAGTCCTCGGGGCCGATGATGTCGCGGGCCATCTGGCGCAGCTCAATGGTAGGGGAGACGAAGCAGGCTATCGTCACGATGCCCGTGTCGACGAAGAGCTTGCCTATCTCAGCGATGCGACGGATGTTCTCGCGGCGGTCCTCGGGCGAGAAGCCGAGGTTGGCGTTGATGCCTGAGCGGATGTTGTCGCCGTCGAGGATGCGGCAGAGGATGCCTCGTCCGTGCAGCTCACGTTCCACGCCCAGGGCCACGGTGCTCTTGCCGCTGCCGCTCAAGCCGGTCATCCATATCATGATGCCGCGCTGACCAAGCAACTGTTCTTTGTCCTCGCGGCTCATCATCTTGTCGAAGATAGGGTATATTATCTTATCGGCCATATTATTGGTATTACGAAAACGCTTATGATGAATACGATGATGTTCAGCGGCAGGCCCACCTTGACGTAGTCGGTGAAGCGGTAGCCGCCGATGTTCTGCACAAGCAGGTTCGTCTGGTAGCCGATGGGTGTGCTGAAGGCTGCCGATGCCGCTATGCAGATGCAGATGAAGAAAGGCATGGGGTTGACACCCAGCTTGTCGGCTACAGCCAGCGCCAGCGGGAAGGAGAGTGCAGCTGCGGCATTGTTTGTGATGAGCTCGGTGAAGAGGTTCGTGATGAGGAACAGGAT
>CADCCR010000030.1 GCA_902799985.1 uncultured Bacteroidales bacterium | reverse complement strand
AGCGATAAAACTATTTCAAAGGCTTGGAAATATATTTCAGAAGCTTTAAAATATATTTCCAAGCCTTTGAAATATATTTCCGTGCCACTGAAAAAGTTTTTATCCGTGGGGCGAGGAGTTTGTACGTCCGAGGCGATGGTTTTGTACGCAAGGGGCGAAGAATTTGTAAGCCCCGGGCGAAGAAAAACGATGTTCGGGGCTGTGGATTTGTACGCAAGGGGCGATGAATTTGTACGCAAGGGGCTGTGGACATGTCTGCTTGGGGCGGGGAGGACAGGAAAATGCCCGGAAATGAAAGAAAACAGAGAAAAAGAGGCGGTTATGTCGCAGGAAATGTTTAACTTTGTAGGCACAAGACACGATTTCAGCCTTCCGATGGCGCAAAATCCAAGCTTGTAAAAACCAAAATCCAAGCTCGTGAAAACAAAAATCCCAACTCGTGAATAACGAAATCCAAACTCGAAAATAACGAAATCCAAGCTCGTAAATAACATGAACTCGATGAAAAATAATTCATGGAAGCTTACAGTCTATCATGTGTTTGATAGTCTTTTGTTTTTCGTCGAACTCGCTTTAAATACATAACTCAAACTTTGTAAATACCTACGACGATGAAGAAAATCCTGTTTCTACTGGCAGTTGCCCTGGTGGCAGCAAGCCGAGTGAGTGCACAGAAAGTACAGACCCTGGCGTCGCCCGACGGGAACGTCAAGGTGGAAGTCACGGTGGGCGACCGCCTCACGCTGAGCGCCTTCCGCGGCAGCGAACAGATTCTGAAGGACTGCGCCCTGAGCCTGAAGGTGGGCGGAACGGAGCTTGACAAGAGTCCGAAGCTGAGCGGCACCAAGCGCTCGAAGGTGGACGAGGTGATTCGTCCCGTGGTTCCCCTGAAGTATGCCGAGGTGCCCAACCAGGCCAACCAGCTGACGTTCACTTTCAAGGGCGGCATCGCGCTCGATGTACGCGCTTACGACAACGGCATAGCCTACCGCTTCGCCATCAACGTTCCGGCGCCCAAAGCACGTTCCGGCGCTGATGCCTCCGCCAAAGGCAAGGGCCAGGTGGAGGTCGTGGACGAGGGACTGGAGCTGAACCTGCCGGAGAGCTTCATGGCACACGTCTCCAAGACGAAGAACTTCAAGACCTCCTACGAGAACCCCTACACGCACATCTCCACCGCCGAGTACAAGGCCGACGACGAGATGACCTACCTGCCCATCCTCCTCGAAAGTCCGAAGGGAACGAAGGTGCTCTTCTCGGAGAGCGACGTGCGCGACTATCCCAACATGTTCCTCAAGCCGACCGACGGCAACGGCTTCACCTCCATCTTCCCACGCTCGCCCGAGACATGGGAGCCTCGCGGCGACCGCAGCTGGACCATCACGAAGGAGCGCGACTGCATCGCCTTGACCGACGCCCAGCGCACCCTGCCATGGCGCTTCGCCGTCATCGGTGAGGACAAGGACATCGCCCAGAACCAGATGGAAGTCGTGCTGGGCGGCAAGTGCGAGCTCGACGACACATCGTGGATCAAGCCGGGCAAAGTGAACTGGGACTGGTGGAACCATTGGACCGTCTGGGGCGTCGATTTCGAGACCGGCATCAACAACGATACCTATAAGTACATCATCGACTGCGCTTCCCGCTTCGGCGTGGAATACATCCTGCTGGACGAAGGCTGGAACAAACGCGTGCAGGACCCCTTCACCACACGCGACGAGATAGACGTCAAGGAGCTCGTGGAGTACGGCGCACGCAAGAACGTCGGCATCATCCTCTGGCTCTCGTGGCTCACCGTAGAGCAGCACATGGACCTCATCCCCTTCTATGCCAAGATGGGCGTGAAGGGACTGAAGGTCGACTTCATGGACCACAGCGACCAGTGGATGGTGAACTTCTACGAACGCGTGGCCCGCGAGTGCGCCAACAACAAGCTCCTCATCGACTACCACGGCTCGTACAAACCCGCCGGACTGGAGCAGCGTCTGCCCAACCTCATCAGCTACGAAGGTGTGCGCGGCCTGGAGCAAGGCGGCGGCTGCAAGCCCGAGAACAGCATCTGGCTGCCTTTCATGCGCAATGCCGTAGGGCCCATGGACTTCACGCCAGGCGCCATGCACAACGCACAGCCCGAGGACAACCGCGGCTCCGGCTCGCTGCCCATGGGCGGAGGCACCAGGGCCTACCAGATGGCCCTGTACGTCTGCTTCGAGAGCGGACTGCAGATGCTGGCCGACAGCCCCACACGCTACCTCCGCGAAGAGGAGTGCACACGCTACATCGCCTCGGTGCCCACCACGTGGGACGACACACGTGTCCTCGCAGCACGTGCCGGCGACTACTATGTCGTAGCTAAGCGCAAGGGCAGCAAGTGGTACATCGGAGCCATCACGGGCGACAAGGCACAGGACATCGACGTCAGCCTCGACTTCCTCGAGAAGGGCGGACGCCTCACCTTCTTCCGCGACGGACGCAACGCCCACCGCATCGCCCTCGACTACAAGCGCGAGCAGCAGGACGTCACCTCGCAGACCAAGCTCCGCCTCCACCTCGTCCGCAACGGCGGCTGGGCTGGAGTAATCGAGTGAAGAACGAAGAGTGAAGAGTGAAGAATCAAAGTTTCTTTGGGCCCGGATGTAACTCTTATTCTTCACTCTTCACTCTTCGTTCTTCACTCCTCACTTAAAAAGAAACTCTTATTCTTCACTCTTCACTCTTCACTCTTCACTTAAACTATGGTTCCCGACAAGTACCTTCCTTCGCCTCGGCGTTACGACGACGAGAACTTCTACCAGCGCTGCGGACGGAGCGGCGTGCAGCTGCCCAAGGTGAGCTTGGGCTTCTGGCACAACTTCGGCGGCGTGGACCCCTACGAGCGCAGCCGTGCCATCACACGCTACGCCTTCGACCACGGCATCACGCACTTCGACCTCGCCAACAACTACGGCCCGCCATACGGCAGCGCCGAGGAGACAATGGGACGACTCATGGTCGATGACTTCCGTCCCTACCGCGACGAGCTCTTCATCAGCTCGAAGGCCGGCTACGACATGTGGCCCGGACCCTACGGCAACTGGGGCTCCCGCAAGTACCTCATGGCAAGCCTCGACCAGAGTCTCAGGCGCATGCACCTCGATTACGTCGACCTCTTCTACAGCCACAGGCTCGACCCCGTGACGCCTCTCGAGGAGACGTTGCAAGCCCTGGTCGACATCGTCCGGCAGGGCAAAGCGCTCTACGCGGGCATCTCCAACTGGCCCCTCGAGCAACTGAAGGTCGGCGAGAAGTATCTCCGCGAGCACGACGTGCCCCTGCTCATCTATCAGGGACGCCTCAACATGATAGACCGCAAGCCCATGGACACAGGCATCCTGCAGTTCTGCCACGAGCAGGGCATCGGCTTCATCGCCTTCTCGCCCCTGGCACAAGGCCTGCTCACCGACCGCTACCTCAATGGCATCCCCGCCGACTCGCGCATGGCAAGGGGAACGAACCTGAAGTCCGATCGCCTGACGCCCGAACTTCTGGACTATGTGCTGAAGCTGAAGGCCGATGCCGAAGCCAAAGGCCAGACCACCAGCGAGGCCGCTCTCCGCTGGGTGCTCGCCCAGCAAGGCGTCACCTCGGTGCTCATCGGCGCCAGCTCCGTGGCTCAGCTCGACCAGAACCTCAGGTGTACGAAATAAGCGCCCAGCGCTTCTGAAATAAGCACGGGGCGCTTCGACAATAAGCATAGGGCGCTTCGGCAATAAGCACGGGGCGCTTCTGAAATAAGTACAGGGATGTGTCACCAGAAACAGACACATCCCTGTCATTAAATAAACCACGAATTGCACGTTGACTTCGTCGAGCTGATACTTCCGCCTGCGCCTGAGCGAAGCGAAGAGTTGCACGAATTATCCCTGTCATCTGGGGTGTAGCTGATTCGTGCAATTCGTGGTCAGATATTTAATCCGTTTAGTCCGTTTAATCCGTTGTTTCTATAATGAAGTCACGTTACCAGATGTCTTCCTGTTCCTCGGGGTTGTCGTAGACCTCCTTGGCGACGTACTCGAAGTAGTCCATGTAGAACTCATAGCTTTGTCCGTCGAGAACAGACTTGAAGCGAATGTAGTAGTCCTGATGAGGTTGCAGGAAGGTGTTTATGATGATACGCCGTGACATGTAGTGGAACGTGCGTACCGGGTTGCCGCTTCCATTGGCATTAGTCCATGAATAGGGAGCCTTCATGAAGCCTTTCGAGCGCATCGCCTTTGTCACGCGGTCGTTGTATTCCTCGTCGTCGGTGTCAGCTTCCCAACCCACGTTGGACGGCGTAGTAATACCGCCTGGCATCCTCATTTCCAGTCCGCCAAGGCGAAGGTCCATTGGGATGCCTGTGACGTACATTTTGTCGCGTTCGGTGCCGAAATAGACTTGGGCCATGGAACGCACATACGATCCTGTTGCCACGCCGAAGCGGATTTCATACTGTCCGGCACGCGGCACAGGGGGCAATTTCATGGTGAAGTCGTACTGGCCTATAATGTTAAACTCGTCGCCCTGCAGGTTGTGGTAGCCGGACAAATAGCCTTGGAGGTAGTAGAATTGTGTCCCCTCGCGTATCTCCACGCTTTCCAGATACGGGTAGTTCGTAGGAATGGCCCTGACGTTGGCTGCTCCGTCGGGATAGTAGGCTCGCGTCTGGCGGATGTTGTTGTTCATCATTTCCGGCATTGTGCAGCAGGCGTCGAAGCGGATGCGTTGGCTTCCCATCTGGTTGCAGACATTTTCCGTGCAGACGAGCAGTCCTCCGATGGGGTGGACAACGGCGTTGGCGATGTTGGTGGCATCAGTCCCAGCTTCCGAGGTGGTGAGCACACGTATGCCGAGGTTCTCGTCGGGAGTGGTGCTGGCGCCCTTCAGCGGCGGGAAGAGGCCGCTCTCGTGGTAGTCGTTGACGTTCTCGCGCGTCGGTCCGAACTGTCCGCGTCCGTTCCTAAGCCTTGGGAAGCGGTTCAGGTAGATGCCTTCCGACTCGCGGCTCTCGTAGGTCTTCAGCAGTCGCGGCAGGCCCATCGTTTCGTAGTAGTCCATGATGGGGATGGTGGGAGTCTTCGAGGAGGTGGCGTTGTAGCCCAGCTCGTTGTAGTGTATGACGAGGTTGTCCCTTCCGATGCGCTGCGGCAGCAGGTGGTAGGTGACGAACTGGTTCAGCACGTTCATCTGGCTGGTGTAGTTGTCGTCGAAGGTTGTGCCTTCGATATAGTCGAAGAGTCCCGACTGCTGCAAGAAGTCGCGCACCATGTCGGGGGAGATGTCCTCGACCTTCTGCCCGAGTGTCTCTTCCCAGAAGCGGTCGGTCTCGGCAAAGAGGGTGAAGCCGAAGTAGCGGTGCTGTGGTATGGTGCCGGCCTGTCCGACTGAGGTATGATTGGGCAAATTCTTGACGCCTCCGGTCAGGTATAGTTCCTCCCAGGTCTCGTCGCGATAGGCATTGAGCGTGTCCTCCAGCCCGCATGCCATGATGAGGCGTGCCATGACGCTGTAGCCGCTATTGGGCTGGTGTATCCATTCGCGCACCATGTCGCCAAGCCGCTTGTCGCTCGGCGCTATCACGCCTTCCATCTGATGCACAAAGCCGTTGGTCAGGACGATGCCCCGGTTGTTCTTGTTGATGGGTGCCACACCTTCTATGCTGATGCTGTCCAGGTCGACCTTGCCGTAAAATACGCGCAACTTGCGGTTGTTCATGTTTGCCATGCGGAACTCACGCTCGTCATCTGGGAAGTCGGATATGTCGTAGGCATATTGGTCGCCGTGGTCTATGATGCTGTTGAATACAATCACGTGCTCGATGCTGTCCAGCACGCTCTGTTCGGTGAATCCTTCCCAAGAGGGTTCCTTGATGATGCCCCCTGCGAAGAGAGAGTCAAGATATGCTTGGATGGCATCGTTGGTGGGGGCGAAGACCGTGTAGTGTCCGCGAGCCGAAAGCAGTTGCTTCAGCGTTGTCTCGGAGTAAGGGCTGACGCGCGTCTTGCCGAGCAGACGCATATACTCGCTGTAGTAGTCTTTCCCTTCGAGATATTGCGTGATGGTCTTGTCTGTGAACACGTATCTCGAGGACGTGTCAATTTGTTCCGTGCAGCTTGCCAAGGTGAAGAGGATGGCAGCAATCCAAAAAAGTCTGTTCATTAAGAAACATAAGAATATTGAAACACCGGTGTTTTCCTACATGGTATCTCTGGTTAATAGGTCTGTTGGTTTCAGTCTCATCGTGTTGCCTTCGTGTCGTTGCCCGACAGCCGACTTTGCACGATGTGTGTGCAAAGTTACAATTATTTTTAAATAATGTATATATTCTGACGCTTTGTTTTTAAATAAAATGCAGATATTAGAGAAAAAATGGCAGGATTGCCAAAAAAAGTTGTAACTTTGCATGCATGAAGTCAGCTCTTGTTGATATATCGGTGCTCATTCTGTTCTTCAACAGACCGCAGCAACTCAGTCAGGTCTTTGAACAGGTGCGCAAGGCTCGCCCATCGCGGCTCTTCCTCTATCAGGACGGTCCGCGCTCGGAAAAGGACATGCCAGGCATCATGGCCTGCCGCGAAGTGGTGTCGCAGGTCGATTGGGAGTGCCAGGTGGAGACGCTCTATCAGGAAAAGAACTCCGGCTGCGACCCCTCCAACTACTTCTCGCATAAATGGGCATTCAGCAAGGTTGACAAGTGCGTGGTGCTCGAAGACGACTCCGTGCCCGCTGTCAGCTTCTTCGCCTTCTGCAAGGAGATGCTCGACCGCTACGAGCACGACGAGCGCATCACAATGGTGTGCGGCTTCAACATCGAGGAAGAGACACCCGACGTGGAGGGCGACTATTTCTTCACCACGAACTTCAGCATCTGGGGATGGGCATCGTGGCGGCGTGTCGTGGACAAGTGGGACGAGCACTATGCCTGGCTCGACGACCCGACCAGCGTGAAGCAGCTCGAGGAACTGATACGCGAGCGAGGCTATCGCGACGACTTCATGCCCATGTGCCGCCAGCACCGTGAACACGCCCGGCAGGGCAGGCCTTACTACGAGACCATCTTCTGGTCGCACATGCTGCTCTCCAACGGCCTTGCCATCGTGCCCCGCAAGAACATGATCAACAACCTTGGTGCCACGGCCGACAGCACACACTTCGGCGGCTCGCTCCAGACCATGCCCCGAGGCTACCGCCGCATCTTTACGATGAATCGCTATGAGCTTCCCTTCGGAGTGAAGAGTGAAGAGTTAAGAGTTAAGAGTGAAGAGGTTGGAGTGAAGAGTGAAGAACGAAGAGTGAAGAATAATAGTAACCATTCAGCAGGAGAATGTAACTCTGATTCTTCACTCTTCACTCTTCACTCTTCACTCGCTCATCCGCCCTACGTCGTCGAACACGTCGCCTATCGCCACCGTGCCTACCGCATCATGGGATGGATGAACCCGATGGTCAAGGTGGGACGCTCGTTCGAGGAACTCTGCCTTAACCTGCGCTACGGCAACTTCCGCTTCATACTTGCTTCCGTCCGCCGCCGCATCAAGAAGTGGATGGGCAGGGAGGAGTTTCATTGAAGATTGAAGAAAGAATATTGAGCATAGAAGATTAATTAATCAAGTTTCGCATGTGTTGGAGATTTTATCTCCCTCTATCTACTTCTGACTTCCTCTATCTACAGAGCAGGCGGAGCTTGCGAAAGTCGAGTTAAATATTGATGAAAGTCCTTTTAGTCAGTACCAGCGAACGATGTGGCGGCGGTGCCATTGCAGCGCGACGCCTCATGAATGCCCTCAACAAGAGAAACGGTGTGGAGGCAAAGATGATGGTGCGCGATGTGGCCCTTCCCCAAGAGGAAGGCGACGGGTCTGTCATCAAGGTGGGGAATAAGTTTCCGAAGTTCCTGGAACGCGTCTTCATATTGCCGCACATTATCTTCCGCAAGGGAGGTTGGAAGAACCTCCGCTCCCGACTTTGGCAAGTGGACACGGCCGACTGTGGCATCGACATCACGCGCACCAAAGAGTTCCGCGAGGCTGACGTCATCCATCTGCATTGGGTCAACCAGGGCATGCTGTCGCTCATGGACATCCTCCACATCCTGGACAGCGGCAAGCCTGTGGTGTGGACGCTCCACGACGAGTGGCCCTATCTGGGGGTCTGCCATTATCGTGGCGACTGCACCGAGGAGGAATGCATCCACTGCCCCATCATGGCGGGCGAAGCACCTCATATTATATATAGAAGCAAGCAGCTGCTGTACTTCATGAGGACGGTGACCTTTGTGGGCTGCAGCGGGTGGATAACCAAACAGGCACGCAGAGGTGCGTCCTCGGCAAACGCCGTTCACATCAACAACTGTGTCCCTGCATCCCTCTTCCATCCCCGCAGTATGCAGCGCTCCCGCAAGGTCCTCTCTTTGCCCAAGGACAAGCGTCTGCTGCTCTTCTGCAGTCAGAATGTGACCGACGAGCGCAAGGGCATCAGGTACCTGGTGGAGGCGTTGCAGATTCTCTCTGCTCCCCTCGCGAAGGAAGCAGACAATGAGTCTTCTCCCGAGAGGCTGGACGTATCGGACCTGCACCTCGTGATTGTGGGCAAAGGGTCGGAGGAGATACCTCTGCCGGAGGGCTTCGGCGTGTCGCGCCTCGGAACGGTCGGCGAGCAGGATATGCCGCTGGTGTACAATGCCGTCGATGCTTTCCTGACGCCCAGCCTGCAGGACAATCTGCCCAACACGATAGCCGAGGCCATGAGCTGCGGCACACCTTGCGTGGGCTTCAATGTGGGCGGCATCCCCGAGATGATTAACCACAAGCTGAACGGCTATGTGGCACGTTACCGCGATGCTGCCGACCTGGCAGAAGGCATCCGCTTTGTCCTGAGCCACGACCTTCGTAACTCCGCTTTCCGCAAAGCTTCCGCTGCCTACAAGGAAACGACTGTGGCGCGACAGCATGTGGAGCTTTACAAGGGGTTAGGGGTTAGGGGTTAGTTTAGAGTTTAGGGTTTAGAGTTTAGAGATTAGGGTTTAGGGATTGATTCAACTTTCAAATACAAACTTTCAACATTCGAAATTGAAGCCTCTTATTACCATAGCAACAGTCACCTATAATGCGGAAGCAACGTTGGAGCGAACTTTGAAGAGCGTTGCGTCGCAGGACTATGCACGCATCGAACACCTCATCATCGACGGATGCTCCACCGACCACACCTTGTCGCTCGTGCAGCGCTACGTGGAGGAGAACCAGGCTCGCCACAACATACGCCTCGTGTGCGAACCCGACGAGGGACTCTACGATGCCATGAACAAGGCGCTGCTCAATGCCACGGGCGACTACATCGTCTTCCTCAACGCTGGCGATTGCCTGCACAGCAGCGACACCATCACCGCTTTGGTGCAGAAGTCGCAGTGGATGAAAGGCGGCCATCGCAATCCGGCCATCCTCTATGGCGACACACATTTGGTGGACGACAGCGGACGCTTCCTGCGCCGCCGCCGCCTGACGCCTCCCGAGGAACTCAAGCCCGACAGCTTCCTGAACGGCATGCTCGTCTGCCACCAGTCGTTCTATGTGCGGACCGACCTGGCGAAACAGGAACCCTACGACCTCCGTTACCGCTTCTCCGGCGACTTCGACTGGTGCATCCGCCTCATCCGCCGTGCCTCGCGTCGCCGCATCAAGATAGTCAACACCCATCTTGTCCTGACCGATTACCTCAACGAAGGCATGACGACACGCAACCATCGCGCCTCGCTGCTTGAACGCTTCCGCATCATGGCGCACTACTATGGCTTGCCCACCACCATCCTCCGGCACTGCTGGTTCGTGCTGAGAGCGGTGTTTATGAGATAAGAAGAGATAGTCCTTCCCCATAGAGAGGGAAGGGTAGGAAAAGAGGGTCTGGGATTAGAGAACAAAGATGTATTATGCTACAGCCTTTTTATCATAAAGATGTCATTGAAGCCGGATGCGATGAGGCCGGGCGCGGTTGTCTGGCCGGACCGGTCTTTGCCGCAGCCGTCATCCTGCCCCAATGGTCAGCGGACGATGATCAATGGTCAATGCTGAACGACTCCAAGCAACTCAGCGAGAAGAAACGCTATGCCCTGCGTGAAGTCATCGAACGCGAGGCATTGGCTTGGGCTGTGGGCATCGTCACGAACGAGGAGATAGACCGCATAAACATCTTGCGTGCCAGCATCCTGGCCATGCACCGCGCCCTGGACGGACTCAAGCTGCGGCCCGAGGAAGTCATCGTCGACGGCAACCGCTTCACGCCCTATGCACCGCCTCTTTCGGGAGGGGGACGAGGGGAGGCTTTGCCCTACACCACCATCGTCAAGGGCGACGGCAAGTACATGAGCATCGCAGCGGCCAGCATTCTGGCCAAGACCTACCGCGACGACTACATGAAGCAGCTGCATCAGGAATATCCCGTCTACCGCTGGGACAGCAACAAGGGCTATCCGTCCCCTGCCCACCGGCAGGCCATTCGCGAGCATGGCACTACGCCCTACCACCGCATGACCTTCAACCTGCTCGGCTCTCCGCAGTTGGAGTTCGACTTCGACACGCATTAAGACCGCCTGTTCCTCACGCACTTGTTTCGGAGAACCCCTCCAGACCTTAGTTTTTCGCCGACCCCTGGTTCCCGAAGCGCCGTTCGTGCGGATTTGACTTCCGTTCGTGCGGATTTGCAATCCGCACGTAGAGAATATAGGGATTTGCAATCCCGCAATTCTTCCTTTCGCATTGCAAATGCTTATATTCAATGCTGTCGGATTGCAAATCCGACAGAACGTTACATGAATCCCCCCGTGCTTATTTCGGAAGCGCCCCGTGCTTATTTCGGAAGCGCCCCGTGCTTATTTCGGAAGCGCCCTGTGCTTATTTCGGAAGCGCCCCGCGCTTATTCCGGAAGCGCCCCGTGCTTATTTTGGAAGCGCCCTGTGCTTATTTCGGAAGCGCCTCGCGCTTATTTCGGAAGCGCCCTGCGGTTATTTTGGAAGCGCAGGCCGTTCGGAGGCCTTATCTGTGCTTTTTCATGCAAAAGTTAGCTCCATTACGATGTATTTAGCCAAGAAAACCGAGCTATTTTGGGGAAATCAGTCATAAAGAAAACATTCCATGGAAAGAAGAACGGGCAGTTTCGGATATTTTTTCGTAACTTTGCGTCAAAATAAGGTATAATGAAAAGATTGTTACTGATACTTGCTGCCGTGCTGATGACAGCTGGCACAGTGAACGCACAGGAGAACACACAGGAGGACCGTGTGCGCAGCGATAGGAAACGAGTGGCTGTCGTGCTCAGCGGCGGCGGCGCGAAAGGCATGGCGCACATCGGTGTACTGAAGGTGCTGGAGAAGGCCGGCATCCCCATCGACATCGTCACTGGCACGTCGATGGGCAGCATCATCGGCGGTCTCTACGCCATCGGCTACAATGCCCACGCACTCGACTCTGTGGCCCGTGCGCAGGACTGGAGCTACGTCATCAGCGACAAGGAGAACTTGAACAACCAGAGCCTCCGCGACCGCCTGAAGCAGTATACCTACATCTTTACCACCGGTCTGTCCATCGGTAAGCACGAGACGACGGGAGGCGGCCTCATCAAGGGCAAGAACCTGGCCGAGCTGTTCCAGCAAATCTGCACCGGCTACACCGATTCGCTCGACTTCTCGAAGGACCTGCCCATTCCCTTCGCCTGCGTGGCGACAAACATCATCGACAACAGCGAAGTGGACTTTCACAGCGGACGACTGCCGCAGGCCATGCGCGCCTCCATGTCCATCCCCGCAGCCTTCGCACCCGTCCGGCTCGGCGACATGGTGCTGGTGGACGGCGGCCTGAAGAACAACTATCCGGCCGACATAGCCCGTGAGATGGGAGCCGACGTCATCATCGGCGTCACCGTGCAGGGCGCTCCGAAGGCAGCCGATGACATGGGCGGCACGATGAGCATCATCAGCCAGATAGTCGACGTGAACTGTAAGAACAAGGTCGATGAGAACCTTGCCATCACCGACCTGCACATGCAGGTTGACACGAAGGGCTACGGCTCAGCCAGCTTCTCCGCAGCCGCCATCGACACCCTCATCCGCCGCGGCGAGGAGGAGGCCATGCGCCACTGGGACGACATCATCGCCCTGAAGCAGCGCATCGGCATCGACGAGAACTTCCATCCCATCATCCTGCAGCCCTTGCGTCCGCAGGCCATGACCGAGATGCGGCACGTCACGGGCTACACCTTCGAGAACATGACGCCGCAGGCCGAGGAATTCATCCGCAATAAGTTCAACCTGCACAAGAGGGACAGCATCGATGCCGGCCTGGCACAGCAAATCACCACCAGCATGCGCATCGACCTCTTCTACCAGACTGCCGATTGCCACTTCGTGCCCGACGACGACGGTGTGCGCGTCATCATCTCAGCAGGCAACCGCAAGATGGTCCAGCTGCATGCAGGCATGCGCTACGACCTCGAAGAGCACGCTTCGCTCCAGGTGAGTGCCGAAGTTCCCATGAAGACAGCCACTCCCATGAATGCCGACTTGACGGTGCGCCTGGGAAAGCGCATGATGGTGCGCGGCGCCTGGACCATACATCCCCGCAGCTTCACGCGGCCCACGGTGGACTACACCTTCCGGCGCAACGACATAGACATCTATGACAGAGGCGACCGCAACTACAGCATCCTCTATCATCAGCACCAGGTGAACCTCATTCCCTTCAATAATGACTTCCGACACTTCAATCTGCAGATGGGACTGCGCTGGGACTACGTGACGTATCGCGACAGGCTGGTGTCCGACAGACTGGACAATCCGGTGCCCCTCAACGACGACCATTACTACAGCTACCGCATCCAGGCAAACTACATCAGCGAGGACAACTGGATATTCCCCACTCGCGGTACGCGCTTCAAGGCTGAATATGCCTACTATACCGACAATTTCGTGAAGCTCAACGGCAAGGCCGGCATGAGCGACATCAAAGCCAGTTGGCGCATGTCGTTCACCTTCGGCGAGCGCTTCACGCTGCAGCCCATGGTATACGGCCGTCTGCTCTTCGGCGACGTGATTCCCTCCTTCGGAGGCAACACTATCGGCGGCGAATGGTTCGGTCATTACATTGAGCAGCAGATGCCCTTCGCCGGCATCGGCAACATGGAACATGTGCGGAAGCAGTTCGTCGCCGCACAGATACAGACCCAGTATCGCATCGGCAAGAACCACTATGTGCTGTTCCGCCTCGCCGCAGGCCAGCAGGCCGACAAGCCGAAGGAATTCTTCGACCACCGCACACTCCTCGGCGGACAGTTAGCCTACTACTACAACACCATCTTCGGCCCTGTGGGTGCAAGTCTCGGCTATAGCAACCACACCAAGAAGCCCTACTTCTTCCTGAACCTGGGATACGAATTCTAATCCCAATCGGTCGCGAGGATACGACAATCGGTCGCGAGGATACGACACGAGGAGACTTGAGTAACCTAACAGGCCGATTGGAACGAAAAACAGGCCGATATCAAAAGATAGGCAAGGAAATTCTTTGTCGTTCTACGGATTCTTTCTAAATTTGCATGCAGAAACAGTACGAAACTAACTTAAACATATACGAACATGGGCAAGATTAAGACAATAGGCATCCTGACCTCTGGCGGCGATGCTCCCGGCATGAATGCAGCCATCCGCGCCGTGACGCGTGCAGGCATTTGCAATGGTTTCAACATAAAAGGCATTTACCGTGGCTACGAAGGACTCATCAACGGCGAGGTCAAGACCTTCACCACCGAGGACGTGAGCGGCATCATCACCCGCGGAGGCACTATCCTGAAGACCGCTCGCTGCAAGGAGTTCATGACCGAGGAGGGCATGAAGAAGGCCTACGAGACCTGCCGTAAGGAAGAGATTGACGCGCTGGTCGTCATCGGCGGCAACGGCTCGCTGACGGGCGCTTGGAGGTTCGGCGTGGAGTTCGACTTCCCCGTCATCGGACTGCCCGGCACCATCGACAACGACCTCTACGGCACCGATGCCACCATCGGCTACGACACCACGATGAACACCATCATGGAGTGTGTGGACCGCATCCGCGATACGGCCAACTCGCACGAGCGCATCTTCTTCGTCGAAGTAATGGGGCGCGACGCAGGCTTCCTGGCGCAGAACTGTGCCATTGCCTGTGGTGCAGAAGCCGCCATTGTGCCCGAGGAGACGACCGACGTGGACCAGCTGGCAGAGTTCATGAGCCGAGGCATCCGCAAGTCGAAGAAGTCGTGCATCGTCATCGTCTCTGAGAGTCCCCAATGCGGCGCTCTCTACTATGCCGACCGCGTGAAGAAGGAATTTCCGGAGTTCGATGTCCGCGTCTCCATCCTCGGTCACCTGCAGCGCGGCGGCTCGCCCTCGGCCCACGACCGCATCCTGGCCAGCTGCATGGGTGCCGGCGCCATCGAAGCCATCATGCAGGGGCAGCGCAATGTGATGATAGGCTACCGCATGGACGACATCGTCTACGTGCCCTTCAGCGAGTGCATCCGCACCGACAAACGCTTCGACAAACGACTCATCAAGGTGCTCAACGAACTGAGCATCTAAGAAGTAGCTAAAAGAATCCGACTATGAAAACACGATTGTCTTACCTGCTTCTTGTGCTGCTGGCCGCCCTTGCAGTACAAGCCCAGGAACTTGTGGTGTGCACCTACAACGTTCGGTACAAGAACAACGGCGACACCGATGCAGGCAACGGTTGGAATACCCGTCGTACCTACCTCATCAACCTCATGAACTTCCAGCAGCCCGACCTGCTTGGGGTGCAGGAAGCCCTGAATGCACAGATGACCGACATGGCCAACGGGCTGAAGGGCTATGCCTACATCGGTGTGGGGCGCGACAACGGTACCACCGGCGGCGAGTACTCCGCCATCTTCTACCGCACGGAGCGCATGATACTTCTCGACCACGGCGACTTCTGGTTGAGCGACACACCCTACAAGGCTTCGAAGGGCTTCCCGAGCAAAGGCGGCGGCACATCGTACAAACGTATCTGCACGTGGGGCAAGTTCCTCGACAAAGCCACTGGCTCGGTCATCTATCATTTCAACACACACATGGACCTCGACGAGACGAACCGGCAGCAATCCTACTACCTCATCAAGCAGAAGATACAGGAGATAGCCAGCACGACGGCCCCCGTCATCGTCTCCGGCGACTACAATGCCGTGCAGACCGGCGATGCCTACAAGCTCTTCTACAACTCCGGTTTCCTCTACGACAGCTTCCATCGCGCCAAACAGAAGTTCATGACGAACGGCACCTGCCCGGGCTTCAACGCCAACAACTACAGCACGGTCAGCAGTGAGCTGCGGCGCATCGACCACATCTTTGTGACCCGTGCCTTCAACGTCGAGCATTATGGTGTGCTCAATCCCTGCTACTATTCCACATCCGGCACGGCCGACTACCACGAACGCGCCTACTCCGACCACAGCCCCGTGATAGCCAAGCTCACTATCAGAGGGCCTGAGACCCTGAACATACCCACAGAGTTGCCACCCGTCGTCGACGGCGTGTACCAGCTCTCCACGCCCGAGGAGCTGCTGACCTTTTCGTTCATCGTCAACGGCATCGCAGGCTTCGCGCAGAACACAGCGGCGAAGGCTGTCCTGCTCTCCGATATCAGCATGAAGGGCATGACCAGCTGGTTGCCGATAGGAACGGAGAGCAAGCCCTTCACCGGCACGTTCGACGGTCAGGGACACACCATCCGTGACCTTGCCGTCAAGACCGGCAAGTCGCTGTCCGGACTGTTCGGCAAGACCCAAGGCGCCACCATCAAGAACTTCCACGTGGGCGGCACCGTCACCATCTCCGAAGGCTATTCCGACCACGGAGCCGTGGCCTATGCCGACGGCACGACCATCTCCGACGTACACTCCGAGCTGACCTTCACCACCGGCAAGGCAAACGACGACACACAGCACATCGGCGGCATCGCTGGGTCGCTGTTCAACAGGTGCAAGGTGGACAGATGTTCCTTCTCGGGCAGGATCCTTCTCGGGCAGGATCACCGATGCCGGTACCAACACCATTGGCGGCATCGCGGGCTACGCCGACGGCACCAGCAACAAGATAACGAATGCCATCAACTATGGCTCGGTGCGCACCACAGGCTCCGAGACGAACGCAGGCGGCATCCTTGGCTACGTGAACTACGTAGGCTTCCAGATGGCCAACTGCGTCAATGTGGGAAGCG
This sequence comes from uncultured Bacteroidales bacterium, assembly GCA_902799985.1. GTDB lineage: Bacteria > Bacteroidota > Bacteroidia > Bacteroidales > Bacteroidaceae > Physcousia. The sequence continues at coordinate 19,580 of CADCCR010000030.1, read as the reverse complement.
TGAGCGGCAAGCCTGCCTATGCCGGACAGCTCATCGGCCGACAGCTGAAGGCCATGACGACGCCTCCCGACAATCTCTATTACAACACGAACGGCATTCCTCCGTTCGGCTCGGGCACCGATGCCAGCTCAGCCACAGGCGCCACGGCCGTCACGGCCGAGCAGCTGGCCAGCGGAGAGGTCTGCTACAGACTGAACGGCGACCAGACCGTCATCAACTGGTACCAGACGCTTCCCGACCCGGACGCTGCGGTTGAGGCCGATCCTTATCCCGTGCTCGACCCCACCCATTTGCAGGTGCTGCTCAGGGACAACGCTTATGTCAACGACACCTCCACCGGCATTGATGAAATTAAGAATGAAAAATTAATAATTAAAAATGGTGAGGCCGTATATGACATGGCCGGCCGTAAGGTTCAATCTTCAATGGTCAATGTTCAATTAAGGAAGGGTTTCTACATCATCAACGGCAAAAAATACATATTGAAATGAAGGACACAGCTCTATTCATCATATCATTCGTGATGGTGCTTTGCGCTTCGGCACAAGACCTCTACATCGGCAGCTTCTACGTCACTTCGTCCAGCGAGGAGAGCCTCTACGGCGACGGTGGCGACAAGTGGATAAACCGCCGGAACGCTATCTGCGATATGTTCAACTTCGAGCAGCCCGACGTGCTGGGCCTGCAGTCGGTAGACGATACGCAGCTGTCGTTCTTCAACCTCCGCATGACGAACTACAGCCTTGCCGGCGACATCCTTTACCAGCAGACGCTGGAGCTCGACACATGCGGCCTCGTCGAGGACATGCCGGAGGGCAGCACCTGTTCCTGGGCCAAGCTGAGGAAGGACGGAAGGACCTTCTACGTCTTCAACATGTGTCTGTCCACCACTTTGGTCGTCGCCCTCACGTCTGCGACCCGTGTGCGCAGTGCTGCCGCCGAGCTCAATGCCGAAGGTGCGCCGTGCTTCATCGTCGGCTTCCTCGGGGTCAGCGAGACGAAGACGCCCTACACCCGTCTGACGGGCAAGTTCAACGACTGCTTCAAGGCCCCCATCGTCAGTGCGGAGTATGGCACGAAGAACGACTTCAACCTTGCAGCCAACCATGGCACCGACCGCTACGACTTCGTTTTTGCCTCGAAGGACGTCACCGTCAGGGCATACGGACAGCTGCAATACAGCTATTTCAACAAGGAGTCCGACGGCACCTACAAGCGCCGTTTGCCCTCCACGCACTTCCCCGTCATGGCGAAAGTGACGATGAAGTAGCGAAAATCCCTTACATAGAAGACCGCCTCGGAGTGCGGTTGCGAACGACACCGCGTGCCGTCTTCGTCATAAGCGCAGGGCGCTTATTTCGGAAGCGCACGCGGTTGTTTGTTTTGCCCCCTGCCGTTTTGCCCATCGCCGCGCGCCGATTTTGCCGCAATTCTGTGCCTCGTTTAGCAAAACGGAGCGCTGTGCTGCTATTTTCTTAACATGGACATAAAAAACAGCACCCTTGTAAGCCGCTGGTAATCAGCCTCCGTCCATTTTAAGCGCGTTTTCGCGCTTATCCGTCCAAAGTGCCGCAAAGCCGAAAAAAGGCCGTCAGAACGCGTCCTCCTGAGAAAACTTCTTACAAACGCCCACTAATGCCGCTGTTTTATCGCTTCTTTCCGTTTCCGGCAACACAATACCCCTAACTTCCCATTTTTTAGTATTTTATTCACAAAACAGCAGCGTTTAACATTTTTTAACTGGCGCAGACGAACGAGAAAACATACAAATCTGTAATTTTACGAGCGAAAACCATGAGAAACACGTGCGTACGCACAAAAAACTAACTGACTATAGCTGAAACAGAACTAACGATAACAAACTAATTAATAACCTAAAACACCAAAAGATTATGAGAAAGAACCTCTACTCTTTTCTCCTGACAGCGCTTTGCAGCATGTTGGGATTGAATGTTTGGGCTCAGGACCTGAACAGTACCTTTATCGATGGCACAGAGTACTACGAGATTGGCACTGCCAACGACCTTGCCACGCTGGCCAACCTGGTGAACAGCGGCGAGGAAATGGACGCCAACGCTGTGCTGACGGCCGACATCGATATGGCCGACCTGATTGCGATGGACGGCTGGACAGCCATTGGCAACTGGGCCTCTACCGCCAATGGCAATGCTTGCTACAAGGGCCACTTCAACGGACAGGGTCACAAGATTACGGGCTTCAACGCCACATCGACCCACAACTACTACGGCATCTTCGGTGTCATCTCGACGGGTGCCCTCATCGAGAACTTCAGCATCTACGGAACGATGAACCTCGGCCATAAGACGGGCGGCGTTGTCGCCTACAGCCGCGACGCAACTCCCACCATCCGTAACGTCAACAGCTACCTGAACATCAATGTCACGGAAGCTGCTACAACAGCCGAAAGGCCCGGCGGCATCCTAGGCTCCGCCGTTAACGGCACAACTGTCGTTGAGAACTGCATCTATTCGGGCACAATCGACGTAGGCGGGCACACAGGTAACATCGGCGGCATCGTCGGCTACGTCAACAACAACGTAGCAGCCATCGTCAACGTCACCAACTGCCTCTTCGACGGCGAAATACAGAATGAGACTGCAGATGGTCAGTGTGGCGGCATCGTTGGCTACAACAACGCAGGCAAGCTCACAATCAAGAACTGCCTCTCCATCGGCACCATCATCACAGGCACTGGCAACGACGGCATGTTCATTGGCAGGCTCAACGGCAGCAACACCGTCTTTGCCAACAACTATTATGTTGGCACCAACGTGAACGGCACATCCAGCGGCGCTACTGCCAGCGGCGATGCACCCGTGAAGGTGACAGCTACACAGCTTGCCAGCGGCGAGATTTGCTACGCGCTGAACGAAAGCGTCAGCGGCGGCGAGAACTGGTTCCAGACGCTCAACGACGACAACTATCCCTTCCCCTATAATGGAGGAATCCACGATCCTATCTATCTGAACGGACGCCAACACTGCGACGGCACTGCCTACGAGGGCTCTACCATATCCAATCAGGACCTCGGCATCGCGACCGATGCCCATGACTTCCAGAACGGCTTCTGCACATACTGCGGCGAGTTCAAGCCTGATGCCTTCGAACCCGTCGACGGCTACTTCCAGATTGCCAGCGGCAAACAGCTCAAGTGGTTCGCAGCTTACGTAAATCAAGTAAGCGTGGCAGCCAACGCCGTGCTGACAGCCGACATCGACATGGCTGATATTGAGTGGACGCCCATCGGCATCGGCTCGGGCAATGCTGCACCTGGAGCAACCGCCTACACAGGCACCTTCGACGGACAGGGACACACCATTACCAACTTCAAAGCAGAAGGCGCAGGGCATCTCGGACTCTTTGGCGACACGAGTGGTGCCACCATCAAGAACTTCAGAATCAGCGGCAACCTTACCGTGACCGGCGGATACGGCGGCGGTGTCGTGGCATGGCCCATCAACACCACCATAGAGAACGTATTCTCCAGATTGGCCGTTAGCGTTCCCAACAGCGGTACGCACCATGTTGGCGGCGTGGTAGGCTCTGCCCGCGGCAACAATACAATCGTCGGCTGCAGCTTCGATGGCTCAATGACAGTAGCAGCAGGCAGCACCGACAACTTCGCCGGCATCGCTGCATACATTACCGGAGGCGACAAGGTGATGAACTGTGCCAGCTATGGCTACATCATCTTCAAGGACGCTAGCTGTGCAGCCGGCGGCGTGGTGGGATACCTTAACAGCACGGCAGCAGTCGTCAAGAACTGTCTCTGTACCAGTGCAATCATTTTCGACGGCGAAGGCGACCCCAAGTACGGCGCTGCCATCTTGGGCAGGACGAAAGGCTTCTCCTCCGATTTGGTAACAAACAACTACTGGCGTAAGAACGGTGCCCGTGCAGCAGCAAAGAAGGACGACGGAACTGATCCAATCGATGCTGGTGGTGTGACAGCCGAACAGCTTGCCAGCGGCGAGGTGACTGTGGCGCTTGGCATCGCCTTCCGCCAGAACATCGACGAGGATGACTATCCCTTGCTCGATGCCACACACAATGTCATTGCAAAGATTACCGATGCCGGATATGCAACCCTGTTCGTTCCCAATGCCGAAGTTGCTGTTCCCGCTGGCGTTACGGCCTACACAGCCGAGATTGCCGAAAACGAGAGGAACGGCAAGCAGCACTTGGCACTGGCAGAGCTGGAAGGCTCCATTCCTGCACAAACCGCTGTCATCCTGAAAGGCGCAGAAGGCATCTACGAGTTTGCCGCTTCAGCAGAAGAGGTGCCTGACGGCGCATTCAAGATATTCGATAAGGAGGTGGACGGCAGCTTGGCACTCGTCAAGGGATGGGCTGCACCCGTCCAGGAAAACGTCCTGAAGGGCGCTGCAGAGGATGTCGATGCCGCTGGCAAGTATGTGCTGGCTAAAGTCGATGGCAAGGCTTGCTTCGCTCTGGCAACAAGCGGCACCATCAAGGCAGGCAAGGCTTACCTCGAAATTGCCTCCGATGCAAAGGCATTCTACTTCAGCTTCGACGATGCAACCGGCATCAACAAGCTCAATGAATCCAACGGCCTCAACAACGTTATCTACAACCTCGCCGGCCAGCGTGTAGGCAAGATGCAGCGCGGCATCAACATCACGGGCGGCAAGAAGATACTGAAGTAAACCCCGCATGATACCGAAAGACACGAAGGGAGCAAAACCGCTTTTGCCCGTTTCGTGTCTTCCGGTGTGTTTGTCATTACGCTTTCCAGTGTATATTATATATAATGTATGTTCCATAAACTAAAACTAATATGAAGAAAAGATTCTACTATCTTTTCCTTACTGCCCTGCTGGGCATGTGGGGGACACAGGTAGGGGCGCAAGAACTCACCACAACAGAGATTGACGGCGTCACCTACTACGAGATTGGCACAGCCGCAGACCTCGTGGCATTTGCCGATTTGGTGAACACCGGCGACGGCACGCTGGGCGCTAATGCCATCTTGACTGCCGACATCGCCCTGACCGACATTTGGGAAACTCCCATCGGTATGGGCGGCTTGAACTACACCGGCATCTTCGACGGCCAGGGACACAAGATTACAGGCTTCGAGACAGAATGCACCATTGACGGTAGCGGCCTGTTCGGTTACACCTCGGGAGCCACCATCAAGAACTTCAGCATCTCCGGTAAGTTGACCTCCACGGCAGGAACCGGCTCGGGTGTCGTAGGCTATCCCTCGAAGAGTGTCATCACAAACATCCAGTCCGCACTCGACATCGATGTTCCCGCAAGTGGCGTGCATCATGTGGGCGGCGTCGTAGGTTCTGCCCGCGGCGGCAACACCATCAGCAATTGTACCTTCAGCGGAACGATGAAGGTGGCAGCAGGCAGCACCGACAACTTTGCCGGCGTGGTGGCTTACCTCGGAGGCGACAGCGTAGCGTTCTGCGCTAACTACGGTACCATCACTTTCGACGATGTGAACTGTGCTGCAGGCGGCGTTGCCGGATACCTCAACAACACAGGTTCCTACGTGCTGGGTTGCCTGAATATGGGTGCGCTTGTTTGCAGCGAACCGGAAGCCACACCCAAGTGGGGCGGCGCCATCGTGGGACGTCTCAGAACCCATGACGTCAACAAACTGACGGGCAACTGCTGGCTTGAAGGCAGTGCTACAGGTGCAGGCAAAGACAACGATGGCAAAGTCAACCTGACGACAGCCTCATGCTTCCCTGCAGAACAACTTGCCACCGGCCAGGTTTGCTACCTGCTGAACGGCAATCAGGCCGTCATTGGCTGGTACCAGACCCTGGGAACAGACCCGCAGCCTGTGCTCGATGCTACGCATGCACAAGTCTATATGAACGGTCGTCTGCACTGCAACGGCGTTGCCTATGAAGGAGCTGTCTATTCAAATGAGAACGCAGGCGTCGTTCAGGACGAGCACGACATCGTCGACGGCTTCTGCACTTATTGCGGCATGTTCGACGAGAACTATCTGACTCCGAATGCCGAGTGCTTCTACGAGATAGCCACGGCAAAGCAGTTAGTATGGTTCGAACAGTTGGTGAACAGAGGAAAGCTTGATGCCAATGCCGTGCTGACAGCCGACATCGACTTCGCAGACCTCATGCCTGACGGCGAAGACCCGGAGGAAACCGAGGTTGACTGGACGCCAATTGGCGACTGGGGCGCAACCAGAGGCGTTGCCAACGCTGGCTATAAGGGTCACTTCGACGGCCAGGGCCACACCATTAAGCACCTCAATGCCACCTCAAAGCAGAACTATTTCGGTGTGTTCGGCGTTATCTCGACAGACTGTCTCATCGAGAACTTCACCATCTACGGAACGTACCACACCACCTATCAGTATGCAGGTAGCGTTGCAGCCTACGCCCGCGACGACCGTCCCATCATTCGCAACATCCACAGCTATGTGAACATCTTCAACACATCGGCCGGTGGCAGACAGGGCGGCATCCTGGGCGGTGTGCTTACCACTTCCTTCAGAACCACCATCGAGAACTGCACCTTCTCCGGCACGCTCGACGGCAACGATGCCGGCGGCAGCGGCAACTATGGCGGCATCGTGGGTTATGTGAACAACAACGGCGCAACCTTCCTCGACGTTACCAACTGTCTGTTCGACGGTAAGGTGGTGAACAACAACGAGAATCCCGGTGGCTGCACCTTCGGCGGCTTCGTCGGTTACAGCAATGGCGGCGTAGTGACCATCAAGAACAGCCTGTCCATCGGTTACGTGAATTCTGCCATCTGGGGCCAGTTCTTCGGTGCTGTGAAGAGCACAAAGTCTTCGCTTCCCAACAGCTACTACATAGGCGAAATCCTCAACGGCTCGGCAAGTACGGTTACTCTGAAGGCAACCGAGACCAATACCGACGAGCTGGCCAGCGGTGAGATCTGCTGGAAGCTGAACGAAGAGGCGTTCATCGATGCCGTATGGCGCCAGACGCTCAAGGAGAACAACTATCCTGTGCCCCTGGCAGACGAAGCAATCGTTTACCAGACGCCCGACGGATATGAATGTGTTTCTCCCGACGATCCCTCGACGCTCTATCCGTTCGTGAGCGGCATCATTGCCAACGAACAGGAGTTCATCGAGAACACTGTGGCTTACAAGGCCCTGCTCGAGGAGTACAAGAAGGCAGTCGAGTCGTGGGAAAGCATTGAGTCGTACGACGAATTCCTTGCAGCTTATCTGGCTTCGGCCGAGCTGAAGGAGAGCATCAAGCAGTCTGCTGCCGGCTATGCCGACTATGTTCAGGCTTGCGAGGCTGCTGTGAACTACCTCAACGAGAACAATGTCGAGGGTACTTGGAGCACGTTCCTCCAGACTTATCTGCAGGAGAATGTGGAGCCCTGTACCGACTATCCCAACGGTAGCTACGCCTACATCATGGAGAACCTCGACCTGGACATCGCTGCCGTCACAGCAGAGATTGCCTTCGTGAACCAGATGCTGGAGAATGCCATCGCAGGTGGTGTGACATCAGGAACCGAGGTGACCCGCCTGTTTGCCAACTCCACGTTTGCCGACGGCTTCGAGGGATGGACGACAGAAAGCAACGGTCCGACGTTCGACACTGGCGGCCAAAAGGACCTGATGCCTATCGCTCGCGGTGGTGGTCAGGGCAGCTTCGACTTCCACCAGACGCTGAACGAATTGCCTAACGGTATCTACCTGATGACGCTGAACGGCTTCTTCCGTGCCGGAAAGGATGCCACCTCTCAGTTCTATGCCGGTCAGCTCTACATGAACAGCACGGCGAACTACGTCATGACAATCAATGAAGACGTCGTTTCCTCCGATGATGCCGAGGACAAGGTGAACTGCTACCTCGATGGCGACACACATTATGTGACGGACGACATCGACGGCTATGTGCCCAACACGTTGGTTGGTTGCTCCTATGCCTACACCGCCGGTCGCTACCTGAACTATTGTGCTACGGAGGTAACCGACGGCAATCTGACTGTCGGCGTACGCAATCTGGGAACAGGCTTAGCAAGCGACTGGCTGCCTGTCGGTGGCATGCACGTCTATTATCTGGGCACTGCCGAGGAGGCCAACGAGGAGCTTGCCGACGTGCTGGCTGCCTTTGCACAGCGTGCTCAGGTCATCCTGGACTTCCTCTGGAGCGGCGATGAGACATTTGCTCAGAACCCCAACATGTCGAACGACCTGAAGGATCAGCTTGCCGGACTGGTGGGTGAAGTCGATGCCGCTGAAACAGGCGAGGCTAAGATAACGCTCATCAACAAGTTCTCGGCTCTCTTCAACGCGATACACGACTGCCGCATGGCTTATATCGACATGGCAACCACCATCTTCTGGATGTTCGATTACATCGACCAGCTCTATGCAGCCGACCTGGTTACCAATGATGAGTACGACGAATGGGAAGGCAAGATATTCTCTGCATGGCAGCACTATCAGGTCGGCGACATATCGGCCGAGGAAGCTCGCGCCATCACTACCGAGCTGAACGAGACCGACCTTGTCCTGCCCATGGAGAACGGCGTATACCAGCTGGCTACAGCCGACCACATGAGACTCTTCTCCGTTATCGTAAGCTGTGGCAACAATACGTCGGATGCCGTCCTGACGGCCGACATCGACATGACTGGAGTTTCCGACTTCCAGCCCATCGGCACTTCTTCCACTCCCTACATGGGTGTGTTCGACGGCCAGGGCCACAAGATCTCGAACTTCGGTGAGTACGACGCCGAGGAAGGCATCTACTCTCTGGCATTCGTCGGTGACAGACAGGGACTCTTCGGCTATGTGAAGAACGCCACCATCAAGAACTTCAGCATCGACGGTACCTTCACCTACGACGGCGGCACTGGCTACGGTGCTATCGGCTGGGCTGAAGGCAGCACCCTCCAGAACATCCACTCCGCACTCAACATCGCATCCGTATCGACCTCGCACCACATCGGCGGTGTCTGCGGCGATATGCGTGCAGGAAGCAAGGCCATTGGCTGCTCCTTCACCGGAACGGTTACCGACAACCACAACTCGCACGACTGTCTTGCCGGCGTCGGTGGCTACTCCAACGAGAATTGCCTCTACGAGAATTGCGCCAACTATGGTAAGGTTCTTGTCACGAATGCCGGTGCATACGCCGGTGGCATCTGCGGCTACGTCAACAACGACAACTTCGTGGGTGTGAACAACTGTCTCAACGTGGGTACAGTCCGCATGGCTGATGGCTCGACGCCTACCTACGGCGGTGCTATCGTCGGCCGCCTGCGCGGTCATGCCAACTCCAAGTTCCAGAACAACTACTGGCTCGGCGGCAGTGCTGCAAGAGGCTACGGAGAGAACGCGGCTGACGCTTCCGAGGCTACCACCGAGCAGCTCTCCAGCGGCGAAATCTGCTACAAGCTCAACGGCGACCAGACGGACATCAACTGGTTCCAGACGCTCGGCGAGGATACCTATCCCGTGCTCTTCGATAGCCACAAGGTTGTCTATGTGACAGAGGAAGGCACCTACACCAACGAGAAGGTTTCCGTGCCCGACGGTTCGAAGGAGAATCCCTTCGTAGTGAAGTCGGCAACCGACCTTGCCAACCTGATTAACAAGCTCGTTTCCGGCCGCATGAACTATGTGGTGATGGAGGAGGACGTGGATATGGCAGGCGTCACGGACTGGGTGCCTCTCTTCAACATTCCCGACCAGTCGAACGGCTATCCCTTCATCGACTTCGACGGTAAGAACCATGTCATCCGGGGTCTCACGTCCAACACGACAGGTGCGTATGACTACTGCGGTCTCTTCGGCATCCTCTGCGGAAATGTGCGCAACCTGGGTGTGGAGAATGCCGACGTGACGTGTGCCGGCGGCACCGGCATCCTGGCCGGCTATCTGGGGCACTCAACCTACGGCCAGCCCTGCTATGTGGAGAACGTCTGGGTAACAGGCAAGCTGACAGCAAACGGCTACTGCGGCGGTTTGTTCGGCAATGTTGCCGACGAAGCCCACATCCTCAATTGCTATGCTAACGTAGAGGTGACCGGCTCGGGCGACCTCACCGGCGGCATCATCGGCCGTGTGCGCAACCGTGTGGAAATGGCTCAGGTCTATGCGGCCGGCAGCATCAACCGTGGCGGCGGCATCATAGGCGGAGGCTTCCAGGACGTCACACCGCTGGGCTCCTACAAGAATGTTGCCGTGTGGAACAACACGGAAAGGAACTTCGGTCCTGTCCGCGAAGGTGAGGACTTGGGTGAGATTCTCTATTACGACGGCACCAACTTTGCCGACATGCAGAGCCAGGTGGTAGCTTGGGATCCTGCTGTATGGACTTGCGACATGCAGGCCGGCAGCTATCCTGTGCTGAAGGCCTTTGCCGGACTCAGCGGCGACCTGAACGGCGACGGCAAGGTTGACATTGCCGATGCAGTCTGCATCCTGGACCTCATGGCAGCGGGTACCTTCAGTGCCGAAGCCGACCTGAACAACGACGGTAAGATTGATATTGCAGACTTCGTCGTGGTGCTGGACATCATGGCTGGACAGTAAGTCTCATCCCTCACCCTCTCCAGAGAGGGGAACAGCAACAGCCCTCGGCGCTCTTTCCGCCGAGGGCTGCTGTTTTATACGGCCAAGAGAATAAAAATAAGCGCGAGGCGCTTCCGAAATAAGCACAGGGCGCTTCCGAGATAAGCGCGGGGCGCTTCCGGAATAAGCACAGGGCGCTTCCGGAATAAGCGCAGGGCGCTTCCGAGATAAGCGCGAGGCGTTTCCGGTAATGTTCTGTCGGATTTGCAATCCGACAGCATTAAATATAAGCATTTGTAATGCGATAAACTGAATTACGGGATTACAAATCCCTATATTCCCTACATGCGGATTTCAAATCCGCACGAACGAAGCTTCCGAAATAAGCGCAGGGCGCTTCCGGTAATGTTCTGTCGGATTTGCAATCCGACAGCATTAAGCATTTGAACTCCGGCTTTGCCGCCTGAGCACCTGTATACAGGAGCGCAAAAATGCGATAAACTGAATTGCGGGATTACAAATCCCTATATTTAGACATGCGGATTTCAAATCCGCACGAACGAAGCTTCCGGAATAAGCGCGAGGCGCTTGTTGGTGTGGCAAGTGCCTCTGTTCCACTCAGACAACGTCAAAGCGGCGTCACTTCCTGATTTTATTCCCCATTTGCTATGTTTTTCTTCATGAAAACAACGTTCGTATTCGATTTTTTTGTAACTTTGCATTGCCACTACCCAAAAACTAAACTAACAACCATTATGAAGAAATCGTTCATTCTCCTTTCCCTTTTGTTGATGACGATTACTGTATCGGCACAGACAACAGCAACAGTGGATGGCATCAAGTACACACTTGATGGCAACAACGCTACCGTTACCTACCCCAACGACAGCAGGCCCGGTAGCAGCAACCCCAGTACCTACACCGGCTCCATCACCATTCCTGCCACCATCACGGTCGATGCCACCGAATACACAGTGACGGCCATAGGCGAAAGAGCCTTCTATGGTGCAGGCATCACCTCTATCAGTTTGCCCGAAGGCCTGACGACGATAGACAAGAAGGCTCTGATGGGCTCGAGCATCACCGAACTGACCGTCCCCAATTCCGTCACGAAGTTGGGCGACGAAGCAATGGAGAGTTGCATCACCATTGGTGAGGGCTGCGGCGGCACCTGGGGCGCATGGGTCTTCTGGCGTTCCTCAGGCGCCTATGATGTCTACATGATTTGCGACACCAAGCCCACGCTCTACGACAATCAGACTTTCGACGACACACATGCCTCCACCATTCACGTGAAGTCGGAGCTCTACGATGCCTATATGTCCGACCCGCTTTGGAACATCTACAACATCGTGAAGCAGGATGTAGAACTCATCGACTTTACCGTCGACGGCATCAAGTACAAGATGATTACCGAGGACAAGGTCATCGTCACCTATCCCACCGAAAGCAAGCCCGGCTCGAGCAATCCCAATCCCTATACAGGCAACGTCACCATCCCTGCACAGGTCACCTACGAGGGCAAGAGCTACAACGTGACGGGCATCGGCGACTACGCCTTCCGCTATGCCACCATCACGGCGCTCACGTTGCCCGAGGGACTCGTCTCCATCGGCGAGGAAGCCATCTTCAACACGCAGCTCACCACACTCACCCTGCCAAACTCACTCGTCACGATGGGACAGTACGCTTTGGCCTACAACGCAAACCTGGAGAAAGTCACCTTCGGCGCCAACATCGCCACCAATCCCTGGGGCCCTTGGGTGCTCTACCGCGAGTCGCCCGAATATGACATCTACATGGATTGCCACGCCAAGCCATCCGTGCCCGACAAGTACACCTTCGACCACGGCTACCAGACACGCGTCCACGTCTATCCCGACGTCTACGAGGACTACGTGAACGACCAGTACTGGGGCGGCAAGTACACCATCGTCCCCGACATGGGCGGCAGCAGCATCGAGTTCCTCAGCTTCACCGTCGATGGCATCAAGTACAAGATGACGGCAGAGGACAAGGTCAGCGTCGTATATCCCAACGATGAGAAACCAGGCTCGAGCACCCCCAACCTCTACACAGGCGACATCGTCGTTCCGGCACAAGTCACCTACGATGGCAAGACCTACGACGTGACCGGCATCGGCAACTACGCCTTCCGCAGCTCCGACATCACCTCCATCTCATTGCCCGAGGGACTGCTCTCCATCGGCAAGGAGGCAATCTATAAGACACAAGTCACGGAGATTACCGTGCCCAACTCCGTCACCACCCTGGGCGAGTCCTGCCTGAGCGAGAACCCCAACCTGAAGACACTGACATTCGGCAAGCACATCGCCGACAACAAGTGGGGCGTCTGGGTGGCTTGGCGATTCTCCGGAGGCTACGACGTCTATATGATTTGCGACGTCATGCCCACGCTGCCCGACAACCAGACCTTCGACGACAGTCACGAATCCACCATTCACGTCTACCCAAGTGTCTACCTCGACTACCTGGCCAACGAGTACTGGAACTGTCACCACATCGTTGCCGACCTGCAACAGGACATCTCGCATGCCGACCTGCAGGACTACATCGCAACCTACAGCGCCAAGCTGCCCGCAGCAGAAGAGGTGGGCACCGACCCCGGCTACTACACGGCAGCCAGCGTGCAGGCACTGAGCGAAGCGCTGGCAGCGGCAAGCTCCCTCGGCGAGACAGCCACCATGGAGGAGCGCAACAATGCCTTGCTGCAGATGATTGTCGCAGCCGACGCGCTGGAAATCAATCCGCTCAACGAGGGGTACTACTACATCGAGAACATCAACAAGGGCCAGATGCTCTATGCAGAAGCCGCTTATGCTGCCGAAGGAGGCTTGGGCATACAGGACTTCGACGCAGCCAAGACGAAGTTCTACTTCAAGCTCACCCGCAAGGGAAGCAACTGGTACATGCAGAACATGAAGAACAGCATGTACGCCGGCGCCCCTGTCAATGGCAACACAGCCAACGAATACATCACCCTGACCGACAGCCCCGAATACGCACAGGTCGTTACTTGGGCCGGAGGCGGCAAGTACACATTGCAAAGCCTCTACGACGGAGAGAATGCCAGCCTGCCTTATTCCGTCTCCGGCGGCTGGGTGCTCCTCAAGGAGGACGACCGCATCTACTGGCGCTTCCATCCGGCTCAGTCGGGTATGTTCGAACAGGACTTCAACATCGAGAACGTCCGTGTCAGGGAATACATGGCCGAGGTGACGTACACCACAGCGGATGCTACCGTGATGCCCAACTACAACATCGCTCCTCCCGAACGCCGCGACCTGCCGGAGCCTGCTACCATCTTCTGGACACAGAACGCTTCGGCCACGGCACAGCAAGTCACATGGAGCCTCAATGCCGACTTCTCCGATGCCTTCACCGCCGAGGTCGACCCGGGAAAAGCCTACTACGAGATATTCAACCTGCTGCCCGGCCAGACATATTATTATAAGGTGACGCTTACCGTCGACGGCACTCCGACCGAAATCATCAACTCGAACTTCACGACGAGCGGCCAGCTTCGGCAGATCAAGGCCGACGGCGCTGCCAATATGCGCGACCTGGGCGGCTGGGCAACAGCCAGCGGAAAGCCCATCAAGTACGGCCTCATCTATCGTGGCGCCGAGTGGAACGGCAAGTACAACCTCGAGCCGGAAGGCATAGCAGCCCTCCGCGCCATCGGCATGAAGGCAGAGCTCGACCTCCGCTCGAGCAACGAGGCACTCTACATCGAGAAGTCTCCTCTGGGCGACGACGTTACCTACATCCGCATCCACAACGAGGACTACTACGAAAGCGGCCTGCAGAACCGCAAGGACCTCTACAAGAAGAACCTCGACTTCGTCTTCGACTGTGTGAAGAACGACAAGCCCGTCTACTTCCATTGCCACATCGGAGCCGACCGCACGGGCACCCTCGCTGTCCTGCTCGAAGGACTGCTGGGCGTGGCAGAAAGCGACCTTTACAAGGACTACGAACTGACCAGCTTCTCCAAGTACGAGACGCTTCGCTACAAAGAGAACATCGATGGCATCCTGGCCTACATCAAGTCTCTCGAAGGCGAGACGCTGACCGACAAGTTCTACACCTATTGCTACAAGGAGCTTGGCCTTACCGCTAAGGAGATAGCCGACTTCCGCATGAAGATGCTGGGCACAGTCTATCCGACCGATGTGAAGAATGTTGTGAGCGAAGCAGTGAGCAGCGGAGCCACCAGCCTCGACCTGAGCGGATACGTTTTCGAGGCAGAAGCCTTGACCGCCAGCATGCCGGCCGCCTCCAACCTGCTCGTCACGGTATCGTCCGAATCGGGCATCACCGGACAGAACATCATCAATGGTGGCGTCTGCGAGAGCCTCGTGCTGACCGACGGCGCCGACTTCGGCACGCCCACCGCCTTTGCTGCTGCACAGGCAAGCCTCACCACGAACGTCAAGTCCTACAAGACACTTGTCCTTCCCTTCGATGCTGAGGTGCCAGAAGGCTTCACCGCCTCGAATGTCACATCCGTGACCGGAACACGCATCAACCTTGAGGCAGCCTCAACCATCAGTGCAGGACAGCCCGTACTCGTGCAGGGAACAGGTGAAATCCAGCTCTCGGCAACGAATGTCACCGTCGCCGCTACAGACGACATGGCCCTCACCAATGGTCTGCTCTGCGGGACATACAAGGCAATGCCCGCACCGGTCGGGACATACGTCCTGCAGAAGCAGAACGATGTGACCGGCTTCTATCTGGTGGAAGACGTGCAGCCTTCCGTCGCAGCCTTCCGCGCTTACCTGGATGTTCCTGCGTCGGGCATCAAGGTGTTCTACTTCAGCGATGATGCCACAGCCATTGATGTCAATAAGGCACAGAAGGCTTATGAGACTTATGACCTGCAGGGTCGCAAGCTCGATGGCAAGCCTGTCAGGTCGGGCATCTACATCGTGAAGCCAGGTTCGGCGAAGCGAGGCGAGAAGAAGATAATGGTGAAATAAAGTTGTAAACAGTAAATTGTACATTATGAAGACATATATAATTCCTGCCACAAAGGTGGAGGAGGCTCAGCAAGCGCAGATGATTGCTGTCTCGATTATTGCCGGTGGAGTTGCCGACGACTCGGAAGTCCTGACAAAGGAAAACGACGGTTGGGATATATGGGAGGACGACTGATGCCGCAAGGCCGCGCCTGAAGTGTCTGACCATACAGGAAAAGCGTAAAGAATAAGCAACAGTTGCCGATGAAAGGTTTTAATCACTAACATAATTAAAGATGAAAAGATTGTTATTTTCGCTCGTGCTGCTCTGCATGACGGCAGGAGCATGGGCACTGCCCCGGGCTGAGTATCCTCGCCCACAGTTCGAACGCCAGGACTGGCTCAACCTCAATGGCGACTGGACCTACACGTTCGACTTTGTCGGCTCAGGCATGGAGAAGCGACTCTTCGAGAGCCGTGGCTTCTCGAGCAAGATTACCGTTCCCTTCTGCCCGGAGAGCAAACTGAGTGGCGTGGGCTACACCGACTTCATTGGCAACATCTGGTATCAGCGCACCATCCGCATGCCGCAGGAATGGAAGGGCCGCAACGTCATGCTCAACTTCGGGGCCGTCTACTACAACAGCGAAGTGTTCATCGATGGCCGGCTGGCCGGGCGGCACTTCGGCGGCAGCACTTCGTTTGCCATCGACGTGACGCGGTTCCTGGCCGACGACACCGACCACTCACTCGTCGTACATGCATACAGCGACACACGCACCACCAAGCAGCCTGCCGGCAAGCAGAATGTGCGCCTCAACCAGTTTGAGTGTATGTACACACGCTGCACCGGCATCTGGCAGACGGTATGGATGGAGCCGGTGGACGAGAACGCTCTGCTCCGTGCACAGGTCATCACCGACATCGACCAGAGCCAGGTCATCCTGCACCCGACGTTCTATCGTGAGTCGGCCGCCACGCTGACTGTCACCCTGAGCGACGCTGGGAAGGTGGTTGCCACAAAGACCGTACGCGCTCAGAACAACTCCACCATCGTGCTGCCCGTCAAGAAGCAGAAGCTCTGGAGCCCCGAGAATCCGTTCCTCTACGACCTCACTTACGAGATGAAGGGCGCAGACGGGAAGGTCATCGACCGTGTCACGAGCTACGTTGGCATGAGGAAGATACACGTCGAGGGCAACAAGACGTACCTCAACAACGAACCCTTCTACCAGCGGCTCGTCCTCGACCAGGGCTACTACCCCGACGGCATCTGGACGGCTCCCAGCGATGAGGCTCTCAAGCACGACATCGAGCTGTCGCTGGCAGCAGGCTTCAACGGCGCCCGCCTCCACCAGAAGGTCTTCGAGGAACGCTTCCACTATTGGGCCGACAAGCTGGGCTACATCACCTGGGGCGAAGCGCCGTCATGGGGCATGAACGCTAACGATCCCGAGGTAGCCCGCAACTTCCTCAGCGAATGGACCGAGGAGATTGTGCGCGACCGCAACCATCCCAGCATCGTCACCTGGACGCCGATGAACGAGGAATGGTGGCCCGACCGCGTACAGTTCCCGCGCTTCGTGAGCGACGTCTATGACCTGAGCAAGGCCCTCGACCCCACACGTCCCGTCTGCGACGTCAGCGGCGGCGTACACATCAAGACGGACATCTGGACCACGCACAACTACGAGCAGGACCCCAAGCGCCTCAAGGAAGCCATCTACAACGGCCAGCGCTGGTTCCAGACACCCAACGAGACGCGCGACGTGCCGCGCACCAACACAGGCTTCAACCGCCCCACCGACGTCAACGTCTATGACTTCCCGCGCTACGAGAAGGCCGACAAGCCTTATCTGCTCGACGAGTTCGGCGGCATCAAGTGGGTGAAGGGTCAGGACACAGCCACGGGCAACACCGGCGCGTCCTGGGGCTACGGCGAACCGCCTCACTCGCTCGAGGAGTTCTATGCTCGCCTCGAAGGTCAGGTCGACGCGCTGATGGAGATTGCCGACAACGTCTGGGGCTACACCTACACGCAGCTCACCGACGTGGAGCAGGAGCAGAACGGCATCTACTTCTACGACCGCACCGAGAAGTTCGACATGAAGCGCATCCATGCCATCTTCTCCAAGACCCCGAAGACGAAGTGACACGTCCCCGCGTACAACGAATCCCTAACACGGATTACGTGGAGTATGCGAATTGACGGGCAGAATTCAAACCACAGATTAAGCGGATTACGCGAATTAACGGGCTGAATTCAAACCACGAATTACACGAATTGCACGAATTATTCTGTCGCTGTGTGGCAAGCAGAAAGGTATTCGTGCAATTCGTGTAATTCGTGGTTTCTATTATAAAGCAGTCTTTTGTTTTACTCACAACCGCGTGCCGTTCCGCCGGAAGCACCCCGTGCTTATTTCCGAAGCGCCCCGTGCTTATTCTGGAAGCGCCTCGTGCTTATTTCGGAAGCGCCCTGCGCTTATTCCGGAAGCGCCTCGTGCTTATTTCGGAAGCGCCCCGTGCTTATTTCGGAAGCGCCCTGTGCTTATTTCAGAAGCGCCCGGTGTGTTAGTTCCTGCGGAAGGTGACAATCCGCGTAAGGCTGTGACATTATCCTCGGTCACGGGAAAAAAATGAGCCAAAAGCACTGCAATACAGAAAAAACTTCGTACCTTTGCGCGGAAAAATATATTAAAGCATGGAAAAACAATTCAAGAGAACGACCATTACGTCCGCTCTGCCTTATGCCAACGGACCAGTACATATCGGACATCTGGCCGGCGTCTATGTGCCTGCCGACATCTATGCGCGCTACCTCCGTCTGAAGGGACGTGAGTGCCTCTTCATCGGCGGAAGCGACGAACACGGCGTGCCCGTCACCATACGTGCCCGCAAGGAAGGCATCACCGTGCAACAGGTGGTGGACCGCTACCACACGCTCATCAAGGACTCATTCGAGCGCTTCGGCATCTCGTTCGACGTCTACAGCCGCACCACGAGCCCCACGCATCACAAGCTGGCGAGCGACTTCTTCCGCAAGCTCTACGACGAGGGTAAGTTCGTGGAGCAGGTGACGGAGCAGTTCTACGACGAGCAGACCGGCCACTTCCTCACCGACCGCAACATCAAGGGCGAGTGCCCGCGTTGCCATGCTCCCGAGGCTTACGGCGACCAGTGCGAGAAGTGTGGTGCCACCCTTTCGCCCGAGGAGCTCATCAATCCCTACAATGCCGAGACGGGCAACCCGTTGGTCCGCAAGGCCACGAAGCACTGGTACCTGCCCCTCGACAAGGACCAGCAGTGGCTGGAGCAGTGGATTCTGGGCGAACACAAGGAGTGGCGCAGCAACGTCTACGGGCAGTGCAAGAGCTGGCTGGACGGCGGTTTGCGCCCTCGTGCCGTGACGCGCGACCTGGAGTGGGGCATCCCGGTACCCGTAGAGGGCGCCGAGGGCAAGGTGCTCTACGTGTGGTTCGATGCCCCCATCGGTTACATCTCGAACACAAAGGAGCTTTGCGACGCCCATCCCGAACTGGGCTCGTGGGAGAAATGGTGGAAGGACCCCGAGACACGCCTCGTGCACTTCATCGGCAAGGACAACATCGTGTTCCACTGCATCGTCTTCCCCGCCATGCTCAAGGCACACGGCGAGTACATCCTGCCCGATAACGTGCCGGCCAATGAGTTCCTCAATCTGGAGGGAAACAAGATAAGCACCAGCCGGAACTATGCTGTCTGGCTCAATGAATACCTCGACGAGCTGCCCGGACGTCAGGACGAATTGAGGTACGTCCTCACTGCCAATGCGCCCGAGACGAAGGACAATGACTTCACATGGGACGACTTCCAGGCCCGTTGCAACAATGAGCTTGTGGCCGTCTACGGCAATTTTGTGAACCGAGCCCTGCAGCTCACGCAGAAGTACTACGAGGGATAAGTGCCCGAACGCGGTGAGCTGAACGACTACGACCGCCAGACGCTCGCCGAGTTCAAGGACGTGAAGGACCGCCTGGAGCAACTGCTCGAGGGCTTCAAGTTCCGCGAGG
>CADCCR010000029.1 GCA_902799985.1 uncultured Bacteroidales bacterium | reverse complement strand
CACGGGTCGTTGGCAAACTAAGCACGCGTCGTTGGCAAACTAAGCACGCGTCGTTGGCAAACTAAACACGGGTCGTTGGCAAACTAAGCACGCGTCGTTGGCAAACTAAGCACGGGTCGTTTACAAGTTTGTCTTGATGATGTCGAAGAGATAGGACACTTTGATGACAATGTTGCCGTTGGCGCTGCGGCCGAAAGGGTCTTTCTTCGAGTTGGAGAAGATGTCGCTAAGGCCGAAGAAGTAACGCCCCTCCAGGATGAAATGATGTCCCTTTCTTGTGCTGATGTCCATTCCCAAGCCTCCCGCTATGCCGTACTCGAACTTCCTCTGCACCTTCAGGTCGTACTGCTCCGTGACGCCGTTGATGCGCATCGCCAAGGTTCTGCTCGTCCATTCGCCGCCACGTTTCTCTGTCTCGCCGATGCAGAAACCCAACTGCGGACCGATGACAAGGAAGCCCTTCACGCCGCCTCGCTCGCGACCAAAGCCCAGATTGGCAAACAGCGGCACTTGCACATAGTGCATGGTGCGCTGGTAGGTGTCGGTACTGGTGTCGATGACTTCCTTCCAGCCTGCTTGCGTGTAGTTGATTTCGCCTTGGAAAGCACAGATCATGCTGAAGTACTTCTCGCAAGTATATCGGGCAGTCAGGCCCAAAGTCATGCCGTTCTTCATCGTCTGCTTGATGGAAGGATTGAAGGAGACGCGGTTCATCACAAAGCCGCCGCTTCCGCCTATGGCCAAGTCGGTACGTGGTTTTCCCACTTGAGCATAGAGAGCCGCCGGAAGAAGGAAAGCGGCTGCAACGGCTGCCAGGAACAAAGAGTAGAGACGCTTCATCGGATGATTTCAATCTTTTCTTCCTTTGTGAAGTGGATGAATTGCACAAAACGGTTGGTGAAGCTCATGCCGGACGGCAGACGTTCGAAGCGGAACCTGTTCTGATAAGGCTCCTGCACGAGCGAACCTTGCATCTGCTCGAAGGTGTCGCCCTGCTTGCTAAGGCCCGACAGAAAGTAGTAGCCGAGGTCGAAGCCAAGGGCTGCATAGCGCGGATAGTTCTGTGCGATGGGCGTATGGAAGGCGTCCTCGTAGGCACGCTGGAAGCGTTTCGTGGATTCCTCGAGTACATTATAATAATATGGGCTGATGATGTAGGTGTCGAAGGCAAAGAAGTCCTTCAGAAGCATCTGCGTCGTTGACTGCCACTCGGGAAAGCCAATCAGGGAGATGCGGTAGTCGGGATGCCGGCGACTGAAGTCCTTGAGGCGAGCCAGCACGATGTTGAGCGAACGTGTGTCGGCATTGTCGAGCACAACCACGTTTTCGCTGAGCCGACTGAAAGCAGACTCATAGGCATCAGCATCGCCTTCGAGGTCAACGTAGCCGATGGCCGTCCCCTGCTGGGACATGCGCTTCGAGAGTGTTTCGCACAGGACCTTTCCCTGATTGTCGGGGCTGCCGCTGCTGACAACCACATAGTTAGCGTCCGTGAAGACCGTCTTCATCTTCTTCACAGCCTCTTCGAAGACAACCGCATTCGGGGCCGTTGCGTTGTAGACAAGCGGATAGTCCTGCAAGACCTGCCCGCCTGCGAAGGGAAGGACCAGGCGGATGCCATGCTCGCGGCACACCTCGGCCACAGCAGGAATCTGCGTCGCCTCGGTGGGACCAAACAGGATGTCCAGCCCTTTGAACTCCGATTGCAGCCCTTCTATCTTCGATGCCATCAATCCTCCGTCCCATGCATAGATGTCGAGGTCTGTTCCGTTGCGGCGAACGCTGTCGGCAGCCATCAGCAAGCCGCGGTAGAGTTCCGTCATCTTTGCTTTCTCCTGGCTGAACGGCAAGAGGACGCCCACCTTGAGATGCGGCAAAGTAGTGCGTACGACCGATTCGGGCTTTTGTTCAACGACCTCCTCCACCTCCACCGGCTTCGGCTTGCGCGGAATGATGAGCAACGTGCCCTTCTTGAGCTTGCGTCTTGTGATGTCGGGATTGGCCGCCTGCAACTCTGCCACGGAAACAGCATATTCGGCCGCCACACTTTCCCACGTCTGCCCTTTGGCAACGGTGTGCATGTTCTCGAGCGCCGAAAGTGTATTCTGTCCGCAAAGAAGAAGCGGACTGAGACACATGATAAGTAGCAAAACACGTTTCATACCTGCAAAGGTACGAAATAATTCATAATTCGTAATTCATATTTCATAATTTTCTTAAATAAATCTGCTCTCTTCTTTCTTAACTCCCATTTTCTTCGTACTTTTGCACAAATATATTGACTCATGAAGCACATTTTATTCCTTTTCCTCGCGCTTCTGCCATACTTTGCATGGGCACAGGTGCCAACCGTCGACCCCGTCGGCACATACTATAACACCGACGAGGAAGGCAACGAAGATACGGGCGACGTGAACGGAACCGTGCAAAGCGTTCCCTTCCGCGTAGTGTTCACAGCCAACCCCACCATCCCCGAAGGGTACAAGAGCCAGGTGTGGTACGAATGGACGCTCTGGAAAGCCGACGAACCGGGGAACATTCTGCTCCGACGCAACGACGAGACATTGGAGTATGACTTCCGCGAGAGCGGCAGCTTTGTCGTGCAGCTTCGTGCCATCTTCTACGGCGAAGAAGGCGTCAACGAGGACTATGAGTTCCCGCAGGACGATGAAGACAAGAAACTCATCACCTTCACCGTCAGCGAGAGCAAGCTGGACTTCCCCAATGGCATCTCGCCCAATGGCGACCAACACAACGACGAACTCAAGCCCAAGGACGGCTACAAGAGCATCGTCTCCTTCCATGCCGCCGTCTTCAACCGCTGGGGGCAGAAGCTCTACTCGTGGGACGACATCCACGGCAGCTGGGACGGCAAGTATAAAGGGAAGGTGGTGAAGGACGGCGTCTACTTCCTTGTCGTATCGGCCAAAGGCGGCGACGGCATCAACTACAACATCAAGAAGGCCATCAACGTCATTTCCGGCTACAACAACGGCGAAGGCACAAGCGACGAGGGCGTCAGTCAATGAGCGAGAAGAAAGCTAATCCACAGAAAATGGGCGACGGAGGATGGCTCTGCATCGAGGGCGCACGCGTCAACAACCTGAAGAACATCAACGTAGAGATACCGCGCGGCAGCCTGACGGTCATCACAGGTCTGAGCGGCAGCGGCAAGTCTTCCTTGGCCTTCGACACAATTTATGCCGAGGGACAACGACGCTACATCGAGACGTTCAGCGCCTACGCACGCAACTTCCTGGGCGGGATGGAAAGGCCTGATGTGGACATGATAACAGGCCTCAGCCCGGTCATCAGCATCGAGCAAAAGACTACCAACAAGAACCCGCGAAGCACGGTGGGAACCACCACCGAGATTTACGACTACCTGCGCCTCCTTTATGCCCGTGCAGCCGATGCCTTCTCCTACATCAGCGGCGAACAGATGGTGCGCTACACGGAGGAACAGATCATCAGCCTCCTGCTCAATGAATACAGCGGCCGCCGCATCGCCTTGCTCGCACCACTCGTCAAGAACCGCAAGGGACACTACCACGAACTCTTCGAGACCATTCGTCGCAAAGGGTATCTCTATGCCCGAGTGGACGGCGAGCTGATGGAACTTGTGCCCGACATGAAGCTCGACCGCTACCGCAACCACAGCATCGAGGTCGTCATCGACCGTTTGCGTGTACAGGAAAGAGAAGCTGACGAAGCCGGACAAGCCGCGGCCTCGGGGCAGGAAGACAGCAAGCCGAAGGACGAAATGCGTTTGGCACAAAGCATCGCAAACGCCATGAAACAAGGCGACGGCGAGATGCTCGTCTACGACATGGACAGCGGCTCCTTGCGACACTACAGCAAACATCTGATGTGCCCCACGAGCGGCATCTCCTATCACGACCCTGCGCCCCACGATTTCTCCTTCAACAGTCCCCAGGGAGCCTGCCCGCGCTGCAAGGGACTCGGCTTCGTGCACACCATCGACCGCAGCAAAGTCATCCCCGACCCCACACTATCCCTCCGGCAAGGCGGCTTCGCTCCACTTGGCAAAGCGCGCCAGGCCATGATATTCTGGCAGGTGGAAGCCCTGTTGGAACAATACGGATGCAACATAGACACGCCGCTCGGCGAGGTGCCGGACGAAGCCATCGACGAAGTACTGGAGGGCAGTTCGCAACGGCTACGCATTCCTGCCGACAGGTCGAAGACAACGAACGACGTCTACACAGAGTTCGACGGACTGATAAAGTACATCAATCAGATGAAGGACGCTGAAATGGGCGCTGCGGCACAGAAGTGGGCAGAGCAGTTCAGCGGTATATGCGTCTGTCCCGAATGCAAGGGCGGACGACTCAAGAAGGAGTCGCTACATTTCCTGCTCGGCGGCAAGAACATCGCCGAAGTGTCAGCCTACGACCTCAGCCAGCTCGATGAATGGCTTGGCGACCTGGACAGCAAACTGACCGAACGACAGCGGACCATCGCACAGGAAATCATCAAGGAGATTCGCACACGACTCCGCTTCCTGCTCGATGTCGGACTGGAGTACCTCTCCCTCTCGCGCCCCACGATGAGTCTCTCGGGCGGCGAAAGTCAGCGCATCCGCCTTGCCACACAGATTGGCAGCCAGTTGGTGGGAGTCCTTTACATCCTTGACGAACCGAGCATCGGCCTTCACCAGCGCGACAACATCAAGCTCATCCGCTCGCTCAAAGCCCTGCGCGACAGCGGCAACACCGTCATCGTAGTGGAGCACGACCGCGAGATGATAGAGAACGCCGACTACATCGTCGACATCGGCCCCCTGGCAGGCAGACGCGGAGGCGAGGTGGTCTTCCAAGGCACCTACCCCGAAATGCTGAAGAAAGAGACGCTCACCAGCCGCTACATGAAGGGAGCACTCAGCATCGAGCCGCCTGCCCAGCGACGGGAAGGCAACGGCCTCAGCCTGCGCCTGAACGGTGCAACGGGTCACAACCTTCGTGGCGTAAGCGTAGAGATACCGCTGGGCAAGCTCATCTGCATCACGGGTGTCAGCGGCAGCGGCAAGAGCTCGCTCATCAACGAGACGCTCTACCCCATCCTCAGCAAGCACTTCTACCGCTCGCTGCAAGAACCGCTGCCCTACGAATCGATAGAAGGACTGGAGAACATCGACAAGGTCATCGACGTCGACCAAAGTCCGTTGGGCCGTACACCGCGCTCCAATCCCGCCACATACACAGGCGTCTTCATGGACATCAGGAACCTCTTCGTCGAACTGCCCGAAGCCCGCATCCGAGGCTACAAGCCCGGACGCTTCTCGTTCAACGTCAAAGGCGGACGCTGCGAGTGCTGCGGCGGCAACGGCTACCGCACCATCGAGATGAATTTCCTGCCCGACGTCTTCGTCCCCTGTGAAGAGTGTCGCGGCAAACGCTACAACCGCGAGACGCTGGAAGTGCGTTTCCGCGGCAAGAGCATAGCCGACGTGCTCGACATGACCATCAATCAGGCCGTAGAATTCTTTGCCAATCAGCCCACCATACTCAACAAGATAAAGGTGCTGCAGGACGTAGGCCTCGGCTACATCAAGCTCGGGCAGCCCAGCAACACCCTCTCGGGCGGCGAAAGCCAGCGCGTGAAGCTTGCCACCGAGCTCAGCAAACGCGACACAGGCCACACACTCTACGTCCTCGACGAGCCCACCACAGGACTCCACTTCGAGGACATCCGCGTGCTACTCGGCGTGCTTGGCCGTCTGGTGGACAAGGGCAACACCATCATCGTCATCGAGCACAACCAGGACATCATCCGCTCTGCCGACTGGATAATCGAGATGGGCCCGGGCGGAGGCCGCAACGGAGGACAGATTCTCCAATGTGGAACACCGGAACAGACAGGCGATGCATAATAGGCTGGGAATCTTCTTCTAATGTCCTTTTGCTGAAGAGAACCATGATGTTTATTCAGAAGAACTCTAATGTTCTTGCAGGAGAACTCTGATGTTCTCGCAGGAGAATCATGATGTTTTTGCAGGAGAGTTATAATGTTCTTTTGCATGGAAAATAACTTCCCGAACGCAATCAAAGCCTTTCCCGCGAGGAACAAAAACCATTGCGCCCCAGATAGAAACTTTTTCAGTGGCTCTGAAATATATTTCCAAGGCACTAAAATATATTTCCAAGCTTTTGAAATATATTTCCAAGGCTTGGAAATAGTTTTTATCCGTAGACTGATGAATTTGCAGGCGAACAGAAAAGGATTTCGGTTAGAAGCAAAGCATGAATGTTTCCATAAAATTATATGCAAATCACTTGGTTAATTGGGAATTATATCGTAATTTTGTACCACGAAACATCACAGAAACAACACAAACTGGCTTTACCGATGAAACATAATCTATTGTGGCTGGCAGCTGCCATGATACTTTTCAGCTGTAGTGAACAGCTGAGCGAAGTTCTGGAGGCTCCGGGGACTCTGCCCATCAGTCTGACAGGCTCCATCGAGCAGCAGAACTTGACGCGCGCCAACGAACAGGGCTTTGTCACGGGCGACCGCATGGGCATCTACATCGTTGACTACGAGAACGGTCAGCCCGGACGGATAGCCTTAAACAACCGAGCCTCGAACATCATCTACACCTTCGACGGCGAGAGCTATCGCTGGAAGGCTCCCACCGCCGTCTATTGGCGCGACAAAGAAACGCCGGTGGACATCTATGGCTACTATCCGGCAGCCAACTACATCAGCGAGCCTTCGGCCTACCGTTTCGAAGTCAATGCCGACCAAGATGAGCAGCGCGAGGGCGAGATGTCGAACTACGAGGCATCCGACTTCCTTTGGGGAAAGACGGCGGGCAAGACACCCACGACTGAAACCATCGTCGTACGCTACAGCCATCGTCTCGCAGGCGTGCGCGTAGAATTAAATAAAGGTGAAGGCATTACGGATGCCGAGTGGAAGAAACTGCCGCGACTCGTGACCGTTGACAACACCGTACGCACGGCCACCATTGACCTCGCTACAGGCAAAGCCACCCCTACAGGAAGCTACGACCGCCCCATCCGCATGCGCGAACAGACGAGCGACTATCGTGCTGTCGTCATTCCGCAGACAGTAGCAGCAGGCAAAGCGCTCATCAGCATCACCATAGACGGCAAAGCCTACAGCCACACGCTCACCTCGTCCATGAAGTACCAGGCGGGCAAGCTCCACAACTTCACCATCACGGTGAACAAGGACGAGGCTTCGGGCGACTACCGCATCAAAGTCAAGGACGATGGCATCACCGACTGGACAAACGACGAGGTCAGCCATCAGTTCTCGTCCATGCAGTACGTCATCGTACATTGCCCGGAAAAAGGCAAGCTCAAGGAGAGCATCTCCAAGGCAGGGCTGAACTACAAGACCATACAGAACCTGAAAGTGACAGGAGAGCTGACGACAGAGGACTTCAATTTGCTACGTGACGAGATGCCTGAACTTAAGCATCTGAACATAAGGGACGTCGTCATCAAGCATGCCTGGACAGGACAAGATTTCTATGACAGCAATTGGCATGATTATTATGCCGACAACACACTACCCCATAGTGCTTTACGTGGCAATGGCAATCTTCGCTCGCTGGTACTTCCCTCTTCGTTGAAGGGAATGGCCCGAGAGGCTCTCAGCGGTATGCGCGGGCTGATGTATTCCACGTTGGAGATTCCAGAGGGCGTGACGAAGATAGGTGTTCTTGCGCTGGCCTATAACGAAGAAATGAATGGCATGGAACTCATCCTCCCTAACACGCTCGATACCATAGAGACAAGTGCTTTCTTTGCCTGTGGCTACAAGTGCGAACTCAAACTCTCTGACAACATTACCTATATCGGTGGCGGCGCTTTCGACCGCACTCCCAACTTCTACGGCACGTTCCATATCCCATCAAAGCTAAAACAATTAGAGGGAGTGTTCACTGGGATGGGCAGCGACGGTTCGTTCACAGGCAAGATAGAAATACCTCAAGGGTTAGATTATGCAGGGGGATTAGGTATTGCCCTCAAGGGCTATGTCGACATCACCATCCCAGCTGGTGTGAAGAAACTTGGCGAGGGCTGGCCTTCGCGTATCAGCAACATCCATTTCAACGATGATTTGGAAGAAATAGATGGACGGGAAGTCTTTCGCTGGCACAGCTTGCCTTTCCAATTAAAGCTACCTCCTGCCTTGCGTAAAATTAGCGCACATGCTTTTGATAATTGTGGAATAGAGGGAGAACTGGTGATACCAGAGAGCTGTCTTGATATAGGATGGGGAGCCTTTGGATTAAATCAGCTAACGAAGATAACGCTGCCCTCTAAACTGGAGTACATTGGCGCCGAGACGTTCCAAGCCAACCATTTGCTCACCTCCATTACCATTCCCAAATACGTAAGCGAAATAGGGAGAGGGGCCTTTGCTAATTGCGATGGCTTGCAAACCGTCATATGCCTCAACCCCGAACCTCCCACATTGGAGGAGGGTGTCTTCGACGGCCTGTATTTCGACAAGGTTGTTCTTGAGGTTCCCGAGCAAAGCATCGAATTATATCGTCGCTCCAACGATTGGAAGACGTTCCAAAACATCACGCCTCATCATGAATTGGCTTACAACGTGCCTGAGATTGTCTGCATGGATAAAGGCACGACACGCTCTGGCATATTGCGTGCCGAAGGCGAATGGGAAGTGATTGAATGCCCCT
Organism: uncultured Bacteroidales bacterium; assembly: GCA_902799985.1. Lineage (GTDB taxonomy): Bacteria > Bacteroidota > Bacteroidia > Bacteroidales > Bacteroidaceae > Physcousia. The sequence continues at coordinate 8,262 of CADCCR010000029.1, read as the reverse complement.
CATGGATAGAAGTCTCGCCATCTTCGGGTGAATACAAGGAAGAGGTTATCGTCACCATTCAGCCTAATTCGGGAGAAACCCGTGAAGGTAAGATTGTGTTCGGCTTGAAGGGCAAGGACTACACCACCTATACCGATGTCCGGCAAGTGAATGCAGGCGTGAAGGAAGATGCCACCGTTACCCTGCAAACAGCTTCAGCCGGTGGCACGCCCATACCTATATTCATTGTGGGCGAGGGCTACAATGCCGACGACATCGTCTCAGGTAAATATCTCTTGGACATGACGGCACAGATGGAACACCTGTTCAGCACCGAGCCTTACAAGACCTACCGCGACTATTTCACCGTCTCTACGGCTTACGCCTGTTCGCCCGAGACGGGCATGAGCGGAAAGCTTCGCTTCCAGCCGGAAGACGCTTGGGAGAACAGCAACAACTTAGTCTGGCAATATGCCCAGGAACATGCTGCAGACATCAACGAACATGTAGCCGTGCTCGTGCTCTGCAACACATCGGCCTATGGCAGCCACACCGACCTATGGGACAACGGCATCTCCTTCAGCTGGCTTGGCAAGAACGAGGACATCTACCCCTACGACCAACGCGGCGACATACTGCACCACCTCGGCGGACTCGGCTTCGGCAAGCTCGGACCTGAGTACGTCAACCACTTCACATTCATGAAAGCCTGCACCTGCCCCGGCTGCAACATGACCAACGAATACAACAGGTCTCGCCAAAAGGGATGGTGGCAGAACGTCAGCATCACGCCTAAGATGACCGAGTTGCCCTGGCGTCAGTTTATATTCAACGAACGGTATGCACCCTATGTTGACGTCTATGAAGGAGCGCTGAATCATGCACGCAGCACTTACCGCTCGGAGAACCAGAGCGTGATGGGAGCGGCACACATCCACTACTACAACGCCATCAGCCGCTACGAGATAGTCCGCCGCATCATGGAAGCAGCAGGCAAACCATTCACGCTGGAAGGATTCATGGCTAACGACAAAATAGAAATTCCCGAATGAACATGAGAATACATTATTATTATATATACATAGCAGCGCTTCTGCTCCTTGCTTCCTGTTCCGACACCGTGGTCGAGGATGCGCAGACAGCCGCGAGAGACGCCATGGAACTGCGGGCAGAAATCTGCCAGCAATACACCACGCGTGCCAACGACGGAGGCTTTGCCGATGGCGACCAGATAGGCGTGTACATCGTCAACTACAAGGACGAAGCCCCACAGCCCCTGCAGCCTTCCGGCAATCATGCCGACAACGTCTGCTTCACCTACGACGAGGCATCGGGCAAGTGGACAGGCAGCTATCAGATTTACTGGAAAGACAAGAAGACACCCATCGATGCCTACGGCTACTATCCCTTCGACGCCGAACTCAGCAGCACTTCGGCCTACCCCTTCAGCGTACAGCAGAACCAGCGCGACAACCTTAAGACCGGCCGCCATCTGCTGGGCTACGAGGCAAGCGACTTCCTTTGGGCCAAGAAGGAAGGGGTCACCCCCACAGCCGGAGCCATCACCTTGCAGCACCAACACCTGATGGCAGGCATCAAGGTTATCCTCACCGAAGGCTTTGGCTTCGACGAAGGCGAATGGAACGAAGTCCACAAGTCCGTTCTCGTGAAGAACACGATTACCGATTGCACCATCAACCTGCAAACAGGCAACGTCACACCTGCCAATGCAGAAACGAAGTCAATCACAAGCCTCCAATATGGAGGAGGTCGGGAGGGAACTACATTCCGCGCCGTAGTCGTTCCTCAGACAATTGCAGCCAAGACAAACCTCCTCGCCATCACCGTCGGCGGCAAGACATACCAATTCAAACGCAAGGAGCCAATGGTCTATTATCCGGGCAAACTGCATCAGTTTACCATCGAGGTAAGGAAATCCCTTGATACAGGTGACTATCAGTTCAACCTCATCAGCGAAAGTGTCACAGTCTGGGACAACGACCCTGTCTCACATGACGGCTCTACCCGCGAATACATTACGGTACATGTTGTTGAGGGCGAATATCTGGGCGATGTCATTACACGCATGGGACTTGACCCGAAGGAAATCATCAATCTTAAGCTGACTGGAACAATCGTGGGCAATAGAGCTTTCACGTATATGAAGGAACAAATGCCCTACTTGGAGGCGCTAAACATGAAGGAGCTACGCACCAAGAATATCACGACCCGACGTTGGGAAAGCGGATGGGGCGAACTGCCATACGGACTGCCAATAGAGGCAGACGACTGGCTGCCGAGTATGTACGGCATGTACTACCTCTCATACGTCACATGGCCGGACAGCATTAAAGGCGTTTGCTCATTCAGTTCCTGCAACCTCCGAGGGTCGCTCATCTTCCCAGAGGGATTGGAGTATATCGACGGTGATTTCGGCGGCACAAGCGGCTTCTATGATTCACAAACACCAGCACTCTCAGGAGAATTATACATACCATCAACGGTAAAGTATATTGCAAACAACGCATTCAGTGGGACAGCATTATCTGGCGAAGTTGTGCTACCGGAACACATGACATACCTTGGTGCAGGTGCCTTTAGTGGATGTGAGTTTCTGACAGGCAACATACATATTCCTAATGGACTTACGGAAGTCTATGGCACCTTTGCACCCAACATGACCGCCAAGGTGGTACGTATTCCTCAAGGTGTGAAAAAGGTTTATGGCATAGGAGGACAATATTCCTCTATCGTCTTTCCTGAGGGAGTGGAGTACATTGCCGATTGTGGTAGCAGTTCATTAACACAAGATGTTCATTTGCCATCAACTCTAAAAAGGTTACAAGGCAATGAAATAGGAGCACATTGGGGAGCCTTCCAAGGCAGCAACTTCGCACACATCAATCTTCCCGAAGGCTTGGAATTCATCGAAGAAAGCACATTCGAGGGCTGCAACCTGCAAGACACCATCACCTTGCCCTCCACCATTATCCAAATACAGGAAAGAGCCTTCGCATCGTGTACTAAATTGGAGGCTGTTGTGCTACCCCGACATTTGGAAGAAATCAAGGCCAACGCCTTCGAGAACTGCCGTTCGCTCTATTATGTCCGATGCCTCAACCCTGTACCACCAGTCCTGAGTTCATGGGCCTTCAATGGCGTGGAAAAGAATGAATGTGCACTGGTCGTCCCGGAAGGTTCTGTCAATGCCTACCGCAATGCACCAGGATGGAGGGAGTTCAAACGCATATCCACCTATCAGAATTTTGTATGCCGCCCCATGCAGGCGAAGTTGTTGAACAAGAGCAACACCCGCACCGTGGTGCTTAACAGCAATGGCAGTTGGAAGGTGACGCACTGCCCCGATTGGATTCATCCGTCTGTTAAGGCTGGCTACAAAAAGAAGGAATTCACCGTGCGTATTGATGAAATGCCACATGGCTCGTCTGACCGCCGCGACAGTATCGTATTTACGCTTACTGATAAAACGGATGAGCAAGGCAACCCCATCACCTGCTACTACACTGTCCAACAGTTCGACTACGAATACGACGAAGACACACAGATGACATTGCAGCAAGCAACCAAGGGAAACAATGGCGGCATCAACATCGTGTTCTTAGGCGACGGCTATGATGCCGAAGACATTGCCAAGGGGAACTTCCTTCAGGACATGCGTGAAGGCATGGAGTATTTCTTTGCCGTTGAGCCATATAAGACGTATAGGGAATACTTCAACGTCTATGCAGATATGGCAATGAGCTACGAGAGCGGCGTACAGTCTTCCGTCGATATTTGGCGGCAGACAAAGTTCAACACCATATACGGAGCCGGAGGAAACGGGCGTCTCGAAGTACATCCTAATGACGTAATGGACTATGTGCTGAATCAAGTAAGCGGAACAGCCGTCACTCCTTCCAACGTCAATCAGAGCCTCATCGTCTGTGTGCCGAACGACGATGCCTACGAGGGTATTGCTGTACTTTATGGTTCCGGAGCTGCTGTCGCATTTGCGCCTCACAGCCGTTATGGTTATCCCAACGACTATCGGGGAATCATCCAGCACGAAGCGGGCGGTCATGGCTTTGGCAAGCTGGGTGACGAATACGTCTATCATCGCGACAACATCTTCACGTGTACGTGTGTCTGCTGCGGCCATGTCAGACAAGTAGAAGAGAACAAGCAGATGGGTTGGTATAGCAATCTCTCGCTTTCGGGAAGATACAAGGAAGTGGAATGGAGCCACCTCATCTTCGACCCGCGATACAGCGACATCGTGGACATCTACGAAGGGGCCTACATGCATGGACGTGGCATTTACCGCTCGGAGGTGAATTCGTGCATGAACAACAATGTGCCTTATTACAGCACCATCTCCCGCCAGGCCATCGTGGAGCGTATTATGCAATATTCCGGTGAGACGTTTGACTTCGAAACATTCGTAGCCAACGACAGTCGACAGATGGGCGACAAGTTCCTGACACGCTCGGGAGGGGCATTTGGCGGAACAGCCATGCAAGGTAGACCACCAATCGTCATCAAGGGTTCGCCCATTGATAACCTGAAAAAGAAAGGAGGCAAACGATGAAACACTGTTGCTATACATTATTATTATATTCCCTTGTGTTGTCTTTGCTGACAATTTCGTGTTCTGAAAACCTCAATGAACTTAGAAGCGATTTTGACACAGACAACCCTATCATAATAGAGAGCACCTACCCCGTCGGTAGTGCGCAGACACGTACCTCGATGGAGAACGGCTTTGTGGAAGGTGATGCCGTCGGCATCTTCGTGGTGGACTACGACAAGGAAGGTAATCCTGGCGCCCTGGCACTGAAGGGTGAGCGTGCAGGCAACATCCACTTCTCATACGATGGTTCCAAGTGGACTGCCAACTATCAGCTCTACTGGAAGAACAGCAGCACCCCTGCCGACTTTTATGGCTACTATCCCTACGACCAGTCGATGCAAAGTGTCACTGACTATTCGTTCGGTGTCAGTCCGAAACAGGACAGCAATGCTACAAGCGGAACACTTGCGGGCTATGAAGCAAGCGATCTGCTTTGGGCAAAGTCAACAAAGGTAATGCCCACAACAGAGGCTGTCAGCCTGCAGTACAGGCATTTGATGGCTGGCATTTCGATACAATTGGTTATGGGTACTGGGTTCAAGGCTTCCGAATGGGCTACTCATATTAAGACTGTCCAGATAGAGAACACTATTCTTAATGGTAAAGTTGACCTTTCCACGGGTAGTGTAGCAGTAACTGAAGGTTCCCCAACGAACATTACACCGCTCAACTACAACGAATCTTTTCGCGCAGTAGTGTTTCCGCAGACGGTAGCCGCAGGGAAATCCATCGTATCCGTCACCATCGACGGAAAAACATATTTGCTTAAGAAGGAAGCCAGCACCACCTTCCTAAGTGGCAAGATGCATAACATGACCATCACCGTCAACAAGTCTGAACAAGCAGGCGAATATACATTGGAATTGGCAGATATTGATATTGTAGCTTGGATTGATGACCCTGACATGCATGATGGACTGACAATCGCTTACACTACAATTGTCGTTGAAGAAGCGGGTAAGCTGAAAGAGGCGATTGATGCTAAATTCGACAATTACAGAGCTGTAAAGAATCTGAAGATTGTAGGACCGATGAATGCTAACGACAGGAGATTCATCCAGGAAAACCTCAATGCCTTGGAAGCTGTAAACATGGCCAAGGTGGAAATGGAAGACGGTTGCATAGATTGTTTCAACGAGAAATCTTCGTTACGCCATTTTGTATTTCCAGAACACAGCATAAAAACAATTGGATGGACTGCTTTCTGTGGAACCAGCCTCTCGGGATCGCTTGTCATTCCAGAAGGTGTTGAAAGTGTATCTGGATTTGCCTTTGATGCCAAATTCTCGGGAACGCTCACCCTGCCTTCCACACTGAAATCCATGGATCAATTCATGGGTTATAATAACAAGCTGACCGGTGAACTCCATCTACCTGAGGGTATTGAGGTTGCAGTAGCCCCCAACGGAAACTTCTCTGGCTCGCTTTATTTCCCATCATCATTGAAAGAGGTTTTGGGATATTGGAGTTATCCCAATATGACAGGTACGATTAATATACCAGCATGTATGACGGAGATTCCCGATTTATGCTTCCAGAATATTGGATGTTCACAGTTGGAATTCCACGATGGAGTCAAGTTGATAGGTGCTGGGGCTTTCAGGGGAGCGAACCTGCAAGGCGAACTGGTGCTACCCCCTAATGTAATAAAACTTAGTAATGTTAGTTTTGCTGAAACAAAAATTTCACATATCATTTTTAATGACCGTCTGCGCATCATCGACAATGAGGCCTTCACTAACTGCAAGTATTTAACGGGAACACAGCGGTTTGCAGAAAATGTGGCACGCGTTTCCTATCGCTGCTTCGAGGGTTGCACAGCTCTGACCGGCATCATACTTCCCAAGAATGTGGAACTTATTGAAGACCGTGCATTCTATGAGTGCTACAGCCTGAACAGCATCGTCTGCGAGAACCCGGAACCTCCAGTCGTCAGAGGTGATGCTTTTTATGGCGTTCCCAAAGACAACTTCACAGTAGAAGTACCAAGAGGCTGTGTGGAGAAATACCGCGAAGCACCAGGCTGGAAAGAGTTCAAGCGCATAGCGGAATACAGCAATTTCGTCTGCCGACCCATGCAAGCGAACGCTCTGAATACCATACATCAGGAGCAGCTTGTCTTGAATGCTGACGGCTCGTGGCAGGTGAGCCATAAGCCTGACTGGGTGACACTCTCAAAGACCAGCAGCACAGGCAAGAGCGAACTGACGCTCACCTTCAACCAAATGGAACATGGCAGCGGCAACCGTGCCGACACCATCTGGTTTGAGATGCCGAATGAAGGTCACAAGACCTTCTGTGTGGTACGGCAGTATGATTACGAGCAGGAAGAGGACAGCTACCTAACGTTGCAGAAGGCTACCCAAGGAAGGGGCATAGACATCCTGTTCCTGGGTGACGGCTATGATGGCGAGGACATCTCGAATGACAATTACCTGAATCTGGTAAGGGAGCAGACGGAATACTTCTTCGACTTGGAACCCTACAAGACCCACCGCAATTTCTTTAACGTCTATGTGGGTTTCCCTCTGTCTCAGGAAAAAGGTGTGAACACGATGAACACGTATGTAAATAACCACTTCGGCACGCTTTACGGCGGCTATCTGCTGACCGAAGATGATGTGGTGCGGCAATATGCCATTGACCATACGCCGCTGACAGGGGACAATCTGTGGCGTTCGCTTATCATCCTTGTACCCAACAGCGATGCCTATAGTGGTATAACCTACTTTGAGTGGGATGGCTTGCCTATTAGTATTTGTCCCCCCAGCAATCGCCCCTATCCGCAGGATGCGCGCGGCGTCATTCAGCATGAAGCAGGCGGACATGGCTTCGGACGCTTGGGCGACGAGGAGATTGTCTATAGCCTGTGGGCTCCATCCAGCGTGAAAGATCTGATTGAGAATAAGCACAGAGTTGGAGAGTATGCCAATCTCTCCATCACAAGTGGCCTTCATAGCGTGCCTTGGGCAGACTTTGTCTTCAACACACGCTACAGCGATTTCGTTGATGTCTACGAAGGCGGTCTTGGATATATGCGTGGCATCTTCCGACCGGAACAGAACTCCTGCATGAACTATGGTATACCTTATTATAATGCTCCCAGTCGACTCAGCATCATGCGGCGCATCTTCGATTATGCCGGCATGACGTTCTCAATGGACTATTTCTACGAACATGATTCCAAGGCTTGGGGCTCCCTGGGGCTGACACGCAGCGAAGGAAACGCTTTCGGCGGCTCATCGTATGCGGGCAGCAACCAGCATCATATGCCGCAAACCGTAAAAGCCCAAAAGATGGGCAACCGCGTTCGGGAGATACACAAGAATTTGAAAAGCAAGTATGAAACAATAAAATGAAACACAATATGAGAAGACTATTTCTTTATGCAGCAGTAGCAGTGGCGTTTGCTTCATGCAGCAATGATGAACTGAATGAACCTAAATTTGTGGCGGACGATGGCGAAATACAGCTAGAGATGCTTCACCCTGGTCAGCTCACCCGTGCGACAGACACCGCATTCGAAGCCAACGACAGCATCGGCGTCTATGTAACAGAAGCCGAGACTGCGCTACAGATTGGAGGCAACGAGGTGAACAATGAACTGTTCTCCTACAACGGCACTTCGTGGACCTCGAAGCGGAAGGTCTATT
>CADCCR010000028.1:26000-33372 GCA_902799985.1 uncultured Bacteroidales bacterium | reverse complement strand
CGGCAGTGCGGAGCACCTCGGGGATGGTGACGCAGTCGCGGGTGAGGCTCTGTCCCATGCCCGTGATGCCGACGGTCTGGGCATAGCGTCCCGTCATGAGCTGCGCTCGCGAAGGGCAGCTGCGGCCGGAGTTGTAGAACTGTGTGAAGCGCATGCCGGAGGCGGCAAGCGCATCGAGGTTAGGGCTCTCCACCTCGCCGCCGAAGCAACCGAGGTCGGAGTAACCCATATCGTCCACCACGATGAGCATGATGTTCGGGCGCGCGGCCTGCTGCTGGGCAGAGGCAAGAGCCGGAAGCAATGCCGGCAATGCTGTCAGAGCGCGTTGGTATTTTTGAAACATAGTATATATATAATGTATAATGTGATTACTTCATGCTGACCTTCTTCCCGTCTGCGATATACAACCCCGGCAGACTGAACGTATGCAGGGACCGTCCCTGCAAATCATACACGCCGCCGAGGGGAAAGACAGAGGAGGTGGTGCCACTTCCTCCGGGAGTCAGACCATCTGTCGTACCGAGTTTGAAGACGGGATACTCCCCTTCGCGGATGGTCCAGGTGTTGTCGAAGTCCCAATGCAACGTGCCGGTATAGAAGCCCTTTGTACGCAGCTTAGCATCGTCCATCTCGCGGATGGTTCCTTTGGGAATCTGTCCGCCTACACCTTCATCGTCAAGATATTTCAAGGAGATGCCTTTCCTGACATACAGCCCCGACATGAATTCTATGACATTATCGGGCGCAGCAGGCAGCCGGCGGGAATAGTAGTAGTTCGGGGTTGCTCCGGTGATGCTGTTTGCCAGCACCAGCACATCCTGCAGGCGGACGTTCCGGTTGTTGTCCGTGAAGCCTATCACGCCTGCCGCACAGCCCGACTTGTGGCTGTTCTGAAGGGTTGAGACGTTGCCTGCGAAGTAGGTTCGTGCTATGTCGAGCTTTGCCACCATCGTACCATTGTTGGAATGAATGAACCCGACGATGCCTCCTGCACACGATGGTGCGTTCATGTCTGTGCTCATTCTGGTTGCTGTGACGTCGGCCACCACGTAGCAGTCGCGGATGGTGTTGTAGTCGGTATTTGCGCCATCTCGCGCCACTCTTCCTGCCAGCCCGCCCACTTCGCTGTCGCCGGTTATCGTGCCTGTCACGGCCACCCGCTCCATTGTGCAGGCTCCTATCATGGCTCCGGTGATGCCTCCCGTCGGAGCTTTGCCCGTGATGTTCACATCCTGGAGAATCAGGTTCCTTATCGTTGCATGTTCCATCCGTCCGAAGAGTCCCTTGAAGGCTGTAGCGTTCTTAATGGTCAGACCCTTTATGGCATGACCTCGGCCGTCCAGGATGCCGGAGAAGCGAGCCGGGTCGCCGTCGTCCTTGTCCGATGCTCCGATAGGCACCCATTCGGTGCCCACGGGTATCTCTATGTCGCAGGCAAGGTAGTAGTTCTGCGTCAGGTCCTCGCGGATGGCATCCAGCTCTTCGTAGCTGCCGACGGGTTGGGGAGTCTTCAGCGTCGGGTCTTCGGGGTTCTTGGTGTCCATCAGCACGCCCCTGTCGCCTTGTTCCTCCATCCAGCGATGCAGCTCCTGGTGCATCGTCTCTATCCGTTCCTTATGTTCGGGAGCTTCTGCCAGGTTGTTGAGTTCCCAAGGGTCGGACTCGTGGTCGTAGAACTCGATGGCCGGGCGATGGACAAACTTGCCTACAAGCCAATCGGCCCACTCGTTCGTCTTCGCAGTCTGTAGCCACGACGTCCACATGTTGTCGCCCTCCTTCATCATGTGCTTCTCGTAATAGATGGGGTACGACGGTCCCTCGGGATTGTTGTTGTGCATACCATAGACCCATCGACGCTTGTCGGTCTCTTTGCCGAGGAAGACATCCAGCTGGCTGATGCCGTCGAGTCCCGCCACCGGTTCGCCTCCAGCCGCCTCGATGAGGGTGGGCAGGATATCCTCGTACTGCACCAGAGCATCGCTCACGCTTCCGGCAGCCACCTTCCCGGGATAGCGGACTATCATGGCACTCGACTGTCCGTAGCGAAAGCACGTCCATTTGCCGAAAGGCATCTGCGGACCTTGCTCGCTGAGCACAATCACAAGGGTGTTCTCGTCGGCTCCGGCTTCTTTGAGGGCAGACATCACCATGCCCACCTCATCGTCGAACAGACGTATCTCGGCCAGATACTTGCAGAAATCCTCGCGCGTCTTTGCATTATCCACACAATTGGGCGGCAGCTTGACGTCGGAAGGATTGAACTCCGACGGGTCGCCTGCATCCCAGGGCATATGGCTGTTGATGCTGCAGACGAAGAGACAGAAGGGCTGACTGTCGTCGCGCTTCATGAACTCCAGAATGCCTTCGGGGGTGGACTTCTTGGGATGCGACACGGTGCATTCCACCACGAAGCCCGGAATCTTCTCGAAGCCATACACCTTCGGCTGGTTCACGGGATGGTCTTTTCCTGCCCTGCCCACACGGTAGCCGAGGTCGGAGAGATAATGCGTCACGCTCTTCACACGCGGATACGTGGCCTTGTGATTGAGGAACGAGCCGTGATGAGCCGGATAGAGCCCTGTGTACATAGAGGCCCGAATGGGCACGCTGATGGCCATCGAAGCGAAGTTGTTGGTCATGCGCATGCCTTCGCTTGCCACACGGTCGACGTTGGGCGTAGCCAGGTTCTGTCCGCCATAGCAGCCCAGCTCGCAACGACCCATATCGTCGGCAATGATGACGAGGATGTTGGGTTTCTGCTGAGCCATGGCCGAAGTCATGCCCAGGGGCAGCAATGCTAAAGCATAGTTGTTCATGTTTCTTTCTTCTTACCTATTTGTTCGGCTTCGGGCAGAGCACCCGCCTGCCTGTTTCTGTTTTCACTCACGTCCCTCCTCCCAAACCTGCCTGCGCTTCAGAAATAAGCACGGGGCGATTACGAGATAAGCACGGGGCGCTTCTGGAATAAGCACGGGGCGCTTCTGAAATAAGCACGGGGCGCTTCCGAAATAAGCGCGGGGGCTTACGGGCCCGGAGGCGAGCTCTATTTATTCAATTTCTTTTTCCCGTTTTCGATAACGATGCCTCGGGAAGACTGACCACTGGCAATCCTTTGCCCCGCGAGGTTATATTTTTCACCTTCTAACCTTTTCGCCTTTTCACCTTTTTCTATGCCTGTTGCGTCCAGGTCGAACTCAAAGGCACCCATGTCGATGTGCGTGCCGAGCACACGGTTCTTGCCGGCGAGGTCGTGGCGGCCAATGGCGGCATAGTTGTCGTTGCCGGCATCGATGCAGGGCGAGCCTTCCTGTAGCTCATAGCCTGCCGCTACCATCTCGACGGGATTGGTGCTGCCGTCTGTCGCAGCTTCCTTCACGAACATCGGCGTGACCTGCTGCGACAGGGAGATGTGCCCTTCGTCGTTTCCGTCCGTGAACTTTGTACTTGTGCTTTCTATTGCGGAAGAGAGTGAGATGACCGTGCCGCCGCCGTTGACGTCGGCATTCTGTCCGTAGCTACTGAAGCCGCCTTTGCCCGTATTGTGCCAGGCGATGCTGTTGTAGACGTTCAGATTCGAGCCATTGGTGCCAAGGCCGAAGGCCCCGCCTGGGCCAGAGGCTTGATTGTCAGCGAAGGTGCAGTTGATGATGGTTGCCGTAGTGCCGCCACCCACCTGAATAGCACCTCCGTTGCCAGACGATGTGTTACCCGTGAAAAGACTGTTCTCGATGTTGACCTGCCCCAGGTGACAATGGATGGCAGCGCCGTTCTTGCCGTTCTGCGTGCGGTTGCCACGGAAGATGCAGTTCCTGACAGTTGCGCCGTTGGTCAGGATGGCTCCACCGCCATTGCCGTTGCCGTTGGCGCCGGCCTGATTGATGCCGTTCTGCACAACGAGTCCGTCGAGGACTGTCGTCACCGTGCCGTCGAGGTTGCTGTTGCGAATGGGACTTATCGTGCCGCCGCCGTCGATGATGGTCGGATGAACGGTGATGTTGCGCTCGTCGGGCGTCTGTTCGCTGCCGGAGAAGCTACCGTAAATCTCCATCTTGTCGGGATGAATGGGTGTGCCGACGGGGTAGAAGCCTTCCTTCAGCCAAAGGGTTGCATTGCCAACGTAGGTGTCGGCAAGCGTCAGGGCATGGCTCAGGGTAGTGGCCTGCTGCCAGGAAGTACCGTCGGCTTCGTCATTGCCATCGGGCGAGACGTAGATGACGCTGTTTCCCGTCACAGGTTCCCCCTTGTCGAACTCGTAAGCTCCCATGTCGATTTGTGTGCCTGAGAATCGACGACTCATGACCAGGTCATAGTCGAGCTGCGAGGTCAGGTTGGCATTGCCTGCATCGATGCAGGGCGACCCTTCCGCCAGTTCGTAGCTGCCCTCCTGGAACATAGGAGTTACCGCTTCGGAGAGCGGCATGTGATTGCTGTCGTCGCCATCGGTAAACTTCGTGCTCTGACTCTCGATGGCTGAATATCTCGAGACGACCGTGCCGCCGCCGTTGACGTCGGCATTCTGCCCGAAGCTGCTGTAGCCGCCACTTCCCGTGTTGTGCCAGGCAATGCTGTTGTAGACGTTCAGGTTCGAGCCGTTGGTGCCAAGACCGAAAGCTCCGCCCGGGCCAGAGGCTTGATTGTCAGCGAGGGTGCAATTGACGATGGTTGCCGTCACACCGCCGCCTACCTGAATGGCTCCGCCGTTGCCGGAGGATGTGTTGCCGGTGAAGAGGCTGTTCTCTATGCGCAGTTGCCCTGTGTGGCAATGGATGGCAGCGCCGTTCTTGCCGTTCTGCGTGCGGTTGCTGCGGAAGATGCAGTTCCTGACGACAGCCCCATCGTTGAGGATGGCTCCGCCGCCATTGCCGTTACCGTTGGCGCCGGCCTGATTGATGCCGTTCTGCACGATGAGTCCGTCGAGGACTGTGCTTACAGATGTCGTCAGAGAATTGCGGAAAGGACTGACGGCTCCGCCGCCGTCGACGATGGTCGGGTTGCTCTGCCAGTTGCGCTCCGCCAACTTCTTTTCCGTTCCGTTGAAGCCGCCGTAGAATGCCACATTATCGGAGATGACGGACGCAACTACGTTGTACTGGCCTTGCTTCATCCAGACCTGTGTGCCGGATGCTCCTTCGGCAAGCGCGACGGAATGGCTCAGGGTTGTGGCTTTCTCCCATGATGTGCCGTCGGCACTTTCGTCGCCATCGGGGGATACATATATTATATTGTCGGCATATTCGCGATAAGCCTCGTTGAACCAGTCGATGGCTGCCTTCTTCAGACGTTCCGTAAGCGCGGGATAGACGGATGCCACGTTGTGCTTCTCGTTGAAGTCGGTGGCCATGTTGTAGAGCTCGGTCCTGGAGCCGTCGGCATTGACCAGCAACTTCCACTCGCCTTCACGGACCGCGATGTGCGGACTGACCCTGTCGGCCTTGCACTTGCCGAACTCCCAGAAGAGAGACGTGGTGCGCTCGCGGGTGGACTGACCTGTTATGACATCGCTCATGTCCAAGCCGTCGAGCGGATAATTTGTCGGCACATCTGCCCCGGCTATCTGACAGAGCGAGGGGAAGAGGTCGACCATGCAGACTACCGATTGCTCGTTCTTCACCCCTGCAGGGATGTGTCCGGGCCAACGAATGATGAAGGGCATTCGTATGCCACCCTCGTAGAGTGTTCCCTTCTGACCGCGGAAGTCGTTGGTGCGATGACCGTCGAAGGCCGGGGCAGGACCATTGTCGCCCGTGAAGATGACAATGGTGTTCTGGTCGATGCCCAAGTCCTTCAGGCCTTGCAGGAAACGGCCAATCTGCTTGTCCAGCTCCGCCAATACGATGGAGAACGAGTGGGCCGATTCGCGTTGCGATGCCTCGTCGCCGTCGTAAACCCACGGCGTGTGAACATCATCGGGCCAGAGGCTGACAAAACAGGGCTCTCCTTTGTGACGCGAGAGGAAATCCAATGTCTTGTCGACGAAGTAGGCCGTGCGGTCCCAACGCTTCACCTGGTCGGTGGCAGCCCATATCCAGTTGGAGGAAGTTATCATCGGGTCGGGGTCGGGACTCTCCCACGTGGAGACGTATTCGTCGAAGCCATAGTTCCGGATAGACGGTGCATTCTTCACGTCGCGACCGCCGCCCATGTGCCACTTGCCGAAGTGTCCCGTGGCATATCCGCTTGCCTTCAAGGCCCTCGCCATAGAGGGTGCCCGGTCGCTGAGGAAGTCGTTCTGCTCGTTCTTGGCATTGTTCACACGTTCCTGCAGGAAGGTGTTGATGCCCCAGCGAGTGGGATACATGCCTGTGGTCAGCCCGACTCTCGATGGCGAACTGATGGGGCAGGACGTATAGAACTGTGTAAGGGAGAGTCCCTCGTTGGCCAGTTGGTCGATGTTGGTTGTGTTCACATAGTCGCCGCCAAAGCACGAAGGGTCGGAGTATCCCATGTCATCAATGTTCAGGATGATGATGTTGGGCCTTTGTGTCTGCGCCAAACCTAACACAGGAAGCAGCGATGCCGAAGAAAGCAAAAGGTGTCTCGTCTTCATCTTTGTTGGGAATAATGAATATCACCTATTCTTCGGGCATGTCTTTATCGTCCCAGATAGCCCATGCAGCCTCCTTTGTCAAGGCATCACCTCCGTCAACCGTGGTGTCATCGCTTATCAAAAGGCTCTCCGCCAACATGTTGATGGCCTGGGCCTCTTCTGCCTTCATGGCAGGAATCAAATATGTCTTTTTCATAATTGGAGATTCATTTCAGGTAATCAGAAAGGGTAGGCGCTTCGTTTCCCATGAACGGCACACGTCACCCTTTCTAATTTCCTTATTGTATTGTTATCTTAGTTTCTTATTCTCTAACATTTCTATTTCAAAACCTTCATTCCGTCAACGATATTGATGCCCTTTTGCATCTTCTGCAAGCGCTGGCCGGCAAGGTTATAAAGAGCTCCCTCGCCTTCGGAGAGGGCTGGGGTGAGGCTGTTGATGCCAGTAGCTTCGTCTGCGAAAGGATAGAATGCCTTCACCCCGGCATTGGCGATGACAAGATAACCCTTGCCTGCAGCAATCTTAGTATCGGGAGCTGCCTTGGCAAAACCTACCTCTTCACCAATCTTGGCAAGAATGTACTGTGAACCATCGGCTGTAACCTCCTCGGTAGCGGCCTGCAAATCGTTGGCCGTTCCAAGTTCTGCTGCACTGGCATCGGCAGACATGGTGTATGTGCCCTCAGCAGCCTTCAGGACAACAGCTTCGCCTGCAGGGATAGTAGCAACGGGTTCCAAGTGTACGAAATCTGTACCTGACTGAGCTGCGAATGCCTCTACACCTGCGGGAATAGCGGAGATGGGGAAGGGAGCAACGAAGGTGGC
>CADCCR010000028.1:7223-25946 GCA_902799985.1 uncultured Bacteroidales bacterium | reverse complement strand
TAAGACCTACCCAAGCTGATGTAGGACAACCCTCAGTAGTCTTGACGCCCAAGGTCAGTGTGCCGTCTGTCACAGTTACGGTAAGCAATTCCGACTGGTAAAGACGATGACCCAATGAGCCATTTGCCTGATCAGGATTGCCGGGGAAGAAGTAGTCGCCTACCTGTTTCTGGTGTACATTGGCAACATTTGAAGTCGCTTCCAAAGAGTAAACAGAAGGAAGCTTGACAATCTCATCATTAGCATATCCTACAGCACAGACAACGTCGTTGCCATTCGTCTTGTATGCATTATAGTCGTTGAGGTTGAGCGCACCCAGGCCTGTAGGAGCATAAAAACCTGTGAAAAGCACTTGATAGGTGCCATTGGGAACCTCAATTCCTGTTTGCGAGATGTCAACACTGCCAGAACCTTGTACCTGGCAATGACGGTTGAAGCGGTTATAGTCGTTCCACTGTTCATTGCCGCCGTCGCGGGTAACCACCCAATTATTGCGCTCGTTGTTGTTCGACAAATCAGGGTTGTTCACCAGGAACGTCACGTCAATGGGATTCTCGGGAGAAGCATTCTGCTCAACATACTGTAGGCGCTCTTCAAGAGTGACAACCTGCCAAGTCGTGGCACCCAAGTCAAAGGCACGGAGATAATTGTTGACGTCAGCACCCAAGGTAGCGAACTCGCACCCGATTGTATAGGCATTGGTGATGCCATCGACTTCTTTGGGAGTGAACTTCCAGGAGGTGATATCCTTATTGGTATCGAAATAGAAGCCATCTCCGTTCATCGAATTGTTCTTTGTAAAGTGCGGGCCAATCTGATAGCAGTCATCTCCAAGTGCTATCAGCTCGAAGTCAAGGCCGCGGTCGCCCAGCTCGCCACGAGTAGTCCAGCACTGCAACGTCAGGTCTGAATTGAACCTGTTGTTGTTCTGGAGCCACATGCCGCTCTCTACATTATATAAATAAACGCTGCCTTCCTGAACACTTGTGCCGACATACGGGCTGGTGAGCGAGGCCTTCTGAACCATTGGCACCTCAAGAATTCTCCATACCGACCATTGGTTAGCTCCCACGACAGAATTAAAGCCCTGAACCTTCGTGTTATCACCAGCTCGATTCAAGCCGATGGTGCCTGCGCTGAAATCGTTAGGGGAACGGTTGGTTGAAGTCATGCGGAAGAAGTTCTCGCCAGCCTGACCGCCATCGACATCGCCCTTGATGTAATACTCCACAGGAGTCGTTCCCATCTCAACGGGAACTTCCAATTCCGGGCAAGCCTGAATATAGTTGCCTGTCTTGACGTTCTTCACATAGTAGCAGTCGGCATTCTCTGTTGGTTCAAACGTCCACAGACTACCGGACACCTCGTAGCCAAGGAGTAACTTGCCGGTTCCTTTGTCCTGCATGAACGTGTTGAAATCAGGCTTGCAGACAATTGTGTAAACCTTGTCAGCACTGAATGTCTGTGCATTAACAGATGTCATCATGGATGCAAGAAGCACTTGCAGCAGTAAAAAACACTTCTTTTTCATACAATTTTTACTTTTAAAATAAGATTTTTATTAGGTTTCTGCCGCAAATTTATGAGTTTTTTGCAACACTGAGAAGTGCCTTGGAAAATATATAGTTCAGATATATGCTAAACAGAGGCATAACACACTGTACTATAAATAGATTCATTCAAATAAGAAGATTTAATTATATAGCAAAAATATATAGGCTATATAATGCGCTCCCGGCCTTTTCTGAAGCCGTCTTCTACTGTCCTATGCTCATAATATCCTGTTCGAACTGCTCTGGATTGACGGAACCGGCTCTTGTTCGCACACGATAGTTTAGGACTGTATTATAAGAAAGATTCAGTACTTTTGCTATCTGCTGGTTGTCCTTCACTCCCAATCTGATGAGGGCAAAGATGCGCATGGAGGGGGTGAGAAGCGAACCTCCTTCCTGTTTCCTGTTTTCAGGGAGCAGCAGGGCATTGAAGTCGGTGATGAATGTTGGGAACATCGACATCATCAACTCGTCGAACCTGTCGAGTTTCTCCTTCCTGCTGAAGCTTTTCTGCAACTCGCTGACGGCCTTCTGGACTTGTTCGTATTGCGATTTCTTGAGCTTCTGGTCTACCTTGATGGCAAAGTCCTGGAACATGTTTGACAGTTCTCCGTTCGATTCGAGGAGCTTCCCGAGATACATGTCCTTCAGCTTGTTTGAGTCGCGCAGCAGCATGCCGGTACGGGTGAGTCTGTCGTTTTCGGCTTGCAGACGACTGTTCTCGCCCCGAGCCTCTGCTATCATGTTGCGATAATTGCTCAGCTGCTTCCTGTTCTTCTCGTAGCGGAACAGGACGAAAAGGATGTACAGAAGGAAGAGGAAGACGATGAAGACGAGGAAGAAGGTGAGGAGGGCGTTCTGCCGGCTCCGCTCCTTGGAGATTTCGGGGATGATTCTGTCGACGTGCGTTATCTGTGAGCGCATGCCGTAGTACTCGCCGTTCTCGATGGCTATATTGGCGTACCGGCCGGCATTGCGCGTCTGATGGTACTGACGGAACAGGTGTTCGGTGAGGTCGATGATGGCGATGGAGGAGTTCTGTGCGTTGAGTATGTCGTTCTTCGTAGCTGCGATGTAGTAGTGTGTGGCCTGCTCGTGCATGCCTTGATGCTTGAAGCACTTGCCCAGGGAGGCGTTGGCAAGGGTGCGGAGGACGTTGTCGTCCTTCGGGATGTGCTTCAGGGCTTCCTCGAAATAACGCTGTGCCACGTCGTACTGCTGCCGTCGGCCGTATATCCTCCCCAGGATGAAGTTCTTCACGCCTTCGTCGGCTACATAGTCCAGGCTCTTCGTGAACATGTCTATGTCGAGGCTGTTGTATCGCTTGGCGTTGACGGAGTCGCCCACATAGACGGCCAGCCGCTGGTAGGTGATGCCATAATAGAAGTAGTAGAGCCCCAGGATGCTGTCGTTGAGCGAGGGGAAGTCGAGGTTGACGGAGCCGAGCATGTCGAGGGCTTCGACGAAGAGACAGGCTTGTGCCAGCGAGAAGCTGGAGAGGATGCGCGACTCGGCGCGCAGGTTGCCGTCGCCTATCTCGTCGGAGAGGATGCGCAGCTTCTGGGAGAACTGGCTGGCATAGTCGAAGGAGAACATCTGCGACTTCCGCAGCATGCGCCGGTTGGTGTAGTAGCGGAAGGCATCGTCGTAGTCGGTGTTCTTGTGCAGCTGCAGCATGACGGAATCCAGCCGGTGCCTGAGGCTGTCGCGGAAGAAGAGCCGCTTCTCGATGAGACCGTCCAGCACGTCCAGCTCGCGACTGGATGTGTCGCTCATCTCCTTCCCGCGGTCCCTGGAGAGGTACAGACAGGCTCCGAACAGGATGAGGATGATGGCGAAGAGGCCTATGTGGCGGTTTTCTTGCTCATGATTGCTGCGAACGTCTCTTTCTGTTGCATTATTAGAACGCACCTGTTGCGATTGGATAGGCTCCGGACGAGGCTTCCCGGCCACAAAGTTACGGTTTCTTTTTGAGAAGGGCAAGCGAAAGCGTCAGAATGTGTCTGTCTTTCGGCTCCTCGGGGTCAGACTGTAAGGTGCATCTGTTGGAGCTGTGCCGAGGCGCTTGTTGGGCTGAGCGGACATTTGCAGGCGAAGTGTTCCGCCGGATGTCAGCTCGCCATAGGTGATGTAGTTGCGCGAAAGGGGCCGCCCGTTCAGCTGCCGGCTGTCGACGTAGATGTTCTCGGGGCTGTTGCCTTCGGCTTCCACGACGAACTGCTTGCCGTCCTCCATGGTGATGGTGGCGCGACGGAAGACGGGGCTGCCCAAGACATACTGGTCGGTGCCGGGCGTGACGGCATAGAGGCCAAGCGCCGAAAGGACGTACCAAGAACTCATGCCGCCCTGGTCTTCGTCGCCGGGGAAGCCGTCGGGCGAGCTGTTGTAGAGGCGTTCCATAATCTGCCGAACCCGGTATTGCGTCTTCCACGGCTGTCCGGCATAGCTGTAGAGATAGGGCATGTGCTGTATGGGCTGGTTGCCGTGGGCGTACTGTCCCATGCCGGCTTGTTCCATCTCCACCATTTCGTGTATCGTGCCTCCGTACCATCCGGGCTTGATGGTACCGGGTTGCGCGAAGACGCTGTCCATCTTCTGGCAGAAGGCTTCGCTGGTGCCGAAGAGGTCGATGAGTCCCTGTACATCGTGGAAGACGCTCCAGATGTAGTGCCAGGCGTTGCCTTCGGTGTATGGTCCGCCCCAGACGAGCGGGTCGAAAGGTTCGTAGAAGCGTCCGTCGAGGCCTCGTCCGCGGAAGAACTTCGTACGGGGGTCCCAGAGATTGAGGTAGTTGCGGAGCACGCGGCCGAACACCTTCTCGTAGAATTCATTGCCGCTACTGCGTGCAAGTGTCCAGGCGCACCAGTCGTCGTAGGCATACTCCAGCGTCTGCGTCACGCTGCCATGCGATTCGGGGAACGTGACGTAGCCGAGCTGCCAGTACTCTTTCCAACCTGCCCGCCCGTTGGCTCCGCCCAGAGGTCCCTTGTTCATGGCCTCGTGAGCGTAGGCGGCAAGGGCTGAATCGGGGTTGAACGTGCGGATGCCTTTTGCCCAGGCATCGGCCAGAAGGGAGATGCTATGGTTGCCGCACATGCCGCCTGTCTCGCCCGGACACGACCAGGCGGGCAGCCATCCGAACTGCTTCTGCGCATCGAGCAAGGCTTGCATGTAGTGTCCCTGCTGTGTGGGGTGCAGGATGTTGGTCAGGGGGAACTGGCTGCGGAACGTGTCCCAGAAGCCGTTGTCGGTCAGCATGTAGCCGTCGTGCAGCTTTCCGTCGTAGGGACTATAATAATAAGGTGTGCCGTCGGCACGCAGTTCGTAGAAGCGACGGGAGAAGAGGTTGGCTCGGAAGAGGCAGCTGTAGAACGTGCGGAGCTGTTCGTCTGTGCCGCCTTCCACGAGGATGCGGTTCAGCAAGGCGTTCCATGTCCGGAAGCCTCGTGCTTTGGTCTGTTCGAGGCTGCTGTCGGCGGCCAGTTCCGACTGCCAGTTCTGCCATGCCTGTTCCTCCGAGATATAGCTGCTGGCGGCACGTGCCTGAACCCGACTGCCTGGCTTGAAGCGCAGGTAGAGGCCGGAGCGTTTCCCCTTTCCGTCCTTCTCGTGGGGCTTCATCTGCGCTTCCTGCTTCTCCGGACAGCTCCAGATGCCGTAGTCCAGGAAAGGCTGGTCGAACTGCACGACGAAGTAGCAACGGAAGTTCTCGCTGTGATTGACGAAGCGCTGATTGTTGACCCAGCCGGTCACCTGCCGCTTCTCGGGGTCGATGTGCACTTCGCTCTGCTCCGTATATCCGTCGATGATGAGGAAAGCATCCTGTTTCTTTGGGTAGGTGAAGCGCAGATGCACGCCTCGTTCGGTTGGCGCCATCTCGGTTGTGATGCCGTCCATGAAGGTGACACGATAGTAGTGCGGATGTCCCTCTTCATTGCTATGGCTGAAACGTGCGCCGCGTTTGTCGGGGTCAACCTCCAGCTTTCCTGTCTCCGGGAAGAAGGAATAGACGGCATAGTCGCTGACCCAAGGCGACGGCTGATGGCTTTGGCCGAAGCCACGAATCTGGTCGGAGTCGTACAAGTACTTGAAGCCTTCGCCGTTAGGTCCCGTCTGCGGCGTCCACATGTGCTGGGCGAAAGGCATGGCCGTGGCAGGGAACGTGTTGCCGTGCGAGAGGCCGAAGTTGGAGTGCGTGCCTTGCAGGGTGTTGACGTACTTGACGAGGTCTGGCTCTGCCCGGCAGGGCAAGACGCTCAGGACAAGGCCCTGGAGCAGGACAAGGAATACAATGGGAATCTCTGCGGCAAGGTGCTTCCGCCAGGAAAGGTTGTAGCTTTTCATCTGTAGCATTCACTTATATTTTCCTGCAAAGTTATGAAATAATCTTTAATCTCCACTCTTTATTCACTAATTTCTTCGTATCTTTGCACGCAGAAAAAGGAAAAAGGTAATAAGATGAAGTACGGATTCGACAACGACAAATACATCTCCATCCAGTCGCAACACATTCTGGAGCGCATCGCACAGTTCTCGGGCAAACTCTATCTGGAGCTGGGCGGCAAGCTCTTCGACGACTATCATGCCTGCCGCGTACTGCCTGGCTTCCAGCCCGACAGCAAGCTCCGCATGTTCCAGCAGCTCAGTTCTTCGGCCGAGATAGTCATCGTCATCAGCGCCCTCGACATCGAGAAGAACAAGGTGCGGCAGGACCTGGGCATCACCTACGACGAGGATGTGCTGCGCCTGCGCTCCGAGTTCCAGAACCGCGGCTTCCTGGTCAGCGGAGTAGTCATCACACACTACAACGGACAGAGCAGCGCCGCCACCTATCGCAAGCGCCTGGAGAACCTCGGCATCCGTGCTTACTACCATTACACCATCGAGGGCTATCCCAATAATGTGCAACTGATTGACTCGGAAGAAGGCTTCGGCCGCAACGACTACGTGGAGACCTCGCGCCCGCTCGTCATCGTCACAGCACCCGGACCCGGCAGCGGCAAGATGGCTGTCTGCCTGAGCCAGCTCTATCAGGAACACAAACGCGGCGTGGAAGCCGGTTATGCCAAGTTCGAGACCTTCCCCGTCTGGAACCTGCCCCTGAAGCATCCCGTCAACATCGCCTACGAAGCTGCCACAGCCGACCTGGGCGACGTGAACATGATCGACCCCTTCCACATGGATGCCTACAACAAGGTGGCCATCAACTACAACCGCGATGTGGAGATATTCCCCGTGCTCAACGCACTCTTCGACGGCATCTACGGCGAGTGCCCCTACAAGTCGCCCACCGACATGGGCGTGAACATGGTGGGCTTCTGCATCTGCGACGACGAGGTATGCCAGCAGGCCGGCAAGGACGAAGTGATACGCCGATACTACACAGCCCTGAACCAGATGGCTCGCGGTGCATGCAACGATGCCGAAGTGAACAAGATATCCCTGCTGCTCAAACAGGCCAAAATCAGTACCGACGACCGCCGCGTCACCGTCGAGGCGCGTCTCCGCAGAGAAGAGTCGGGCGTCCCATCTTCAGCCATCGAGCTGGAGGACGGCACCATCATCACGGCTGCCTCATCGCCTCTGCTCGGCACGTCGGCTTCCCTCCTGCTCAACGCCACCAAGCATCTGGCGGGCATCGACCACAAGCTGAAGCTCATCTCGCAGGACTTTATCGAGCCCATCCAGCGCACCAAGATTGAATACCTGGGCGGACACAACCCGCGCCTCCATACCGACGAAGTGCTCGTGGCACTCTCGGTGCTGAGCCGACAGGACGAGAACTGCCGCCGTGCCCTCGCTCAACTGCCTTCTTTGGCTGGCCTTCAGGCACATACCACCATCATGCTCGGCGAAGTGGACCGCAAGATATTCAAGAAACTTGGCGTGGACCTCACCTGCGACCCCGTCATAAAGAACTGAGTTCAGCTCTGACAATCACGGAACCATCCCCTCCAAGCCATAGGCTTTGTTCTCCAACAGCACGGTTTTTGTTCTCCGACAACACGGTTTTAGTTCTCCGACAACACAAGCCTTGTCCCTCAACAACCTGGGCTTAGTTCTCCAACAACACAGGCTTAGTTCCTCAACATCACGAGGATAACTTCCCAGCTTCGAGGGTACAACTTCCCGGCTTCGAGGGTACAACTTCATCACCCCACAGATAAAAACTATTTCCAAGCCTTGGAAATATATTTCAAAAGCTTGGAAATATATTTTAGTGGCTTGGAAATATATTTCAGAACCACTAAAAAAGTTTTATTCCCTGCGACGCGAAACTTTACGCCTCGCGGCAGGGAATATTATATTGCTTCTCGCGGATATTCAGGCTGCTTCTCAGGGATATTCAGGCTACTTCTCGCAAGATTTCAGGCTGCTTCTCGCAGATATTCAGGCTACTTCTCGCAAGATTTCAGGCTGCTTCTCACGAGATTTCTGTCCGCTTCTCACGGAAAATCTGTCCGCGGAGTGGACGGAATCAATAACGGTAAGCTACGCCAATCGTTGCGTAGATGGGATACATCCGGAAGGAGATGGCCTCGAAGCTGGGGCTCCAGATATTGGTCAGACCCCAATCGAGCTTGCCGAACACATTCATGTGTGGCAGAGCCTTCCAGTCGCCTCCTATCTCGATGCCGACGTTGAGGGGAAGCATGTGGTCGGCAAAGTCGTCGGGATAAGGCGTGGGATTCTCGCGCGACATGAGTATCTTGTTGCCCACAGGCGAGTCTTCGCGCAGGTAGCCGATGCCGTCCTTGTTGTCGTAGACCTCGCCGGTGAATGTCTGCTTGAAGTAGCAGCTCATGTATGGGCCTACGCTGATGTTCCATCTGGGGCTGACGCGGAATGTGGCAAGCAGCGGCAGGGTGACGCCCCACATCTCGGTGTTGGTGACGTTGGTGCCGGTGAAGTAGCCCTTCGTGATTTCGCCTTCCGTCTCGAGCCAAACGTAGTAGTTCTTCACGTCGGCGCTTGTGTGGAAGCCTTCCCAGAAGAAGTGTGCGCCGAGGCTTATGCCCCATCGCTTGCTAATCATGCGATAGCCGTCGATGCCCAGCGAGATGCCTCCGCGGGGACTGAACTCGTTGATCTTCCGAATCTCGGCAGGCAGGGGCAAAGGTGTAGTGCCGCCGATGACATAGCCAGCGCGGACGATGACGCCGCCTGCCTTGAGGCCGGCCGTCGGTCCCCATTTCTGCCAGGAATCCTGCCCGCCTGTTACTCCCGCCGAGGAGGAATTGTCCTGCCGGGCGTCGATGGATAATGTCAGGAAGAAAAATGTTGCGAAGAGATATATAATACGTTTCATAAAGAATTCTTTTTAGTCTGTTTCGTTTATTATGTGTTCTCCTTCTGTTGCGGTCGGGAGGGTCTGTTAGTCGCAGAAGAGTCGCAGTTTGTCAATAAACAGCTTGCTGCCGACGGCTCCCTGGAAGTAACCGCCCTGCCAACTGCTGGCGATGCTGATAAGCAGGTTGTAGCCTTTGTCCTTCAGGATGGTCTCGTCCACCTCTTCCGTATAGACGACGGGGATGATGATCTCCTGCCACTCGCTTGTCAGTCCGTGGATGGGATTGCCGGAGAGCTGGTCGCTGCCGTCGGCATTAAGGTGGTGTGGCAGTCGGCCCTTGCCTACGATGAAGGGGTTGGTCATCACGTCGCCGCCGTCAATCTGCACCTTATTGCCCAAGGGGTCTTCGTTGCGGTAGAGCACGACATAGACGTCCGGCTCGTCCACGATGCCTTCCACGGGCATGGCGCTACGGTCCTGGAAGAAGCTTCCGGGCTCGTATCGGAGCCAGATGCGCAGCTGTTCGGGCTTATGCGTGAAGGGTGAGCCCATGAGCGTTGCCTTGAGCGCATCCTTTATGGCGTTGCTCACGTCGAAGATGCCGTTGAACATCGAGCCGGAGGCAAGGCGCATGTTCACCATCTTGCCGAAGGGACCGGTGTCGCACGTCTCGAGCTTCACGCAGTTGCTGCCGTCGGGACCGCCTCCCACCACCGGTGTCGAGGGGTATTCCATCGGCTGAGCCGACGACTTGCTTATCTTGAAGCCGGGATTACCGTTCTTCCACATGGCGTCGGTAAAGACTTCTGTGGCCGGCCACTCATAGTACTTGCCGGTGGCATCGAGCCTGTAATCCTCGAAGTCGAAGGAGAGGTTGCCCTCGCTGGGCTTGTCGTGCCTCACCTGAATGCGGTAGCTGCGGCTCCACTTCTTGTCCTCCGAAACGGTACGGAACCAGCGTATCTCCTCGTTGGAGAAGTCGACGAGCGACCCATTCTGGAAGAGCTCTTCGCTGCCGTCCTCTTTCAACAGATAGACCGTAGCACCTGGCGTGGTGCGGAGGGAAAGGGGAACAAGTCCCACATCGGCATAGCTGCGGATGGTGAAGACAATGATGCTGTCGGCAGGAATGACTGTCTGCAGCGTGTCATAGTCGTGGAAGAAACAACTGGAGGGAGAGGTGAGGTGAAGCGCAACGGCTTCGATGTCGCATTCCGTGTTTGGCTCTTCATCTTGGATGCACGAGGCAAAGAAGAGAGGTGTCAAAGCAAGAGCGGCAAATGTTTTTAATCTCATGATTTCGTTTTACTTTTTGTGTTACAGGGCGCAAAGTTACTCTTTTTTTCGCAAATAATGGCCTTTATTTCGGTATTATTGTATAAAAATACCGTTTTTACTCCTTCTTTTACCACTTTATTGCTCTACAACCATGCGTCGGACAACAACATCTTGCAGCGGACGGTCATGCTCGTCTGTCTCCGAAAGCTGTATGTTTTTCACCACTTCCATGCCCTCGATGACCTCGCCGAAGACGGTATACTGACCGTCCAGGTGAGGTGTGCCGCCCCGCATATAGTAGTCGTTCACCATATCCGGCGTGAGCTCGATGCCCTTTTCCTCGAGGGCAGCCCGCACCTTGCGCATGTCGGCAGCACCTTGCTTCTTGCCATAGACGATGTAGAACTGGCATCCGCTGCTCTCCTGTTCGGGGTTGACGTCATCGGGCTCACGGGCTGCCGCCAAGGCACCGCGCCAATGATAGAGGTAGGGCAGACAGAACTCCGCCGGAATGGTGTAGCCCGTACCGCCTTCGCCCAACAGTTTGCCTGGCTCTGCGCCGCGGCTGTCGGGGTCGCCACCCTGTATCATGAAGTTCTTGATGCAGCGGTGGAAGAGTGTGCCGTCGTAGAATCCTTCGCGGGCAAGCTTGAGGAAGTTGTCGCGATGAAGAGGCGTGTCGTCCGAAAGGGCCACGCGGATGTTTCCCATGCTCGTCTCAATGCGGACCACATGACGCTTCTCTTTCTTCCTGGCCGAAACAGAAAGGGTGCCAAAGCACAGGAGGGCAACGAGGAGGAGGACAAAAGACCCTCCCAAACCCTCCCTTAAAGGGAGGGCTTCCCTTGCGAAAGACTCGCCTGCCTTCTCCCCCTTTAAGGGGGAGTCAGAGAGGGTCTTGGAGTCAGAGGGGGTCTTTTTCCCAAATAAATACAGTTGCAGGAAGGGACTCACGCGGAGCAGCTGACTTGCCAACAGGCAGAAGGCAATCACCACAAGGCTGACACCGACGGAAAGCACGATGGAGAGCACGAAGTTCGGTTGGTTGTTGTTCAGCCATTCGCCCACCTGCGGCATCTTCGGCAAGAGGAGGAAGTGAAGGAGGTAGATGTCGAGCGTGCGCGTACCGATGAAACTGAGAAAACGACCCGCTCTCTGCTCGGCACCGAACCAAGCCTTGTAGTGCCTGAAGAACATCAGCACGAGCAACAGGAGTGCATACATCGCCGTGGTGCGTGGCAGGTTGGTCCATGCCTTCCTCAACGTGTGCAGCTGGAAGATGTCGGCACAGCAGACGACAGCCAGCGTCATGACAAGCGGGAAGAACCACGACGTATCGAAAAGCTGTTCTGCCCTGCCCCAGTAGCGGCGCACAATATTGCCCAGCAGGAAGAACTGCATGTAGCGAATCGTCTGTATCAGACTGGAATAAGCGAAGAACATGTCCTTGTGATAGGAGAAGACCTTCGGCAGGTAGAGCGTCTCGTAGGCAAAGACACTTACTGCCCAGGCTCCTATCAGAAGGAGTACCTTCGATTGGTCTATCTTGAACACAGAACAGATAATCTTCCCCACATAGCAGCACACATAATATATAATAAACATCTGCAGCAGCACCCAGGTGAACCAGTAGCCGCCCTTCGTGGGACTTGCCATCAAGCGCAGGAAGTTGTCCGAGAAGTCGCCTTTCGTCTTGAAGATGATGAAGATGCACAGGAACACCAAAGCCGGCACAACTTGTACCTTCAGCTTCTTCCAAGCCAGTTTCAAGGCGTTGGGAATGGTCCAAGCGAACGAGGCTTTGTAAGCCAGGAAGCCGCTCACGAAGAAGAAGAGCGGCATGCGCATCAGCACCAGGAACGGCAAGGCCGCACTTGTCTTCTCGTTCTCGTGAAAGCCAAACTGTGCCACATGGTATGCCACCACCAGTATCATCGTGAAACCTCGCATGGCATCCAGCCAGGACAAACGGTTTTTCAGTTCATGGTTCATAATTCATAGTTGAAAGGTGAGAGTTGA
The DNA here is from genome assembly GCA_902799985.1 of uncultured Bacteroidales bacterium. Taxonomy (GTDB): domain Bacteria; phylum Bacteroidota; class Bacteroidia; order Bacteroidales; family Bacteroidaceae; genus Physcousia. Next base: position 13,805 of record CADCCR010000028.1, on the reverse strand, counting down.
GTGTTGAAAGTTGAGTGTCAGTTGAGAGTTGAATGATAAGAGTTGAGTGTCAGTTGAGAGTTGAGTGTTGAGTGTTGAGAGTCAGTTGAAAGTTGAGCATGCTTTTTTAACTTTTAACTCTCAACTATAAGACTGTCTCTAAATTCTAAACCCTAAACTCTAAACCCTAAACTCTAATATTTCTGCCACTTCTTTGCCACATTGTTTTATGTTATAGTACTTTTCTGCAAGGGCACGGCCTCGCTTGCCCATTGCCTGAGCTTCCTCGGGATGGTCGGCGATGTATCGCAGCTTCTCTTTCCATCCGTCTACGTCGTTCGGTTCGAGCCAGAAGCCACAGCCCTCTGCCTCTATGTCCATCGGCATCTGCGGGTTGCGGGTGCAGAGGATGGGCAAGCCCAGGGCAAGTGCCTCGACCACCGTTGTCAGTCCCACCGTATAGTTGCTCTTCTGGCAACAGATGCACACGCAGCGGCTCTGTGCCACATGTTGTGCTATCTCGTGCGGAATGAGCCGGTCGGCATAATGCACCTCGATTTTTCCTCCTTTGGCAAGGAGGGGCTCGAAGTACGCCTGCCGCTGTTTCTGAACAAAGAGCGTCAAGGGCAAGTCTGTCTCACGGAATGCCTGAAGCAACGTCTCGTAGTCGCGCAGCTCTTTGCCAGTCGAGATGAAAGGGCAAGGAGACCCTCTCAAAGCCTCCTCAGACCCTCTCCAAACCTCCCAAGACCCTCTCCAAACCTCCCCCTCTATGGGGAGGCTTTCCTCGCCTGAGGTTGGCTTACCCTTCTTCCCTTCGGTCAGACGCAGGCGGAACGGCCACCGACCTTCAGTTCTCCCCATAGAGGGGGAGTTAGAGGGGGTCTCTTCCTCGCCTTCGGTTCTCCCCATAGAGGGGGAGTTAGAGGGGGTCTGGGAGTTAGAATGGGTCTGGGAGTCTGAATGGGTCTTGGCCACTATTCTATCATAATACTCCAGGTCGGCTCCCCAATGCACCATGCTCATGCGCTTGGGGTCGGCCTTCTTGGAGAGGAGACTGTCCTGCATCAACTTCTCGGAGAAGAATATCATGTGGTCCATGCCGCGATAGAAGACGCGGGCCAGGGCTTCGCGCAACGGGTTCTTCGCCTTGACGATGGGCTGGTGGTGCCACACGACAATGGGGTGACGGTAGAGCCGCAGAGCCCGAAGCAGTATGATGGGTTCGATGCCTAAGGAATGCGTGGCATAGAGCACATCGTAGGACTGACGGCAGGTGAGCACTTTCCACGTGGCCACAAGCATGTCGTGCAGCCGCTGGTAGGTATGCCGCTGGTGATGCCACACAACATCGATGCCGTAGTCAGACAGTTGCAGAGCGCCATAAAGGAAGTGCGAGGAGAAGATTCCCTGCTTCCACTCGCGCACGATGCGTTCTGTGTCCTGAGTGTGATAGAAGTAAAGCCTCAGCCTCGACTCCTCTTTGGGGGAGGAGGCTTTCCTGCCGCTCAACCAGGGCACACGCTCAACGTATGGCACAGCCAGGGTGCAGAGGGTGAAGGTGACGAGCAGGATGACGACGAGGTCGGGGATGCTGCCGTGAATATTGTGCCCGAGCAGGGTGCTGGCATGGACGTAACAGAGGACAAGAGGATAGTGCATGACGAAGTAGACCATGCTGTGCTCGCCCACATAATTTATCAGAGGTATGCGTGGCGTGGGCAACGAGAGCAGAACACCCGAGAGGCCTGTCAACGAGAGCACGATGATGAGCATGGTCTGCCAGAAGGACCCTGTCCATGTGTTGGTATGCATCTCGTACTCGCCATGCAGGAAGTGATTGGCCAGGACAAACCCTATGCAGAGCAGGATGCTGAGGACAAGGGCATGGGTCTGCGAGAGACGGTCCAGCCCCTGGTGCCACACTTTCCCCAGGTAGAAGAAGAACATGCCGCAGAAGACATTGCTCAGGTAGAACCACAGCGGGTTGCCGTGCAGGAAGAGCCAGTAGCCGACAAGGGGGAAGAAGAGGACCACCCAATGCAGATGGCGTACCTGCTCGATGAAATGCATCAGGACATAGGTGGTGAAGAACGACAGCAGGAACCAGAGCGGCCCGTTGCCGAAGGTCAGACCGCCCACCCACCAGCGGAACTTGCACACCATTGCCAGCGCATTGTCCAAGCCTCCCGGCAGGATGCAGAACCAGCCGAAAGCCAAGACAGCCCCGATGATGCCCCAGGAGATGTAGGGCACCAGCAGTCGGCTGACGCGGTCGTGCAGGTAGGCTGAAGTCTTCCCTGTGACGCCTTTGTTGAAGTATCCTGCCTTGAAGAAGAAGAAACTCATGAAGAAGAACGTCCAGAACATCGTCTCGCGCCACCAGAATGCCCGTCGCAGATGCGTTTGGCAGACGACGTGCAGCATCACCATCCTAAGGATGCAGAGGCCGCAGAGCAAGTCGAAAGCATGATTACGAGACTTCATAATTCTTAACCCTTAACTCTTAACCCATAACTCTTAACTCTTAACCCTTAACCCTTAACTCTTAATTCTTAACTCTTAACTCTTAACTCTTCAAGAAGTATTTCACCGCCTCGCGCATAATCTTTGCCCCGCTCAGCCACATGATGCCGCAATAGAGCACAGCGACAATGAGGACCCGGCTGAGGAGGAGCAGCCACAGGCTCTCGATGCCGCAGGTCAGCCACCATGCTATGCCGAGCACGATGAGCGTGAAGACGAGGAAAGGCAACGTGTCCTTCAAGGCTTCCACGAAGGTGAGACCCGTCAGCCGCCATGCAAACCATTGCCAGATGGCGAGCCAGGCGATGTTGAGCGACACGAAGAAGATGACCATCGGAAGCAGGCCGTAGGGATAGAGCAGGAGCAGACCCGTCCAGACCGCAAGGCATTGGGCCACAGTACATGCCATGTTGACATCGCTTCGGCCACGGCTGATGGTCAGGTTGCTGTAGAGGGTAGTGATGGGCACGAAGGCTCCGTGGATGCAGAGCAACGAGAGCATCAGGCCGCTCTCGCGCCACTTCTCGCCGCCGGCAAGCAGGATGAACTCCTGTGCCACCAGTCCCAGGCCAAGCATGGCAGGGAAGCTGACGAAGCAGACGAAGCGCAACATCTTGCGGAACACTTGCCGATAGCGACCGATATCGTCGGCCACCTGAGCCAGAGTGGGTTGCGCCACACTTGTCACCATACCGTTTATCGTGCTCGAAGCCTTGTCGTTCCATCCCTTGGCCTGCGAATAGACGCCAGCCACATGGTCGCTGAAGAACCTGCCGAGCAGGACGGAGAAAGCATGCAGGTTGCAGATGTTCACGATGTTCGTCAGCATCAGTTTGCTGCTGAAGCCGAACATCTTCCATGCTGGAGCAAGGTTTGGAGCCTTGAGCGTCGGCCTCCACGGGGAGAAGTACCACGCCATCAGCTGGGTGATGAGGACGAAGCAGACGGCCTGCGTCACGATGGCCCACGAAGCGAAGCCCTTGACAGCCATCACCACGCCTACGATAGAAGAAAGGAGCATGGCCGTCAGAGAGCAGATGCTAGTCTGCCGGACCATGAGATGACCGAAGAGATAAGCCCTCTGCACGGTGCCGAGGCCCGAGAGGAGGAAGCCGAGGAAGAGCACGCGGGCAAGGGGAGTCAGCTCCTCCAGTTCGTAGAAATCCGCAATAAGCGGGGCGCAGAACCACAGGATGATGTAGAGCACGACGCTGACCAGCAGGTTGAACCAGAAGACGGCATTGTACTCCTCGTCGGTCGGCTCTTTCTTGTTGCAGAGGGCCGCTATGAAGCCACTCTCCTGCAGGGCGCTGGCCAGGGCTGCGAAGATGTTCAGCATCGCCACCTTACCATAGTCCTCGGGCGTGAGGTATCGGAGCAGAACCAGTCCAAAGACAGCTCCCAGGAGCTGCATCAGTCCGTTGCTCATTCCGCCCCAGAGCATCCCGCCCGCCGTGCGTTCCTTCAACGATTTCTCTTCCATTGCCCAGCAAAAGTCACGAAAGAACGAGAGAAGGGCCAATTACATTTGAGCTTTTCCGGGTACAAGTAACTTCGGCAGAGCCAAAGAAACGGAAGAAGCTGAAACCGTCCGCCGCAGTCATTCGTTTCGTATGCTCTATGCTACAGAATCTGATGATACAGGTCGATGATGTCCTGTTTGCTGACGGGACGCGGATTGCCTGGTGTGCAGACATCGTTGATGGCTTGTTCGGCCAGCGCCTCTATGTCCTTCTCGGCAATACCGAGTTCGCTGAGCCGTTTGTTGGTGCCGACCATTGCACTCAGCTCTTCGATGGCCTTGCAAGCGGCTTCGGCAGCCTCGTCGGTGGTCATCGTGGGCTGATAGACGCCACAAGCCTTGGCTATCTCCACATATTTCTGCTTGGCGGCTGGCATGTTGAAGCGCATCACGGTGGGCAGCAGCATGGCACAGGCCACGCCATGGGGCACGTCGAAGAGGGCACTCAGCGGATGCGCCATACCATGGTCCACGCCCAGACCTACATTCGAGAAGGCCATGCCGGCCACGTACTGGGCCACAGCCATTCCGTCGCGCCCCACAGGGTTCGTGGGCTCATTGACGGCCACGGGCAGGTACTTGTGAATCATCTCGATGGCCTTCACCTCGAACATGTCGCTCAGCTCCCAGGCAGCCTTCGTGATGAGTCCCTCGATGGCATGTGTCATGGCATCCATGCCGGTGGCTGCCGTGAGGCTCTTGGGCAGAGAATACATCAGTTCGGCATCGATAATGGCTACGCAGGGGATGTCGTTCGGGTCGACGCAGACCATCTTAGCCTGGCGCGACTCGTCGATGATGACGTAGTTAATGGTCGTCTCGGCTGCTGTGCCGGCTGTGGTGGGCAGGGCGATGATGGGCAGCGACTTCTTCTTCGTGTCTGCCACGCCCTCCAGCGAGACGATGTCGCCGAACTCGGGGTTGTTCACCACGATGCCGATGCCCTTGGCCGTGTCCATCGACGAGCCGCCGCCGATAGCCACGATGAAGTCGGCCTGTGCGCGCTTGCAGGCCTCGATGCCGTTCTTCACGTTGGTCACGGTGGGATTGGGCTTCACGTCGTCGAATATCTCGTAGGCGATACCGGCCTCATCCATCACAGCGAGCACCTTCCGGGCCACGCCAAACTGCATCAAACCTTTGTCTGTGACTACGAGGGCCTTGCGGAATCCGAATCTTTTCACTACTCCAGGCAGCTCCTTCCGAGCGCCAGGACCGAATAGTTTTAGATGTTTTCGGGTGTAAAGTTACGAAAAAAAAACCAATCCTCAAAATTTTTCAGCTTAATTCGTGGCTTTTTGAGAGCAAGTGCGGTGCTTTCAATAATTTTTGCCACTTCTGCATCGAGCAGAGGCTGTTCCGACCTGGCCAAGAGAACGAACCCTTCCACAAGGGGTATAACGTTTCGTTACACCCCCTGAAATGCGGTTCAACATCTCACGACACGTCAAATCGGGTTGTTTCGCATGTGAAACAATTTGTTTCCGCCGTGGAAACAAAAAGTTTCGCAAAGGAAACATCAATCGATACCACTTGGAGTTTAATGACTTAATGCGTTCAATGCACAATTATACCCTGGGGACTGCCTGATTTATGCAGGTACGCGATAATCATTCAATGAATAAATAATTCTAACTTGTGCCTTGTTTTTTCACATGTCTTTTGTAACTTTGCACCAGATTAACGAATTTTGCTATGGCAAAGAACCTTATCAACAAATATGTTTGGCTCGTGGACACCATCTACAGGGCCCGACGAATCACCTTCGAGGAAATCAACCAAAAGTGGCTCGACCAGGAGATGGACACCAAGCCCATTCCCATCCGCACCTTCCACAAATGGAAGATTGCAGCCGAGGACATGTTCAACCTCGTCATCGAATGTGAGCGCAAAGGCGGCTACCATTATTATATAGATAATGTGGAGGAAGTGAGGCGCGGCGGCCTTCGCAGCTGGCTGCTCAAGACCATCTCCGTCAGCAACCTGCTGCTGGACAGCCAATCCATCAAGGACCGCATCCTCCTCGAGGATGTTCCTTCAGGGCAGGACGATTTGGCGCTCATCCTCGAAGCGATGAAGACGAACACCCAGCTTCGCATCACCTACCAAAGCTATTGGCGCGAAGAGAGTTACACGTTCAACGTCCATCCCTATTGCGTGAAGCTCTTCAAGCAACGCTGGTATCTGATTGCACTCAGCCCGAACCTCAACCGCATCATGATTTATGCCCTCGACCGCATCTTCGACATCGCCAAGCTCGACGGCGAGACGTTCACGATGCCCGACGACTTCTACCCCGAGGGCTTCTTCTACAACTACTACGGCATCATAGCCGGCACCAAGCGCAAGCCCGAAAAGGTCAGGCTGAAGGTTTCTGCAAGCCAGGCCAACTACCTTCGCTCCCTGCCGCTCCACGACACCCAAGAGGAAACGGAAAGGAACGAAGCCTTCAGCATCTTCACCCTTCGAATCTGTCCCGAGTTCGACTTCTATCAGGAGATTCTGTCGAATGGCGAAGATGTCGAAGTGCTCGAACCCAAATGGATGAGAGAAGA
>CADCCR010000028.1:0-7217 GCA_902799985.1 uncultured Bacteroidales bacterium | reverse complement strand
ATGTCGAAGTGGTCGAACCCAAGTGGATGAGAGAAGAGATTGGTGAAATAATCCATCGGATGTGGAACAAATATGCAACCACTCATAATATAATCAAGGGGCAAGGAGCAAGGAGCAAGGGGCAAGAGAATACTAACAGCCAGAGCAATCCTCCTGCTCCTTGCCCCTTGCCCCTTGCTCCTTGCCCCTTAAAAGGGGAGAGGGTCTAGTAAATGATTAAATGGTAAATGAAAGATTTTGCAGCAATTGATTTTGAGACCGCCAACAACGAGCGCAGCAGCGTCTGCTCTGTTGGTATTGTGATTGTAAGGAACGGCGAGATAGTCGATTCGTTCTACTCCCTCATTCAGCCCGAGCCGAACTACTACAACTACTGGTGTTCGCAGGTGCATGGCCTTTGCCGGAGAGACACAGAAGATGCCCCCATCTTCCCTGATGTCTGGGCACAGATAGAGCCGCTGATAGAGGGTCTGCCCTTAGTCGCCCACAACCGACCCTTTGACGAGAGCTGCCTCAAGGCCGTCTTCCGCGTCTATCAGATGGACTATCCCGACTATGAGTTCCTCGACACCCTCTGTGTCTCCCGTCGCAAGTTCCCCTCCCTGCCGAACCACCAGTTGCAGACCGTCGCCCAGGCCTGCGGCTTCTGCATGAAGAACCACCACCACGCCCTCGCCGACGCCGAGGCATGTGCCTGGATAGCAAGGGAGATACTGTAACAAAAAGCAAAGACTGCTTTCAAACAAGCATTCAACCAACATGAGACAAAGATGACGAGTCCCTGATGAGTTGTCAGCCACTCGTCAGCCTCGATTCCATTGAAAGTGAAAGTATTAAGTGCCTTACATGACGAGTGACGAGTGTTTTTCATTTCAGCTGGGTTCTGCGTCAATTTAGGTAGTGAATAAAGGCTGTCCCCCTCCCCTTAGGGGAGAGCTGGGGAGAGGCTTTCCCCCTTCCCTTGCGCTACATATACAGCCATGACCTATTCTGTTAAACATCCCCAGTATTCTTTCTATTATTCCTCTTACAATACACTAAGAATAATCGAAAAAGGAAATATCGCCGCACAAAAAACTACGATTTAATCGAAAAACTTTGGAGAAGTGATATTTTTTTCGTAACTTTGCAAGGCAAATTTGACGAGTAATGGAAACGGCTCATTCGACATTACCCTACGATATCAAAAGTGCTACAAGCATTTTTGAGTATAGTAAAGGCTTGCTTGGCAATACTTTACGAGATTTCGTGTGGGAAGGATATGAAACAAAGAAAGGCAAAGGGAGTTTGGGGCAAATGGTGGAAAACATTTATTTCCTGCTCGAAACAAACAATTATGCTGGAGCTGATTTCTCCGAGGCAGGAATGGAGTTAAAGTGTACCCCGCTGCGAAAAAGCAAGCAGGAAGATTATCTTATCAAGGAGCGTCTTGTCTGCAATATGATAAACTACTGAGAAGTGGTAAAAGACGATTTCGAGCATTCCCATTTCTACCTGAAATGTCGTTTGATGCTCCTGCTCTTTTATTTGCACCAAGCCAATTGCAATAACCTCGACCTTGAATTCGTCTTCTCCGTTCTATGGAAATTACCGAAGAAGGACTTGATAATCATACAACACGATTACGAGACCATTATTGACAAAATAAAACAAGGGAAAGCGCACGAACTTTCTGAAGGCGACACGATGTACCTTGGTGCCTGTCGTAAAGGCCAGAAGGGAGAAAGCCTGATGAAGCAACCAAACAATCCAGATGTTGACGCTCCTCGCAGAGCGTTCAGCCTCAAGATGGCATATATGCGTACCATCTTGGATTTCATCATCAAGAGTGGTAAGAATGCTGTCTCGAATGTGCCTGAAGCAAAATCCGAACTTGTCAGCACTCAGGCATTAAAGAAACACTCGTTTGACGAGATTCTCCTGAGCCGTTTCAATCCCTATTTGCAGATGCCTTTCGAGAAGATTGCAAAACGCAAGAAAGTTGACATCTCGAACAATCCGAAAAACAAATTCGCAATGGTGGCTAATGCCATTGCCGCTTCAGCAAAATGTGCCAACGTTAATCGCTCGGAAGAGTTTCTTAAAGCAGGTTTGACAATGAAAACCATTCGTGTCCAAGCGAGTGGTATCATCAAGGAGGCTATGTCTTTTGAAAATATCGATTATCTGGAAGTCGCTGAATGCGAGGATTGGACAGAGTCTCGCCTTTATGAACTTTATTCCAGCCGTTTCATGTTCGTGGTGTTCAAGGAAAAAAATGCAGGAAAAGAAGACTATGTTCTGGATGATGTGTTCTTCTGGACGATGCCTCAAAAGGATTTGGAATGGGCAGAAATCTATTGGAATCATATCAAGGCAAATGTCCTTCAGGGTCATATTTCGGAAGAGTATTGGTGGAAAGGCGCAGACAAAAAGAAGTTCCACGTCCGTCCAAAAGCGCTAAAAGCAAAAGACCTTGCTCCAACCCCTGATGGCAAAGGCGCAAAGAAATTCTGTTATTGGTTTAACAATGACTATGTTCGTGAGATTATAGACAATCGTCAAAAAGAGAAAAAGAATGCCTAAACATCATATAAAAGTCGTCGAACTCTTTGCCGGTGTGGGAGGTTTCCGCATCGGGCTTGAAGGTGCGTCCGATGCCTACGAGACCATCTGGAACAACCAATGGGAACCCTCGACCAAGCATCAGGACGCTTCAATCGTTTACAAAGCCCGTTTCGGCTCGAAAGGACACTCGAATAAGGACATAAACCTTGTGCCTACAAAGGACATCCCAGACCACGACCTTCTTGTCGGAGGTTTTCCCTGTCAGGATTATTCCGTTGCAGCCACTTTGAGCCGTTCTGGTGGAATCGATGGGAAGAAAGGCGTCCTTTGGTGGCAGATTTACCGCATTCTGAGCGAGAAGGGCGACAAGCGCCCCAATTACATTTTCTTCGAGAATGTTGACCGCTTGCTTGCCTCGCCTGCATCTCAACGAGGACGCGATTTCGCAATCATCCTTGCCTCGCTTTCCGACCTTGGTTATGTCGTAGAATGGCGCGTCATCAATGCGGCAGAATATGGTATGCCACAACGCCGTCGCAGGACTTACATCGTGGGCTATCGCAAAGAGTCTGTCGTTGCTGGGAAGATTGAAGAACAGAGGGATTGGGTGGAGTTTGACGGCGTAATGGCACAAGCCTTCCCATTCGCTGCAAAACCGAATTCCGAGTCAGACTTTACCATTGACGGCACTATAAAAGAGGTTTCCGACAAATTCAACAAGAACGGCAAGAACAGTCCTTTTGGCGAGGCTGGCATAATGAGAGAGCGGCAAGTCTTTTCCGTTGATACTATTCCAGTTTATGAGGGAACTCGCCAAACCTTGGGCGACAACCTTGTTGACGAGGACTATGTGCCTGAAGAGTTCTTCATTTCCGACGAAGACTTGCCGAAATGGAAATACGAAAAAGGTGCAAAAAAAATCAATCGCGTCTCGAAGGAAGGCTTCGAATACGTCTTTACAGAAGGCGGAATGGCTTTCCCAGACTACCTCGACAAGCCTTCGAGAACGATGATTACAGGCGAAGGCGGAAATGCACCTTCAAGATTCAAGCACGTCGTGCAAACCCCATCTGGTCGCTATCGTCGTTTGATTCCGATTGAAATGGAACGCTTGAACATGTTTCCAGACAACCACACCTATCATCCAGACGTATCGGATGGACGTAGGGCTTTCCTGATGGGAAATGCGCTGGTTTGCGGAATTGTGCAGGAGATAGGAAAGAGCCTGTATCGTTTCATCTACGACGAAGCTCCCGTTTCCACTCGTCCCATTCATGTCCAACGAAATCCCAAACCCTTCCTGACCTTGGATTTGTTTGCAACAGAAGAGGAAGAACTCGTCTGCAACAAGCCCAAGAAAACCTACAAACTGGAAAGCACAAAACGTTTGTTGATAGGCTTCGTAAAGGAAGACAATGAAAAGTATTTCCTCACGGAAGAGCCGACTAAACTCTACTATACAGGAAATGTCAGCAAGTTCCCTTCCACAATTGCCCTCAACAAACTATACTACTTTATGCCCTATATCAAGGGCAAAGGCGTGCGTGACCTTTACCTGATAAAGATTGTACGTGTGGGAAGCAAGTCGGAAATACATCCGGAAGTGGAAGACATGAAAGCACCTCGTTTGGTGTTTGAACTGGAGTACTTGGAGAGTCTGCCTGAATACAAGATGATTAACCTGAACTTCCAACGCGCTTTCACAGATACGTTCTTGGGAAAGATACTGAAGAAAAAGAACTGACAGACTTTAACGGAGTGCTATAATGGACCGACTTTCTCCACAGCAAAGGCACGATTGTATGGCTTCTATCCTGTCGAAGAACACGAAGCCGGAACTTATTGTGCGAAAGGGCTTGTGGAGCAGGGGATTCCGATACCGGCTGAATGACAAACGTCTGCCAGGGCATCCGGACCTTGTGCTGAGGAAATACAGGACATGCATCTTCATAAACGGCTGCTTTTGGCACGGACACAACATCCATTTACCATTTGACGATTTACAATTTACGATTGAAAGTTCCGCTTGCTGCAAGATACCCAAGACGAATCGTGAGTTCTGGGTGGCAAAGATTAGGCGAAACAAGGAGCGCGACAAAGAGGAACAAAGGAAACTGGCGCAAATGGGCTGGCACAGTATCGTGGTCTGGGAATGCGAACTGAAGCCAAAACAGAAGGAACAGACGCTCGATTCGATTGCTTTCACTCTGAACCATATCTGGCTAAAAGACAGAGGGGCTTATCCTGAACTGGAAGAGACCTACCTCCAAGCAGCAGAAGATATAACAAAGTAACAAGCCGATAATGGCCAATTTCAATTAAATTAATCGCTCATTAATTTCCATTAATTGTTTTTTCGTCGAATACTCGTTAAAACTACACTTTCCTTCGACCTCTGCCCCTAAACGGCAGAGGTCGTTGCTTACTTTGCACTCAGATTCGATTAATCTCAAAAGACAAAGTAAGATGGCTACGAAAAAGAAGATGGATTTGCTCACGGCTGTGGAAAAGATGAATCATCTGTTTGACAGCAACAAGCAACTCCTGTATGTTCAGAAGGTGAGAAGCTATAATCTCGACAAAGATGACGAGATTATGCTGATTCTCTTTTCGCATCTGTTTGTCAACAACTGCGACGACAACATCGGATTTCACGACATCGACTTCCTCTTTGACAACAAAAGGCATTGGAGACTTCAAAAATCACAACTTGAAGGAGGGAGCTATGTTCTTTTGGAAGAGCATCTCATAGAGAACAATAACAGCGATGGTTTCTCTGACAGGGAGTCCTTCCGAATGACGAATCAGGCGAAGAGGGAACTTTTCAGCGAGCTCGGCTTGGCTGCTTTAAGGAAGAATGCTAAAGGAAGAGATGTCATCAAGTCGGAGAAAATCGCTCCTAAGAAACTCTTCTATGGCGAGAAAGTCAGCGAACAAATCGCGGAATTAGAGAAACTGCTGGAGGAAGAAACCTACAACGGGATTCGTACACGCATGAAGGAGACTGGCTTCCGTTGCGGCTTCACTTGCCTTTTCTATGGTGAGCCGGGAACGGGCAAGACGGAGACCGTGCTTCAGTTGGCAAAGCAGACTGGCCGAGACATCATGCAGGTGAACATCTCGCAGATTAAGAGCATGTGGGTTGGCGAGAGCGAGAAGAACATCAAGCAGCTCTTCGACGACTATCGGGCAAGGGCTATGGAAAGCGAGCTTACGCCCATCCTGCTCTTCAACGAGGCCGATGCCATCATCAACAAACGTCGGGAAGGAGCCGAGAGAGCCGTCGATAAGATGGAGAACTCGATTCAGAACATCATCCTCCAGGAGATGGAAACGCTCGACGGCATCCTCATCGCCACAACGAACCTTGCTCAGAACATGGACAAAGCCTTCGAGCGCCGCTTCCTCTACAAGATCAAGTTCGAGAAGCCGACCATAGAAGCCCGCATGAGCATGTGGCAAGAAATGATTCCTGCCCTCGGAGAGGAAGACTCGCGGGCTTTGGCTTTGAAGTACGACTTCAGCGGCGGCCAGATAGAGAACATCGCCAGACATTATGCCATCGGAAACATCTTGCACGGATGCTCCGATGATATAGTGAAGGAACTCTCTGCTTATTGCGACAGCGAGAAATTGCAGTCGAAGGAAACACGCAGAATAGGTTTCTGATTGCAAATTATTTACAGATGGTGTTGGAAGTAAGGGAAAATGTAGTAACTTTGCAGAAAGTTCATGAACTATGGAGGAGAATAAGATAATAATCTATCAGACTGAGGACGGACAGACGCAGATTGATGTCAGGCTGGAGAATGAGACTGTATGGCTTACGCAAGCTCAAATGGCTGAACTGTTTCAGAAGGACAGAACAGTGATAACTCGTCATATTAACAATGTATTTAAGGAAGGAGAATTGGAGAAAGAAGAGGTATGTGCAAAATTTGCACACACCACTCGACATGGAGCTTTGACGGGTAAAACACAAATGCAAGAGACCGTTCTATACAACCTTGATGTTGTCATTTCCGTTGGCTATCGTGTAAAGAGCAAGCGCGGCACAGCTTTCCGCATCTGGGCTCGTAAGATTCTGAAAGACTACCTCATCAAAGGTTATGCCATGAACGAGCGCATGCGAAAGGAGCAGATAGGCGAACTGCGTCAGTTGGTCGGAATGCTTGGGCGTACATCGCAGCCACCTTGTTCCTTTGGTTCCTCAACAACAACGGCATTCTCTATCGCAAAGACGGCTCAAAACGTCTCGCCGACAACACCCTCGTAGCCCTGACCCTGATGATTGCCGAAAGCAAGACAGAAGAAAAAGACGTAATGGTAAAGGTTGTGGTGAACCTGATTAATCAAAGGAATGCCTGACAAATGTCCTGAGTGTCGTTTGAGAATTATTCTATATATTTCACTTGAAAAAACATCATACTCCATTATTAATTTTAAAGATAGTTACTTTTCCATTGAAAGAAAACTCAATACTTGCTCCGTCTCTTGGTTTTCCAAAGTAATCCTTTAAAGATGCATTATAAAAGGCTGTTGCAGCACAAGAAATAATAGTACTTTTACCTACTCCATTCTCTCCTGTAATAGCGTACAGTCCTTTTTGTGTTGGAATATCAAATTCAAAATCATCAATACTCTTTATATTATGAATTTTCATATTAATT
>CADCCR010000027.1:15926-33646 GCA_902799985.1 uncultured Bacteroidales bacterium | reverse complement strand
GCCTTCTGACCTTCGGTCTGGCTGACGCGAGCTGCCATAGGAACAGCGCTGACGCCTGCTGAGCCGATGAGCGGATTAATCTTTTCCTTCAGGAAGAGGTTCATTATCTTTGCCATCAAGACACCACCTGCCGAGCCAATACCGAAGGCTACGATGCCGACGCAAAGGATGGCGATGGTCTGGAAGTTGAGGAAGGCACTTGCTGTTGCAGTAGCACCAACGGTGACACCCAGCATGATGACCACAATGTTGTTCAGTTCATTCTGTGCAGCCTTGCTGAGGCGCTCCACTACTCCGCTCTCCTTGAAGAGGTTGCCGAGCATCAAGCAGCCGATGAGCGTTCCGGCAGAGGGAACAATCAGGCTCACGATGATGGCCACGACAATGGGGAAGATAATCTTCTCTTTCTTGCTGACTGTGCGGAGCTGGCTCATGCGAATCTTGCGTTCCTTCTCTGTCGTCAGGGCACGCATGATGGGAGGCTGGATGACGGGCACCAGAGCCATGTAGCTGTAAGCAGCCACAGCGATGGGGCCAAGCAGCTCGGGAGCAAGCTTAGACGTCAGGAAGATAGCTGTGGGACCGTCTGCACCGCCGATGATGCCGATGGAAGCCGACTGTGCTGCCGTGAAGCCGAAGAAGTCGATCTGCGTCACCAGGAAGGTGGCGAAGATGCCTATCTGTGCAGCTGCACCAAGCAAGAGGCTCTTAGGATTGGCAATCAGCGGACCGAAGTCGGTCATTGCGCCTACACCCAGGAAGATGAGGCAAGGATAGACACCAGCCTTCACACCCATATAGAGGATGTCGAGCAGGCCGCCATGTGCCATGATGTAGCCGTAGCTGTGGTAGTTGGGACTGCTGGGATTAAGGAACTCGTTGTTCCACATGTCCGAGTCGAAGAGACCAGCACCAGGCAGATTGCTGAGAATCATGCCGAAAGCGATGGGCAGGAGCAGCAAGGGCTCGTACTCTTTCTTAATGGCAAGCCAGAGCAGGAAGCAGCCGATGAGAATCATGACGGCATTCTTCCAACCCTCTTCCTGCACGAAGAAAGTGACGAAGCCCATCTCGTTGATGAATTTGCTCAGGCCTTCCTCCATGTTGAAGTCTGCTGCAAACAGAGGCGTTGCAACAAGAAGGAGCAAGAGCAGACTAATATACTTTTTCATTTACGTTTGGTCATTTAGTGGTTTGGTCGTTTGGTTGTTTAGGGAAGTTCGTCATAGCCGTCTGCATTTAATCCCAAACGACTAAACGACTAATCTCCCAAACGACTAAATAATTATTAATCCAGTTCTACGAGAGCCTGTCCGCTCTGCACCTGAGCACCGGCCTCGACGAGGATAGCCTTGACCTTGCCAGCGAACTCGGCAGTAATGTTGTTCTCCATCTTCATGGCTTCCATCAGGAGGACTGTGTCGCCCGCATTGATGGTATCGCCCACCTTGACAGTAAGCTTCGTAATGGTGCCCGGCAGAGGAGCCGTAACAGTCTTTGCGCCGGCGGCGGGAGCTGCTGCAGGTGCGGGAGCAGGCGCTGCAACGGGAGCGGGAGCGGCAGGAGCGGGCTTCGGCGTAACCTCGGCCTTTGCTGCCACGAAGTCAGCCACCATCTCCACGAGCAAGTCGCCCTGGTTGACGCTCTGTCCCTGACTGACAGCCACGCGCTGAACGGTGCCGTCCACTTCGCTGACGATGTCGTTAGCCATCTTCATAGCCTCGATGACAAGCAGGACTTCGCCGCGCTTCACATGCTGACCGTTGGTGACGTTTATCTTCGTGACGGTGCCGGGCAGTTCGCTGTTGACGTTCTTCGGGCCACCTGTCTGTGCTTCTGCGGCAACGGGAGCCATAACCACCTGAGGACCCTTTGCCTTCTTGTGGGGAACTTCTACCTGATAGGTCTGACCATTGACGGTAACTTTCATCTGTCCGTCCTTGAGGTCTTCTACGGTGGCAGCATAATCCTGACCACCTATCTTAAACTTGAATTCTTTCATCTTTTCATTTACCATTTAATCATTTCTTAGATTCTTTAGAACTAAGGCGCGCTTTTAATGCGCGGAGTTCCATTTACCATTTCATACTTCATTATTGTGAATTATCAATTATGAATTATGAATTGAATTAGAGTCTTGGGTTGAGCTGAGCGCCCCAAGCAGAGGGATAAGGAACGATGGTGAGGACACGGTTTTCGCGATTGTCCTTCTCGTTGAAATAGAGGTAGAGTGCCATTGCCACTGCTGCCTTGTCCTCTTCGCTGGCTTTCTCGAAGGTCTTTGCCTCCAGGCTGGTCTCGATGGTGCTCTTCACGGCCTTAGCCTTCTCGGTCGTCTTCTTGGCAATAGCGGTGAAGATGCCCAGGATGAGAACCAGAATGACGAGGATGGAGAACACCACCAAAACGGAGATGCCTGCAAGGAGCCATATCTGAGGGTCGGATATTGATAGGAATTGCATATATTTGGTCGTTTAGTGGTTTGGTCGTTTAGTGGTTTGGAGAAGTTAGTCGTGTCCGTTTGCCATTATTCCCAAACGACTAAACGACTAATCTCCCAAACGACTAAATAACTTTACAGAGGAATATTTCCGTGCTTCTTGGCGGGATTGGTGAGTTTCTTGTTCTCGAGCTGTGCCAAGGCGCGGATGATGCGGAAGCGGGTGTTGCGCGGTTCGATGACGTCGTCGATGTAACCGTACTTGGCAGCCTGATAGGGATTGGCGAAGAGGTCTTCGTACTCCTTCTGCTTCTCTGCCATGTAAGCCTTTGCTTCCTCCACCTTGCCCTCGTCCTTCAGAGCCTTTGCTTCCTTGGCATAGAGCACGCTGGCAGCACCGCTGGCACCCATGACGGCAATCTCGCTGGAGGGCCAAGCATAGTTGAGGTCGCCGCGCAGCTGCTTGCAGCTCATCACGATGTGGCTGCCGCCGTAGCTCTTGCGAAGGGTGACGGTCACTTTGGGAATAGTTGCTTCGCCGTAAGCATAGAGCAGCTTAGCGCCATGCAGGATGACGGCGTTGTACTCCTGAGCTGTGCCGGGCAGGAAGCCTGGAACGTCGACGAGTGTGACGATGGGAATGTTGAAGGCGTCGCAGAAGCGGACGAAGCGGGCACCCTTGCGGCTGCTGTTGCAGTCGAGCACGCCGGCGAGCTGCTTCGGCTGGTTGGCTACGATGCCGACGCTCTGGCCGTTGAAGCGAGCGAAGCCGATGATGATGTTCTTCGCGAAGTTAGGCTGCACTTCGAAGAACTCGCCGTTGTCCACGATACCGGTGATGACCTGATACATGTCGTAAGGCATGTTGGGGTTGTCGGGGATGATGTCGTTCAGGTAATCCTCCATGCGGTCGATGGGGTCGGTGCAGGCCACGCGGGGCGTCTTCTCGAGGTTGTTCTGCGGAATGTAGGAGAAGAGCTGCTTGATCATGGCGATGCACTCCTCTTCGTTCTTGGCTGTGAAGTGTGTCACGCCGCTCTTTGTGGCATGAACGCTAGCGCCGCCCAGCTGTTCCTGCGTCACGACTTCGCCAAGGACGGCCTTGACGGGACCGGGACCTGTGAGGAACATGTAGCTGCTGCCCTCCACCATGAAGGTGAAGTCGGTGAGCGCGGGACTATAGACAGCGCCGCCGGCACAGGGGCCCATGATGGCGCTTATCTGAGGAATGACGCCGGAGGACATGATGTTGCGTTGGAAGATCTCGGCATAGCCTGCCAGGGCGTTGATGCCTTCCTGCAAACGTGCGCCGCCGGAGTCGTTGAGGCCGATGACGGGCGCACCCACCTTCATGGCGATGTCCATCACCTTGCATATCTTGCTGGCAAGCATCTCGGAGAGCGAACCTGCGGAAACGGTGAAGTCCTGTGCGAAGACATAAACAAGGCGACCGCCTATGGTGCCGCTACCCGTCACTACGCCGTCGCCCAGATACTGCTTCTTCTCCATGCCGAAGTTTGTGCAGCGATGCTTTACGAACATGTCCAGCTCCTCGAAGCTGCCTTCGTCGAGCAGGAGGTTGATACGCTCGCGAGCCGTGAGCTTGCCTTTCTCGTGCTGCTTGTCGATTGCTTTTTCGCCGCCGCCTATGCGGGCCTTGGCGCGGAGCTCCATCAGCTCCTTAATCTTTTCTGTTTGTGTACTCATCTTTGTGATTTACTATTTAAAGATTTACGATTTACTATTTAAAGATTTACGATTTACTATTTGACGATTGGCAATATGCCGTTTTGCATAAATTTTCGTGCAAAGGTAATAAATTTTACGTTAGGTTGTACACTTTCTGCTGTATTTTTTCCTCTACATACACATATTTATATATATATGCGCGGGCAGCGAGTGAGAATGAGAGCAAGGTCGCGTCGGAAACAGGCGCACGCGCTTATCTCGGAAGCGCCTCGTGCTTATTTCGGAAGCGCCTAGCGCTTATCGCGGAAGCGCAGGGCGCTTATTGCGGAAGCTTCACTTTGTCCAAAGCAAGATGCCGCTTGAAGTTTGACCTTCTGCCTCGGCGGAGAGAACGGAAGTACGGCAGTTGTTGTAGAACATGACTTCGGCCTCGCCATTCTCGTCCAGCTGGAGACGGGGATTCCAATAGAGTGTGCGACGGTAGTCTGCCCCTTCTGTTCCCTCTTTGGGAAGCGTCTTGTTGCTGTAATCTGGCGAATAGAACTCGGCAGGATAGGCAAAGCCAGGGAGCACATAGCGGCGGTCGCGGTAGGTCATGCGGCGAGAACCATCGGTGAAAGGATAGCGGACAAGCTTCGTCTTGGGTTCGCCGCTGCCGTAATACATGCTGTTGCCATACAGTCGCGGGCTGTAGTCGGAGTAGAAGACGTACGTGTCCCACACCCCATTGCCTTTGTATTCCATCGCTTCGCCAGGCGACATATCGAAGTTAAGCGTTGACATGAGGTACTTCCTTGCATAGAGGGAATCGGGAGGAACCTTGATGCCCCGCATGCTGAGCAGCATTCTGCGCGTTCGTCCTACGCCGTCGCGAATCTGGAAGGTCTCTTCCTGTCCCTCTGCCACCTTCCTCTCTATCACGCCAACGCCGAAGTCTGCCGTCATGACCTGCATGAAGCCCAAGCCCACATCCTGCGCGATGTTGTTTGCTTCATCGGCATCGATGGAGAAGACGGGCCAGGTGTCGTCGAACTTATTCAGGCCGCGTCGCTTTGATTTGACTGTCACCTCGGTCATGATGGTCTCGTCGTCCTGCTTTATCCATGTACCGTCCGCCCCCTCTTGCTGTGGTGTGGGCGCGAGATGACTCTGATAGAACGAGTAGGGATTCACGAACCTTGGGTAGGGCCAGCTGATGCGGGCGAGGTAATCAGGATGTTCCACCAGTATCTTTCGCCTTAGCTTCCGGCTTGCAGGCAAGTACATGTAGTCCGTTTCGAGGTCGTCTGGTTCGGCCTGTATCCATGTGTAGGGCTTTTTCTTCTTCCACTTTGTGGTGTCGGCCACGCTGATAAAGACGACCGCGGAGCCGTAATAGGGAGGCAGCTGAATGCGGAAGCCTTTCCTGTAGGTCTCGCTTTCGCCGATGAAGGGGGCTTTCACATCGAGCGGAACAATCTCGGCATGCACCTTGAGTTCCTTCTCTTTCTTCTGGTTCTTCGCGTTGACGGCTTTGTCGTAGGCCTTTTCTTCCCGCGACTTGCTCCTGCCTTTGCCGAAGAGGTCGGGCAGGTCCATCGGTCGGGTCGCATAGCCTCCGCTCTCATGAGGGTCCCTTCCGTCGTCGCTGAAGAGGTAGTCGTCGTCATCCTCCGGCTCGTTGTCTTTCCCTTCGCCTTTGACGAACTCAGCAAAGACATTCTTGTAGGTGTTGCCAATCAGGATGGGAGCCCGCTCGGCAGGCTGTGTGATGTCCCATGCTCCGGCCACCGCCATGCTTCGCCAGTCAAAGCGTCGCCAGCCTTGCGTCAGCATCAGGAGGTCGAGGGCAGCACGGTGAACAGAGTCGTTCGCCTCGAAGAACCAGCCAGGTTGGGGCACGAAACCGCGTATCTCGCTGGCCAGGAGCATCTCGGTCAAGATGTTGGAGTTGTCGTAGAGGCAGTCGCTTCTGTAGGCATCGCGAACGGAAAGGGAGAAGACAGACCTTCTTTCCACCCCTTCCTCCTCTATGGGGAAGGGCTTACTCCCAGTCGAGGGGGCATCAGAGGGGAGGCTTCCATCGCCTGATGCTGACTTCATCGAGTGATTGTTTCTCTCCTTAGAGGAGGAGTCAGAGGGGGGCTCTGCTTTTTTAACCTTGAGCCTGACCTGTTCGTAAGGCTTGTATTCATCCTTCAGACCCTCGATGCTGAGGGTCGGCATCAAGTCTTCGTCATTCCGATAAAAGAAGAGGCGGTCGGCAAAGACACGGCCCTGGGCATCGAAGACCGTCAGCTGATAGACGCCAGACTTGTTGAGTGAAGAGTGAAGAGTTAAGAGTGAAGAATAAGAATTACTGTTATCCTCTAAATGGTTGCTTTTATTCTTCACTCTTAACTCTTCACTCTTCACTAATTTGCCTTCGCTCATCAAGCTCAGGCCCAAGCTGTCGGCGGACAAGTCGGCTGTGTGACGGACATGAGCTACCCAGCCGCTGTCGGTCTCTTCCACCT
Source organism: uncultured Bacteroidales bacterium (assembly GCA_902799985.1). Classification (GTDB taxonomy): domain Bacteria; phylum Bacteroidota; class Bacteroidia; order Bacteroidales; family Bacteroidaceae; genus Physcousia. The sequence goes on along the minus strand of CADCCR010000027.1, from coordinate 27,022 downwards.
TCAGGGAGACGCCTGTCGGCTCTGGCTTCGGCAATCGAGCTGTGGCGGTCTTGCCGTCTTTGCTCACGAAGAGAACCTCCTGCTCCAGCCCTTTCTGCGGAACGACCTCGAAGAGTCCGCGGCCACGATGCTGAGTCCTGACCGAATCCCCGTTGTAATGGAGCCAGCCTTCCGCCCACTCGCCATCGTCGAAGGCTGCCTCGAACGCCACTCGGCAAGGCAGTCCCTCCACGAGATTGCCGCCCTCGGGATAGAGCGAAAGTGTCAACTGTCGATTATCAGCCGGATTCGGATAGAGGCGACGCATGGCCCGCAGGGTCATGTCGTGGGTGTATTCACCAGGCTCAATGGGCTTGTCGTAGACGGGAAACACGCGGCTGTAGAGCTTCTCATAGTCGCGGAAGTACTCCCACTCCTGCCGCTTGCTCGGGAACCACTCTTTTATCTTCTCGGTATGCTTGCGCTCGAAGCGTCCCCAATTGAGCTGCCAACGGGTATAGGCCCTGAGCTCGTAGAAGCCGGCATACTGTATCTGTCTGTCGAGGGCGAAGAATCCCTGGCCATGACCCTCCTTCATCTGGATAAGTTTGCGCTCTATCAGGTACCCTTCCTGCCCGAGAAGTTCCACATAGAGCACGCCGCTCACGTCGGAAGGCCTGTCTGTATCGGTCCGCCGCAAGTAGGCCGAGAACCAAATGGTATCGCCAAGCTGGTAGCTGGTGTTGTCCATGTGGACGAAGACCTTCTCCTGCGGAATGGTCCGACCAAAGGCAGCCTGCCTCTGAACAAGCTTGTCGAGCGCCGACTCCTCAGCAAGAGCAAGGACCGGCAGCAGGCATAGGAGGAGAAAAGTCTTCATCTTCATTTCAAACATATTGTCCTGTGTTTATAACGCCAAAAGCTTAGCTTTGTAACACTAAGACGCCACAAATTTACGAAGAAACCTTGAAACCTGCAAACTTCACACGCAATCTTTACCAACTAACCACGCCAAGTTTGCCAACTAACCACGCCTAGTTTACCGACTTCACACGCCAAGTTTGCCAACTAAGCACGCTTATTTTACACATTATACATAATAACTCAACTTTTTTTCGTAATTTTGCAGCCGCAAAGTGAGAGCAGGACTTCTCGACTTGACGAATCGTGAATCGCAAACAGTCACACAGAAAATGACTCAACACGTCCCCACAGAACTCGGCACGAAGCCCATCGGCAGCCTCCTCTGGCAGTACAGTCTGCCGGCCATCATCGCCATGGTGGCTTCCTCGGTGTACAACATCGTGGACAGCATCTTTGTGGGCCAAGGCTTGGGCGATGCGGCAATCAGCGGAATGGCTGTGGCAAGTCCGTTCATGAACCTGTCGGCCGCCTTCGGAGCGATGGTGGGTGTGGGCGCAAGCACAGTAATCAGCGTCCGACTGGGCCAAGGGAAATACGAGGAGGCTCAGCACATCCTGGGCAACACGATTAGCCTGAACATCCTGCTCGGCATACTCTTCACGCTCGCTTGCCTGCCCTTCCTCGACGACATCCTCCGCATCTTCGGAGCCAGCGACGTGACACTTCCCTATGCTCACGAGTACATGTTCATCATCTTGCTTGGCAACATGGTGACGCATCTCTACTTCGGTTCGAACGCCATACTGCGGAGTGCCGGCCATCCGCGCTCGGCCATGGCCTGCACGTTCCTCGCCATCATCATCAACTGCGTGCTCGACCCCCTCTTCATCTTCGTGTTCCGATGGGGCATCCAGGGCGTCGCGTGGGCCACCATCATAGCCCAGGCCATCGCTTTCTGCTGGCAGCTCAGGCTCTTCAGCCGTCCCACGGAACTGCTCCACCTGCGCCGAGGCATCTACCGCCTGCGGCTCGACATCGTCCGACAATGCCTCGCGATTGGCCTCAGCCCCTTCCTCATGAACAGCTGCGCCTGTCTGGTCGTGCTCATCTGCAACAACCGGTTGCTCCAGTACGGCGGCGACATGGCAATAGGAGCCTATGGAATCGTCAACAGAGTGGTGTTCTTCTTCGCCACCATTGTGTTCGGTTTGGTGCAAGGCATGCAGCCCATCATCGGCTACAACTGGGGAGCGCGGAAGAACGACCGCGTCTTCCGCGTCCTTCGCTACGGCATCATCGGGGCAACAGGCATCACGATGACTGCCTTCCTGACAGGCGAATTCATCCCAGCTCCCGTGATTCACATCTTCGGAGCCGGTCCCGAGCTGACCGAAAAGGCCGTCCGAGCCTTCCACTTTGTCGTGGCAGCCTTCCCCCTGGTCGGCGCACAGATGGTCATCGGCAACTTCTTCCAGAGCATCGGTCACGCGGGCAAGAGCATCTTCCTCAGCGTCACTCGCCAGATGCTCTTCCTCATTCCCATGCTTGCTGTGCTGCCAGGCTGGTGGGGACTGGATGGCGTCTGGATGGCTATGCCCGCAAGCGACACCATAAGCTTCGTGGCAGCAACGGCGATGCTCATTTATATGATAAAGAAAATAAAAAGCCTCCCCCAGCCCCTCCAAAGGAGGGATGAACCGCAGCTACAGCAAGTCAACCCTCCTTTGGAGGGGACGGGGGAGGCTGAAGATGTGTCATGAAAAGAATCGGACTGCTTAGCGACACCCATGCCTATTGGGACGACCGCTACCTTCGGCACTTCGAGCCATGCGACGAGATATGGCACGCCGGCGACATCGGCTCGCTGGAACTGGCCATGCGGCTCAGCGAGTTCCGCCCCTTCAAAGCCGTCTTCGGCAACTGCGACGGCGGCGACCTGCGGCGACTCTACACCGAGAAGCTCCGCTGGACATGCGAAGGAGCCGACATCCTCATGACCCATATAGGCGGTTACCCAGGCAATTACGACCCTCGCATCAGGCAACAAATCCTCGCACGACCGCCCAAACTCTTCATCTCGGGGCACAGTCACATCCTGAAGGTGCAGTATGACCAGAAGCTTGGCCTCTTGCATATCAATCCCGGAGCCGCAGGTCTGCAAGGCTGGCACACGGTTCGCACCCTCGTTCGCTTCACCATCGACGCCGGAAGCTTCAGCGACCTCGAAGTCATCGAAATGCCACGATAATCAATTTTTATTGCACTTTTTTTGCTTTTTTCTTGCTTATTATTGTACTTTTTCGTTCCTTTGCAACGTAAAAACCATACTTTAGTTGTGAAAACAGTGAAAAAGTTCAACTTTCTTATCACATTGTGCATCCTTCTTCTATGCAGTTGCACAGAAGAGATCGACACCTCCGCTCGCTATGTATTCAAGGAGGAAACAGTACTGAGCTACCTGCAGAAGCACGACGACTACGCCGAATATGTCAGGCTGCTCCAGCTTGTCCCCATCAGCCCGCGCAGCAAAAGTACGGTCTTCCAACTGCTGAGCGCCCGCGGACACTACACTTGTTTTGCCCCGACCAACGAGGCCATTGCCAAATATCTTCAGGACCAAGTGGATGCTGGCTTCATCACAGAACCGACATGGGACAGCTTCCCCAACGACAAACTGCGCGACAGCATCATCCGCGTCATCGTCTATAACAGTATCATCGACGGAGGCGACGAGGAAATCTACGAGACAGCGAACTTCCCCACCAATAACAATGATGAGTTCGGACGCGCCAACATGAACGACATCCGCCTGAGCATCTATCGCCCGAAAGACCCTGACAGCATCTACATCAACCGCATCTATCCCATCAATCAGTTCAACAGAGACATTCCTGCCATCAATGGTGTCGTGCATCAGATGGAGAAGGTCATTGCCCCACGCGAGGTCACGCTGGCTACAATACTGAAGGAACAGCTCGACGGCTACGCCAAAGGATTCGTCGTGACAGCTCGAATCATCGAGGCATGCGGCCTCCTCGACACACTTGGCAAGCAGCGCGATGAGGTCTACGAACGCCTCTACCAGACAGGCATGATAGAGGAGAAGACACCGGCAAACGGCTTAGCCACAATGACAGGCGGCTACTCCTATGCCCCAGAGCACAGGAAGTATGGCTTCACCATCTTTGCCGAATCGGATGCCTTCTGGGAGGAAGCCATCGGCAAGCAGGCAGAAGAGATTACTCCGGAGGACGTCCAAGCCTGGGTACAAGCAGGCAATTACTATCCGGAAGCTGTGGCAAGCACAGACTTCAAGAGTGCCGACAACCTGCTCTACCAGTGGACCACATACCATGTCCTGCCGTTCAAGCTCTCGCCCGACCGCCTCGTCTTCCATTACAACGAGAAGGGTTACGACTATCTCGGAGCTGCGGGAAAGCTCTCCATTCCCGTCATGGAATACTATGTGACGATGGGTAAGCGACGCCTGCTCAAGATTTATGAGAGTCTGGAATCGGATGGCGTCTATCTCAACCGCTTCCCCATCATCGATAACTCGCGGCACGGAACAGGTCACGAAACAGGCTGTGCCCCGCAAAACATCGGGTCGAGAGTCATGCGAGAGGACGAAACCCTGGGAGAACGAACAGCCCTCAACGGCTATCTCTACGAAATAAATGCCCCCATCTCCTACAACGAAGAGACGCGGAACAACCTGGCTCGCTCGCGCATCCGCATGGACTGCATGAGCTTCTTCCCCGAAGTGATGAACAACGACATTCGCCGTGTCCCGCTTGCCGACGCGCCGCATCAATGGGTACACTTCCCCGATGACACAGAATACAAGTACATCGGCAACCTGAGCATCAACGAAGGCTCCACATTTGTCTACTATAATGCCTACGGACTCAAGTTCGGCAGTCTCTGTGGCGACGAGGTGAAATGCGTGGGACGCTGGGAACTGGTGTTCACATTGCCGCCTGTACCGAAGCGGGGAACGTATGAAGTCCGTTATCGCATCCTGACGAACAGCGACCGAGGCGTAGCTCAGTTCTACTTCGGCGACCGCATCGATGCAATGCCTGCCGCAGGTATTCCGGTCAATCTCACTTTGGGAGGAGCAGACCCCATTACCGGCTGGATAGAGGACACCGGCACAGACGACGACGCAGACGCTGAGGCAGACAAGCAGATGCGCAACTGCGGCTTCATGAAGGGCGAGGAAAGCATACTCATCCTCAAGCAACCGGGAACAACCGCCCGAGCCAACGTCAACCGCAACATCGTGCGTCGCATCATCACACGCCAGACGCTCGACCCCGACAAGACCTACTATCTGAAGATAAAGTCCGTGCTCGACACCGAGACAGCCGAGTTCTACATGGACCACATCGAGTACTGTCCGAAGGAAATCTACGACAACCCCGTCACACCGGAGGACATCTGGTGAGGATACGCCTCTCGGCATGGCCGAATCATGAATATTGCGCAGAAAAGCATGTTCTACGACATAAAAACAAGGCTTTTTCGTGCATTTTAGCGTTTTTTTACATGAAAAGCTTGCGAGAATAGTGGAAAAAGCCTAACTTTGCAACGAAATCTATAGAGAATGAAGAAGATTTTCATCATAGCACTCACTTTGACGATGGCCTGCGCGCCCGTCTCCATGCTGGCACAGACTGACCGTGACGGCATCGAGGTCAGCATGTCGGGCATCACTCTCAGCGTCAATGGCGGCAACGTTCACATCGTCGGTGCCAACGGAGAGGTCATGGAAGTCTTCAACCTGACAGGCACAAAGGTCTCATCCATCCGCATCGATTCGGCCGACAAGACCTTTGCCCTGAACCTGCCAAAAGGCTGCTACCTCATTAAGGTCGGCAAGATAGTTCGCAAGATTTCAGTTCAATAGTGAATAAGGATTAGAGATTAAGGATTAGAGACGAAGGATTAAGGTTTGATACGGAAAGGCAAAACCACCGAACGACAAACCTTAATCCTTTTTCTTTTGCCGCCAATCTTTTTCTCACACAAATTAAACCTTATCATCATGCACTTGTCTAACTTAATACCATGATAGACGAGAAAGCACTTATCCAACAGCTAACCGACGCATCTACCAAAGAGGCAGCCTTCACACGACTGGTGCGTGAATACCAAGAGCCCCTGTATTGGCAGATACGTCGCATGGTGCTTTCGCACGAAGATGCCGACGATGTCCTGCAAAACACCTTCATCAAGGCCTGGGAAGCCATCGGCAGCTTCCGCCAGGAATCACGCATCCAGACCTGGCTCTTCCGCATCGCCATCAACGAGTCGCTCAACCATCTGGCACGCAAGAAGCAGTCCGTCAGCCTGGAACAGAAGGAGGGAAGCATAGCCGCCACACTTGCCGCCGACAGCTACTTCAATGGCGACGAGGTGCAGCAGCAGTTCCAAGAGGCCATCGGCACGCTGCCCGACAAGCAACGACTCGTGTTCAACCTCAAGTACTTCGACGAGATGAAGTACGAAGACATGAGCGACATGCTCGGCACAAGCGTGGGAGCATTGAAGGCATCCTACCATCATGCAGTCAGGAAAATAACAGAGTTTTTCAAGAGTATCGATTAAACCTTCCACAGAAAAACACATCAAATAGGTATATGAAGACAACAGATTATAGCACAGAAGCATTGGAAGCCAAGCTCCACGAACGCTTCGGGACAGAGACGTCCTTCACCACTCCGGACGGATACTTCGAGGCTTTGCCTTCGCGCGTAATGAGTCGCATAGCAGAACGGCGCCGCAGACGAACCGCATGGCGATGGGCCGCAGCAGCCATCCTCGTGGGAGCTGTCGTGGCAGGAAGCGTCCTCTTCGAAAGCAAACAGAGCCAGCAAATGGCCGAGGCCGAGAACATACAGTACATCGAGGACGCCCTGAACTACTCCATGATTGACAACATGAGCATCGCATCCTATCTGACCGAAGCCGAATAACAGCCTCCTCCGGCCCCAACCGAAGGGAACGGAAGCCGACATCCCGCTTGCAGGAATATTGAAAAAGCAGACGAAAGAGTAAACGACATATTTTGTAAACGAAACGATGAAAAAGACAATACTACTCATCTGTGCCCTTGCTATGAGCACAGTCCTGGCAGCACAACATCCTCGGGGCAAGTTCAACCCCGAAGAGTTCAAGGCAAAGCTGGAAAACTTCATCACCTCCGAAACAGGGTTCACACCCGCCGAGGCACAAGCCTTCTATCCTATCTACCACGAGATGAAGGACAAACAACGCAAGTTGCAACGCGAAATCTTCCAACTCAAGAAGAATGCTCCGGACAGCAACGCCAGCGACAAGGACTTCGCACTCGTTATCCAGAAGATAAAAGACCTGGGCGCAGAGATGGCCGGACTGGAGGTCGCCTACTACAAGAAAATGTGCAAGGCCGTATCGCCGCGCAAGGTCTATGCCGCCATGCAAGCCGAGGACAAGTTCCACCGCAAGATGCTGGAGGAGTTCGGCCATGACAATCCGCGTGCCAAAGGCTTCGGACAAAGACATAAAAGACAATAAGGTTAGTTTTTGAGGTAATTGATTGTTTCAGCGACGGAGGGTGTGTCAGCACAGACTGATACACCCTCTTTTCTTTTTCCCTCAGGGATGAGCCATCGAAACATTAAGGTTGGAACATCAAGAGATTAGGGATAGAACATCAAAACATTAAGGTTGGAACGCCAAAACATTAAGGTTAGAACGCTAAAACATTAAGGTTGGAACGCCAAAACATTAAGGTTAGAACGTCACGAGATTCGTGATGAACTACCAAAGTTTTGGAACTAAAACACCAAAGCCTTAGAACCCAAATGCCAGAACTCTGGGAACAAACTCCTTCGCGGCTCGCGATAAAATTATTTTAGTGGTTTGGAAATATATTTCAAAGGCTTGGAAATATATTTTAAAGGCACGGAAATATATTTCCAAACCACTGAAAAAGTTTTGTTGCAGGCGGCGAGACTTTTTTACCCGCGTGCAGAAAGATTTGTATTGCTGTCCAGGGAAAATAGCCGGAAAGGCTAATGAGCACTTAGCCCAGGGCATCGCCCTGGGTAGTGCAGGCAAAAAGAAACATCGCCCTGCAAGGACAAAAGCGTAAGACTCAATGCTTTTGCCCTTGCAGGGCGCATTTTATGGCTGATTTCCCACCCAGGGCGATGCCCTGGGCTATGTGATTTTGGCCTTACAGGCCGCTTTCCAAGAAGTTTTCTCCCTGCGGGGATGGCGATGGCAACGGATGCCGAAGGGGATTATTCCCTGCCAGGATGACGATGGCAACGGGTGCCAGCGGCGATTTCTCCCGGCCGAGATGGCGATAGCAACGGATGCCGGAGGCGATTACTCCCAGCTGGGATGGCGACGGCAACGGGTGCCGGAGGGGATTATTCCTGCAGTTATTCGGTCTTTTTGGCTTCGTTCCAGAGGGCATCCATTTGGGCCAGAGTCATGTCCTTCAGTTGGAGGCCTTGCTCTTTGGCTTTCTGCTCGACGTAGTTGAAGCGGCGGATGAACTTCTGGTTCGTGTGCTCGAGGGCGTTGTCGGGGTTGATGTGATAGAGACGGGCCGCATTGATGAGCGAGAAGAGGAAGTCGCCATACTCGGCGGTCTGCTTTTCTACGTTGTCCTCCTTGATGAGTTCAGCCTCGAGCTCCCCGAGCTCCTCGCGCACTTTGTCCCAGACGTCCTCCTTCTTGTCCCAGTCGAAGCCCACGGCCCGCGCTTTGTCCTGGATGCGATAGGCTTTGATGACGGACGGCAGCGACTTAGGTACGCCGCCCAGGACCGTTTTGTTGCCGTCCTTTTCCTTCTGTTTGATTTGTTCCCAGGCGTTTACAACGTCGCCTGCTGTCTTGGCAACAGCGTCGCCATAGACGTGCGGGTGGCGGAAGATGAGCTTGTCGCAGAGCTTGTTGCAAACGTCGGCTATGTCGAATTGCTCCTTTTCGCTGGCAATCTTGGCGTAGAAGACCACGTGCAGCAGCACGTCGCCCAGCTCTTTTTCTATGTTCGGGACGTCGTCGTTGAGGAGTGCATCGCAGAGCTCGAACGTTTCCTCTATGGTGTTCGGGCGCAGACTTTCGTTGGTTTGTTTCTTGTCCCAAGGGCACTTTTCCCTGAGGTTGTCCATCACGTCGAGCAGGCGTCCGAAGGCCTGCATCTTCTCTTCCTTCGTGTGCATTATTCTTGTTTTAGGGTTTTGTCGGTTACTTTTTAGCATTTAATTGCACAAAGTTACATCTTTTTGTGCAGAAAACCGGCCCGCGAGGAAGATAAATCGCCTCGGAGGGACAAATATTTTAAGAAATGTTTGCATATGTTGCGAAAAAACTCGTACTTTGCCTCGTCAAACAAGTATTAACGCACTAAAACCATTTGCCTATCGAAAGACATTACTCCAAAACATCACTTTGAGACGTAATGAATACATTATCTGCAATGACCGACCATGAGTTGGCCAAATTGTACGAGGAAGGCAATGACGGTGCGTTCGACATGTTGCTTGAACGTCACAAGAACTATATCTATTCCTACATCCTGTTCCTGGTGAAGGACAGCGATGAGGCCAACGATTTCTTCCAGGAAACCTTCTCGCGTGCCATTGTGGCAATCCGTTCGCACCGCTATCAGACGAACGGCAAGTTCAGCGCCTGGCTCACACGCATCGCGCACAACCTCGTCATAGACAAGAGTCGCGAGAGCGAGACGGCAAAGACTGTCCGCGAGGATCTCGTGAAGCCCAAGACGCTGAACAGCCTCAGCCTGAGCGAAGCGACCCACGAGGACAAGATCATCGACCGCCAGACGCGCCGCGACATCCGTCGCATGCTCGACTATCTGCCTGCCCCTCAGCGCGAAGTCATCCTGCTGCGTTTCTACGACGACCTCTCCTTCAAGGAGATAGCCGAACAGACTGGCGTCAGCATCAACACGGCGCTCGGCCGCATGCGCTACGCGCTCATCAACCTACGCAAGCTCATCGGGCAGAACCAGTTCAGCCTCGTAGGGTAAACGCCCCATACATTATTATATTATATAACGTGCTGCGCCGACCGACGTGGCACGTTTCGTTTGCAGACTTCACACGCGAAAACAGAGAACTTCACACGCATAGTCGGACTTTTTCACCCGTGTTGTTATACATTTTCGCCCGTTCGGGTAATATACTTGTAGAGAAACGACAGACAAATGAACAAGACAAGCGTAGACATATCGCAGCAGACGCTGGACGACGCGACGCTCGTTGAGCGCATTCTGGACGGGCAGACGGAGCTCTTCCGACTGCTTGCCAAGCGGTATGCGGAGCAGATGATGCGGATGGTTCGCCGCCTTGTTCCATCGAAGGAAGACGCCGAGGAGGTGACGCAGGACGCCCTCGTGGAGGCCTTTCGCAGTCTCGCCCGCTTCGACAGGCAGCAGGCAAGCCTCCAGACATGGCTCATGCGCATCGCCTATCACATGGCGCTGAAGCACTACAGACAGAGCCAGAGGACTGTCCCGATAGTGGATGCCAGGCAGGAATGGCTCGACAAGCAAAGCTCGACGTTAGTCAATTTGTCCGACGAGGAAGCCGACGAAATCCTCTCCGACACGTCGGCCGACCGCATCGCGCAGCTCGAGCGGGCCATCGACCTGCTGAAACCCGACGACCGGATGCTGCTCGGCTTCTACTACTACGACGACTGTTCCATCAAAGAGATACAGGAAATCACCGGTCGCGACGGGGGCTATCTGCGCTCGCGGCTGCAATGGATAAGGAAGAAACTGGCAAAGGAAATAAGGACCCCCTAACCCCCTTTAGGGGGAACCAATACCAAGAATGGCAAATGACCAAGAAACATGAAAGAGAACAACACACATAAAGACGAAGCCTTGCGCATCGCCATCGGTCGCAAGATTGAAGCTTCCGGGCAACCGGGCCTTTCGGACGGCTTCGCAGACCGCCTGATGCAACGCATCGAAGCAGAGGAAAAGCCTTCGAAGAGACTGCCGCCGGACTGGTGGCAAAACGCCGTGAGCGTCATTTCGACGATAGCCGCCGTGCTGGTCGTCGTGTCCTTCATCAGGCTGCAACTGCCTTCGTCCACAGAAAAGGAACGTACCTATACATATTATAATATAGGCCGTCTGCCCAAGAGCAGCACCCTCGAGCAAGTGTACACAAGCCGCTCGGAGCAGAAGAAAAGCCATCAACTCAGTTACACACACTTCA
>CADCCR010000027.1:0-15893 GCA_902799985.1 uncultured Bacteroidales bacterium | reverse complement strand
TCCTGCTATCAGCCGGACGTCGTGATGCACACCACCATTAACCAAAACACCTGGCGACCCTGCGAGCGCGAGATAACTTACAGCAATGTAATGTCCCAACAGATGCGCGACTCTTTGTGGGGCAAGGGAAACATTAAATGGTCGCAGCCTTTGCCGGAATGCCTCAACACAGACGCTTTCGTGGGTACTCGTACGGAAATCGGCAAGGATGATACCGTCAGCACAACCTTCTCGATGCCCTTCAAATCGACAGAGGAAATGAGCCAGCAGACCCCTCTGCAGCTCAACGGCACCCACCTCCGCTCGCAGGCCAGCCTCAAGAAGCAGTTCCGATGGTTCTACACGAACTACGTCTTCACCGAAACCTTCTTTTGCGTGGGCGACACATTCCAGCTTGCCGACACACTTTATGCCGACAAAGCACTCGTCAGCTACTGGTTCACAGGGGAGCCGAACCTCGTGAAGGGACTGAGCGGAGCCGAAGCTTCGCAGAAACTCAGCGAGATAGAACCCGCCATCAACCATTGGCTGAACGACAATCTCCTGAAGGTCGGCTTCGACTACATCGTGGACCACTACGACTCCATCCCTGCGCCGCCGGTCAGCAAGGAACGCTTCGTCGAGCTCCACGACTCGCTCGTCCAGTTCATCACGGCTGGTGCCGATGACTTCCTCTCCATTATGCCCGAGGAGAGAGTCCGCGACTTCTTCCATTCCGATGCCTACGACGATTTCTTCAACGACGAGACAACTCTGGGCAAAGGACTGACTGGTGAGCTCAGCAAGCAGTTGAACATCTTCTGGTTCAACGTGCCCTACACGCTCACGATGCCAGGCAAAGTCATCGAAACGGGGAACGGCATCCTCCAACCCGACGGCACCATCCGCTACACTTTCACGGGCGAGCGACTCATCCCGAAGGACTACACCATTACGGCCACCTCGCGTGTGACGAACATCTGGGCTTACGTCGTGACCCTCATCGCCTGCATAATTATGGTTATTATCGCGGAAAAGCGAAAAAAGAAGGCTGCAAAGTGACCATTCTTCGCGGGAATTTCGTAACTTTGCATCAAACTAAACGCATCGCTACACAAAGAAAACTATTATGAAACGCAGAACATTCCTCCGCAGCACATTGGCGGGCGCAGCCATACTTGCTTCCCCCACCCTCGCCTTGGCAAAGGCTGAAGAGGCCGACAAGCCATTGAAAAAGAACTCCACCATCAAGTCGCCCAACGGCGAAGACCTCTTCCACCTGGGCATGGCAGGCTATACTTTCAACAAGTTCGACCTGGACCGTACGCTCGCTTTCATGAAGAAAATCGACGTACACTACCTTTGCATCAAGGACTTCCACCTGCCGCTCGATGCGGATGAGGCGCAGATAGCAGCCTTCAAGGAGAAGCTTGCAGCCGCAGGCGTCGTGGGCTATGGCGTCGGACCCATCTACATGAAGGACGTCGCAGCCGTGGATCGTGCCTTTGCCTACGCTCAGCGAGTGGGCGTCGACCTCGTGGTGGGCGTGCCAGGCGTATGGGGCGACACGGCTCCGAACTACGAGGTGATGGACCGCATGGAGCAGAAAGTGCGCGAGACGAACATTCGTCTGGCCATCCATCTGCACGGGCCCGACCTGTCGCTCTACCCGGATGCCACATCCATCTGGCAGGACGTGAAGGACCGCGACGCACGCATGGGCATCTGCCTCGACATCGGTCACAACCTGCGCTACGGCAGCGACTCCATCCGCGACCTGAAGCGCTACGCATCGCGCGTCTTCGACATTCACCTCAAGGACGTCACAGCTCCGACGAAGGCAGGACACGCCATCGAGCTCGGACGCGGCATCATCGACTTCCCTGCCTTCATCAAGATGCTCCGGAAAGTGGGCTACAAGGGGTCCGTCAGCCTGGAATACGAGAAGGATATGAGCGACCCGTTCATCGGCATCGCCGAGAGTGTGGGCTACTTCAAAGCTGTGCAGGACACCACGCGATAGGCTCCTGACAACAGAAAGACTAAAGCTTCACGGGCACCCAACGTCCGTCGACAAGCTCTTCCAAACCGCCGCTTAGGTCTATCTCAACGCCATTAACGAGATAGAACGAGCGGCGGCTTCTATATTTGCCGCTTTCTGCCACCTGCCGGTCCACGCGATAGGCGGCCAGCAACTGCTCCGCGCGGATGGATCCGTCGAGCGAAAGCATCACATCCAGGTCGTGTGGCTTGCGCGAAGAACGTCCCTCGAGCCACACCGCAGCCGACCCGAAGAGCTTCCAATCCGCGTCGGCCTCGTTCAGAAGAGGCGTGATGATGTCGATTGCCTGCCGGAGCTGTTTGCGAGTCATGGCATGGGGGAAATAAGAATGAAGAGAGAAGAATTAAGACTTGGCGTGGATAGTTTGCTGACTTGACGTGGATAGTTTGCCAACTTGACGTGGATAGTTTGCCAACTTGGCGTGGATAGTTTGCTGACTTGACGTGGATAGTTTGCTGACTTGGCGTGGATAGTTTGCTGACTTGGCGCGGATAGTTTGCTGACTTGACGTGTGACGTTTGCCGGCTTCACTTACTTTTTTATGTCCAGGAGCGGGCCAATCTGCTCCTGACTAGCGCCCAAGCGGATGGCTGTGCGGCAGTCCTGGCGGGCAAGGTCCCTTTTCTTCATGGCCAGATAGAGCGAGGCGCGGGTAATGTAGCAGTCGGGATTCTTCGGTTCCAGCTCGATGGCTTTCTTCACATCCTGCATGGCGAGCTCGTACTCCCTGCGCTTCTCATAGAGACCACACCTTGCCAGATAGTGACGGGCATGCGTGGGGAAGTAGAGGATGAGGGAGTTAAGCTGCTCCATCGCCTCGCGCGGACGGTTGTCTTTGCTGTTGAGGATAGCCAATCCCAAACGTGCATCCTCGTGCATCGGATTGATGTCCAAGAGTCGTTCGTAGTCGGCGCGAGCCTCTTTGTTGCGTCGCTGGCGGCCAAAGATAAAGGCGCGGAAGAAGAGTGCCTCTTCGTGGTCGGGCGAAAGCGTGAGCACTTCGTTGTAATCGGCCAGGGCGTGGGCCTCATCGTTCCGCTGCAGATAGAGCGACGCTCTGCTCAGGTACAAGGCATCGAGCGAAGACTTCTGGTCGTCGCTCACAGCAGAATGACGGAGAAGAGCGATGCCAGAGGTGTAGGCATCAAGTGCGCGGTCGTCCTTTCCCTTGCGCTGATGTATCTCGCCCAGGTAGCGATAAAGGATGGCATTGGACTCCCTTCCGGGGTCTAACTGCAGGGTCTGTTGTATCAGGTCCTCGGCTCTGTCCAACGAGTCGGCAGCCAAAGCCTCGATGACGGCCTTGACATTCTGCTGATAAGTCTGTGCATGGGCAGAGCCTCCGCCGTGCCTTCCCACCTGGAAGAGGGAAAGCAGGAGGCAAAGAAGCAACGTTCTTACTTCAAGAGTCATAGCTTGCAGCAGTTACACCCGCTCGGAGAAAGAGAGCAGAAGGCACTATCTTTCGATGGTCTGAGCCCTGTCCGGACCGACGCTGACAATGGTGATTGGTGTGCCTGTTGCCTTCTCGATGTAGGCAATATAGTCCTTCAACTGCTTGGGGAACTGGCTCTCGGAGGTTATCTGGGTCAGGTCGGTCTGCCATCCGGGCAGCGTCTCGTAGACGGCCTGCCAGCCTTCCAGGTCGTAGGGCACTTCGTCGGTGACGACTCCGTCCTTCGTGTACTTGGTGCAGACCTTTATCTCGGCGAAGGAGTCGAGCACGTCGCTCTTCATCATGATGAGCTGCGTCACGCCGTTTAACATGATGGCATAGCGCAGAGCCACCAGGTCGAGCCATCCGCAGCGACGGTTACGGCCCGTCACAGCGCCGTACTCATGGCCTATCTCGCGTATCTTGTCGCCCGTCTCGTCGAAGAGTTCAACGGGGAACGGACCGCTGCCCACGCGTGTGGAATATGCCTTGAAGATGCCGAAGACCTCGCCGATGGCATTGGGAGCCACGCCAAGTCCGGTGCAGACGCCGCCGCAAACGGTATTGGACGACGAGACGAAGGGATAGGTGCCGTGGTCGATGTCGAGCATGGTGCCCTGTGCGCCTTCGGCAAGCACCTTTTTGCCTTCGCGGATGGCCTTGCCCAACTCTATCTCCGTGTCGGTGAGAGGGAACTGACGCATGTAGTCGACGCCTTCCATCCAAAGCTTCTCCTCGGCCGTGATGTCGTAGTCGGTATAGTTGAGGTCGCGGAGCACTTGTTCGTGACGTTGCTTCAGGGCGGCATACTTCTCCTGGAAGTTCTCGAGGATGTCGCCTACGCGCAGACCAGTACGACTGGCCTTCTCGCTATAGGTCGGCCCGATGCCTTTGCCCGTAGTGCCCACCTTGTTCTTGCCTTTGGCTGCCTCGTAGGCACGGTCGAGCACGCGATGGGTGGGCAGGATGAGGTGTGCGCGACGGCTGATGTGCAGGCGTTCCTTGAGGTCGTAGCCGGCGCTCTCCAGCTCACGCGCTTCCTGCATGAAGAGGTCGGGCGCGATGACGCAGCCGTTGCCTATGATGTTGAGCTTCCCTTCGTCGAAGATACCGCTGGGAATACTGCGGAGCACGAACTTCTTTCCCTCGAAGATGATGGTGTGTCCGGCGTTCGGACCGCCTGCAAAGCGTGCTACTATATCGTATCGTGGGGTGAACACGTCCACCACCTTGCCTTTTCCTTCGTCGCCGAAGACGATGCCGAGCAGGGCATCAACTTTACCTTTTTCCATATTATCTGAGTTAAGTTCCGGGAGTTAGGCCTCAGCTTTTCTTCCTTTTTTACTTTTGGGAGCAGAGCTGTCCGGCTTCTCCTGTTTTCTTGTTTTCTGTTGTTTCTTTATTTGATGGCTCTTCCTTGCCTGGCACTTGCGGCAGAGGCCGTGCACGTAGAGTATGATGTCCTCGCGGCTGAAGTAGCGGACGCGCAGGTTCTGCAAGGCGAGCTTGGCCGTGCCTACCGAGACGCGTGTGATGATGCCGCATTGCCTGCAGATGGTGTACGCCTTGGGGGTGGCATCTGTCCGCAGTTCGTAGTGGGCAGCGGTGGCCAGCATGTGCTTGATGACGATGCCTGCATCGACGAGCATCTCCATCGTGTTGAAGAGCGTGGCACGGCTCACCTGGAACTGAGCATGCAGTCGCATGAGCCCGGAAAGCTCGTCGATGGTGAAGATGCCATCGGCCATTTCCACCACCCGCAGCACTTCGTAGCGCTCGGGGGTCTTGCGCATGGTTCGCTGTTCCATGTAGCGCGTCAGTCGCTCACGGGCGGAGAGGAAGGGCTCTTGCTTGTTGTTCATATCCAAAGTGCAAAGATACGAAAAAATGAAGAATGAAGCGAGAAGATTGACAATTTATTTTCTGTTGAGTGCATCTTTGAGTGTCTGGATGGCTTTTCGCAGGTGAAGATTGGCCGAAGGAAGCAGTCTTGCCATGTATTCTGCGGCGTCGTTGCTTTCCTTGGCAGTCAGTTCCGAGCCACGGACAAGCAGGTGGCGCAGAGAGAGGCAGGCACAAGTGGCAGGCAAGGGCTTTCCCTCGGCCAGCCAGGACAGGCTGATGGCCTTCGCTTCGCGCACCTCGGGCATGAGCATCATGGCCAGCACCTGTGCTTCCTCGGCAGTCTTCATGGTCTCTGCCCAGCGGTTGGCCGTCTCTGCGGAGAAGTCTTCGGGCGGCATGAGCATGATGGCAAGCAGACGCGTCTCGCGGATATTCTGCTGCCAGAGCTGTTCGGCAAGGTCGGCATCGCGGGGAAATTCGTCGGCAATGCTGCGCAGTCGGGGCAGCTCGGTGCCGAAGATGAGGTGGAAAGGCATGCCGGCTTCCCTCATCCGGGCGGACAGGATGCCGTTCATGCTCGCGCGCAGTTCTTTCTTTATATCGTTAATCATAGTCGTCATAGGGCGTTCGTTTGTTTTCAAACCTCCGTGCGCTTCCGAAATAAGCGCAGGGCGCTTCGGCGATAAGCGCTAGGCGCTTCCAGAATAAGCGCAGGGCGCTTCCGAAATAAGCACGAGGCGTTTCCGGATTAAGCACGGGTCGTTAGCGAACTAGCCACGCTTCGTTGGAGAACTAGCCACGGGTCGTTAGTGAACTAACCACGGGTGCTGACTTCGGATTCCCTTAGTGCTTGTCCTTCGAGCCGTGTTCCGTCAGTCCGTTGTACTGCCGACTGTATCGGAGCATCTGCTCGTCGTATGTCTCATCGTAGCTGATGCTGACGTCTGTGACGTTGCCCTCAGCATCGCGCACCAACGTGTAACGCGGATTGATGAACCCCTTGTAAGGAGCGATGTCGAGCCGGCGGTAGCGCTGGCGTATCTCGCTGTGCAGCTGCGCATCGAGCTTGATGCCGTACTCCTCCACGAGCTGTCGGGCAGCTTCATAGTCGCCTTCGCTCTTGATGCGCTGCACCTCGGCCAGCAGTTCGCCGAATGCCTGCCGGAGCCGTGCATAGTCGTAGACCGCAACGAAGTGCTTCCCGTCGCGCTCCACGATGCCGACGGCCTCGGGGTAGTGCGCGAGCGTCCATCTGCTGATGAGGGCTCGGTTCCGCATGTGTGCCTCCTCTATCTGACAACCCTCCTCGATGCGTACCATCTGAGTCAGCAGGCCGTTGAGCAAATAGCTGTAGTACTGCGACTTGTAGGCCTCGCCATCGGGCAGCAGTCCGAGCTCGACAAGCTTCGGGTCGGCGATGTAGTAGAGTCCGAAGAGGTCGGCCCGTGCCTCCTCTATCGTGCTGCCATAGGCACGGAGGGCATCGGCATCCACGCCCGGAAGGAGCTGTCCGCTGCCGTGTCCGAGGCATTCGTGCAGGTCGGTGTGCAGGTCGTCGCACAGGTCTCCGTAGGCATCGAGCAGACGGCATGTTGCGTCGTCGATGACGAACTCCTGCCGCATGCCGCTCCCCTTGGCGGCCTCGTTGTAGGCACGCGTCAGGTTGGCTATCGTCACACTCTTGCTTCCGTGCTCCGCCCTAATCCAGTTGCTGTTGGGCAGGTTAATGCCGATGGCGCTGGCGGGATAGAGGTCGCCACCCAGCATGGCAGCACTTATCACCCTGGCGCTTACGCCGCGACAGACTTTCTTGCGGAAACGTGGGTCGACGGGCGAGTGGTCCTCGAACCATTGGGCATTGTCGCTCAGGGCCTTGGCACGTCGGGTGGCCTCGTGGTCGATGATGTTGACGTAGCCCTCCCAGCTGGCCTTCAGCCCGAGAGGGTCGCCATAGACCTCGATGAAGCCGTTGGTGAAGTCCACCTCGCTCTCGGTCTCCTCCACCCAGAGGATGCAGTATTCGTCGAACGTGCGGAGGTCGCCGCTGCGATAGAACGAGACAAGTTTGTCGATGACGGCTTGCTGCCGGGCATTCTCGGCATAGGAACGGGCTTGCAGGAGAGCGTCGCAGATGCGGTCGATGGCTTCGCCGTAGAGTCCGCCGCTTCGCCACACATTCTCGAAGAGAGTGCCGTCGGCCGCACGTTCCAGCCGGCTGTTCATGCCCAGCATAGGCGGATGGCAAGGGTCGGCCTTTTGCTTCAGGTCGGCATAGAAGGCTTCGGCCTCGGCTTGCGTGATGTCTTCGCCATAATAATTGCAGGAGGACGTCAGCAACAAGTCCTCGCCGTCGGCAGTATTCACGCGCCGCGGCATCACATCCGGACGGAAGATGATGTCGGCCAGCCGTTCGAGCAACTGCGCGGGAACTTCCCCCGGACGAAGAGGGAGCTGGGATGCATCGAGCCCCTGCGCTTCACGGATGAAGAACTCGCGGCTGAACTCCGGCACAAACTTCAGGCAACTGTAGTGATGATGAATGCCGCTGGAGAACCACACGCGCTTCATGTAGACGGAGAAAGCCTGCCAGTCGGCACAATCCTTCGGGCCGTCGTAGTTCACATAGACGGCCTCCAAGGTCTGACGAAGCTGCAGTCCGCAAGGACAGTTCTGGTCCCAGAGGATGTCGCGCCCCAGCAGGGCAGCCTCAGCCAAATAATAAATCAGAAGCTTCTGCCTGAGCGGCAGGTCGGCAAAGCCAGGCACCCCATAACGCAGCAGCTGCAGGTCCGCAAAGCGCTCCTGCAGCACAGAGAAAGGGAAGGCTTGACTCATACCTTCTCCTCAGTCTCTTCTGATTTCCTTCGCTGCATGGACCGATACTCTCGGGGAGTCATTCCGCTGATACGATTGAAGTCGGCATAGAAGCTTTGCCGTGTGGTGAATCCCACATTGATGGCAACATCCTCCATCGTCATGTCGTCGAAATGACTGTCCTGAAGCATGTACATGGCCTCGTGGATACGCATGTCGCTGACCAGCTTCGAGTAGTTCTGCTGGAAACGCATCCCAACGACTGCACTAATCTGCCGCGGGTTGACACCCAAATCGTCTGCCAGTTGCTTTGCCGAATAGTTCGGATCGCGGTACTTCTTTTCAAGCAACAGCTTCATGATAACCTGCTTGCTGATTTCCTCCACGAATTCCGGGCCAACCCAGTTACGATAGGACACTTTGCGAGGCTTCTTATCCTTCGCAACTTTCTTTTTTGTTTTCTTCTGCTTGTTCATGTCGTTAACACTCTTACTCCCGAAATCTGAGAGGTTATTTAATTAATAATGTCTGTAATATGTCAGGGTCGTTGGTCGTGATGATGTCGATGCCCGGCATCTGAGCAAAGCGTTTGAGACCTTCCTCGCCGTCTATCGTCCACACATTGACTTCCAAGCCAAGCTTCTTTGCCTCCTCGGGCCAATCAGGATGTTTGTCGAAGGCAGCCTGGTTGTAGTCAATGCCTGTCCATCCCTTTTCCTTAACCTCGGCGGGTGTCAGGTCGCCGTTGAGGTAGGCAACGTGTGCATCGGGCTCCAATTGGTGAAGCTTCGCGCAGGCATTCCGGCTGAAGGAGATGTAGTCGGTACGCCCCTCGAGGCCCAGCATCCTGACCAGCTCGACGGAAAGCTCCGACACCAACGCGTCGCGCTTTGCATTGCGATGGGGCTTCACCTCCAGTATCAGCCTGCAATCGGGCCAGCGGACAGCTTCGGAAAGATACTGCTGAAGGGTAGGTATGAACTCGCCGTTCCCCAGCCTTTTGTTCATGAGCACAGCATAGGTCGTGTCCTCTATGCGTATGCCGTCCACCGTAGCATCGTGGAAGACAACAGGCACGCCGTCCGCCGTCACCCAAACATCGAACTCACTGCCCCAGCAACCTATGGCAGCTGCCGCGCGGAACGATGCAATGGAGTTCTGCGCACTTCCTTCCGTACGCCAGTAGCCGCGATGTGCCACCACATGGGGCTGGGCTATGCAAGCAAGGGAACAAAAGGCGAATAAAAAGGCGAATAGTAACAATTGTATGTGTTTCTTTATCATTAGTTAAGCATTCTATTGTAATAACCGCTGCAAAGTTACAAAAAAAACAAAAAGTTACAAAATAAACAATAAAAAAATGATTCTTTAAGACTTTTCTTGCATAATTTGCAAAATAAATCGTATCTTTGTCCCTATCGAGAGCGTTTAAACACAAAAAAAACTCACCATGAACACGAACAAAACCTACGTTGCTTACGATGCCACGGGCGTGCTGGACCACATTAACAGCAACTTGCATACTTTTCAAGTGTTAAAAGCGTGGCAACGCATGAATCCATCCCGCTTTCACTTCCTCAATATGGACGAGATTATCGTCTCCTCCGAACATGATGACCTGGTGGACAGCACCGTCAAGACCCGGCTGCTCAGACTGATGGAAAAGGCTGACAACCTGTTGGTACTCGTTTCGAGCGTCACAAACGTGGAGAGCCCCATACTTAACTGGCAAATCAGCAAGGCTGTGAACCGCTTCCACCTGCCTGTCATCATTGCCTACGTCGGCCGGAACCAACTGCACGACACCAGCATACAGGACAACTGGCACCGCCTGCCCAACAAGATACGCAAGTACATAGGCCGCGACAGTGCCCGAATGGCACACATCCCCTTGACTATCGACAAGCTGGAGCGCGCCCTGGGCACCTTCTCGGTGGATGCCGCATCCTACCCCTGGAACTCCCAAACAATCTTCTGAAGAGACATGAACGGACTTTACATTGAACGCATCGAGATAGATGCCTTGTGGAACGGACACAAGCACATTTGCTGGGACCTGCAGCCCGGCGTGAACATCCTGAGCGGCGTGAACGGCGTAGGAAAGAGTACCATACTCAACCACGTCATCATTCATCTGCTGGACATCAACAAGGAAACACGTCGCAACGATGGCGTACACCTTACTTTCTTTCCGCACGAGGCCAAGAGTGTCGACTTCGACGTCATCCGCTCGTTCGACCGTCCCATCCTCAGCAGCGAGTTCCTGAACAAAGTCACCGACTCACAGCTTCACACCGAGCTTGACCTCCACATCTACCAACTCCAGCGCAGATGGCTCGACTATCAGGTCAACCTCTCCAACCGCATGGTGGAACTCCTTACCAGCCAAGACCCGCAGGCACCCGCCAAGGTGCAGGAACTGGCTCGCGAGAAAGCACACTTCCAGGACATCATCGACGACCTGTTCATCGACACGGGCAAGACCATTCGCCGCGACCACAACGAGATATACTTCGACTCCTACGGCGAGACCATCTCTCCCTACAAGCTCTCCAGCGGGGAGAAACAGATGCTCATCATCCTGCTCACCGTGCTGGTGCAGGACAAGAAGCCTTTCGTCCTCTTCATGGACGAGCCGGAAGTCAGCCTCCACGTGGAGTGGCAACAGAAACTGCTCGACCTTCTGCTGGACCTCAACCCCAACGCACAGATTATCCTGACGACACACAGTCCTGCTGTCATCATGAGAGGATGGAGCGACCACGTGACCGACGTGGAGGACATTGTTGTAAATTCAAATCAATAATTAACAGTTAAGAATTAAGAATTGGGGATTAAGGACTGATAAGACTTATGAATTGTGAGGCAAAGCTCAGCATAAGTCACTCATGGATTAATCCTTCTTCCTGATTCACTACCACATATTTCGAAGGAAATGGCAAAACGGCTGCAGGATAACCTCAACTCCATCTACGTAGAACTTGCTTCACGTCTGCGTCCACGCAACACGAAGAAGAAGATTGTGGCGTACGTTGAGAGCTACGACGACGTGTTCTTCTGGCGTTCTGTCCTGCAGGACTTCGAGGACGAGCACGTGCAGTTCGAGGTGATGCTGCCTTCGCGCCGCAACCTGAGCAAGGGCAAGAAAGCTGCTCTCATGAACCACCTCGGCCCTTCGCTGGGCGACTTCATGATAGCTTGTGTGGATGCCGACTACGACTACCTCATGCAGGGATGCACAGAGGTGAGCCGCACGCTTATCTCCTCGCCATACATCTTGCACACCTACGTCTATGCCATCGAGAACTATCAATGCTATGCCCCGGCATTGCACACCGCTTGCGTGATGAGCACCCTGAACGACCACACGCTCTTCTCGCTGCAAGGATTCATGGAGGAGTACAGCATCATCATCTGGCCGCTCTTCGCCTGGAGCGTATGGGCTCACCGCTACGGACACGCCAACACCTACTGCCAAGCAGACTTCACGCGAACCGTCACCTTCCACGAGATAAATCCCTGGCATCCGGAGAATGCTTTGGAAGCACTTCGCGAGCGCGTCAACAAACAGGTTGGCTGGCTGCAACGCAAGTTCCCCAAGGCAAAGAAGACCTACCTGGAGCTCCGCACAACCTTGAAGGAAGAACTGGGCATCTCTCCCTCCGACACATATTTATATATACAAGGGCACGCGCTGATGGAAGGTGTCGTACTGCCTTTGCTCAATCCCATCTGCACCATTCTACGGCGCGAGAGGGAGAAGGAAATCAAACAGCTTGCCATTCATGGGACACAGAAGCAGAACGAGCTCTCCAGCTACCAGCACAGCCAGTCGCCCATCGACCTGATGCTGCGCAAGAGCATCGCCTTCAAGGAGAGCGCGCCCTACCAGAAGCTGCGGACCGACTTGCTTGCCCTCACGGATAGAATCCGAAGGAAAGAAGCAGCACGCCAGCCAATTCCGACCGGCGGGAAGCTTCCCGTCGGCACAACATCTGCCGAGGGTGCATCGGTACAGCAACAGGCACCGATGCCCGGCAAACCTAATCTCTATCAGTAGAATCGGTGCCCGATGGCGGAGCAGCCTCGGGCGAAGCGCCCCAAGTCTTGTTCGGCTGGCATCCCATCGTCAGCTCCAGCTCTCCGCCTGCCATGAGCTGTTCGTGGGTGAACCATGGTTTGTCGAGTGACTTGCCGTTCAGACGGGCACTCTGGATGAATTTGTTTTCTGCCGAAATATTCTTGGCCCGTACGGTAAATGTCTTTCCGTCGGGAAGATGGAGTGTCGTCTTCTCGAAGAAAGGACTGCCGATGGCGTATGTCGTAGTGCCTGGAGTGACGGGGAAGAAGCCCATCATGGAGAAGACCACGAAGGCCGACATGCCGCCGCCGTCCTCGTCGCCCGGCATGCCGAGGTAGGAGTCGATGAAGTAGGTGTCGATGAGACTGTGGATGTACTTCTGGGTCTTCCAGGGCGCGCCGACGTAGTCATAGAGATAAGGAATGTGGAAGCTGGGTTCGTTGCCCATCTGGAACATGCCCATGAGACCTGTTGCGTCGGGCAGAACGTTGTAGAAGCGGAACTTAGCTGTGCCTACGCCCATGTGGAAGAGCTCGTCGAGCTTGGCTTCGGCCTTCTCGCGTCCGCCCATGAGGGAGAACAGTCCCTTGAGGTCGTGCTTCACGTCCCAATTGAAGATGTAGGCGTTGTTCTCGGTGAAGTAAGCCCGTCCGTCGTGCATCGGGTTGAAGGGTTCCACCCATTCGCCCTTGTCGTCCTTGGGCCACATCATGCCTCGATCGGTGCGGAAGACGTTGCGGTAGAACTGCGAGCGTTCGGTGAAGAGCCGTTCGTCGTCGGTCTTACCGAGCATCTTGGCTATCTGTGCGATGCACCAGTCGGAGTAGCTGTTGACGGTCGTGATGGAGACAGCCTGGCGGCGCTCCCAGTTGGACTCCACTTCGGGGACGGTCTCGGGCTCTCCGGGTCGCAGGGCCGGATAGTAGCCGTGGGCGTTGTAGAAGGTGTCGAGGGGTGTGGCCGGTCCGGTTCGCCAGGGGAGCATGGTGCGTTCCAGCGAGTTCTTGCGGAAGCCCTCGTAGGCTGTTTCCATGTCGAAGCGCAGTCCTTTCTGCCAGGCATCCATCATCCAGACGGCTGCGAAGTTGCCCGTCATGGCTGCCCACTCGCCGGAGGTGAGGGCGAAGCGGGGCATCTCACCGCTCTCGCGATACATCTCGATGACGGAGTTTATCTTCTGTGTCTCCATCTCGGGATTGAGGATGGTGTGCAGAGGCTCCAGGGCGATGTGTGTGTCCCACAGCCAGTTGTCGACGTAGAAGGGTTCGTCGCTCTCGTGCACCTTGCGGTCCCATGCGCTGAAGAAGCGTCCGTACTCGTTGATGTTCACCATGCGTTCGGAGCATCGGTAGAGTGCTGTGTAGAAGGTACGCTTGTGTGCTTCTGTGCCGCCGCTGACCTCGATTTGTGCCAGTCGCTTCTCCCAGGTCTGTCGGGCAGCGAAGCGGATGCGGTCGAAGTCGTAGTCTGGTATCTCCCGCTCCATGTTGTCACGGGCTTGCTGGAGGCTGACGTAGGAGATGCCGTAGCGCATCGTCACCTCGCGGGCTTTGTCGTCAGCCAAGAGCATGAGGTGTCTGCTGTCCTGCGGGGAATGGTGCGGGTCGTGCATGTCGCAGTCGAACTCGGCATAGAGGTAGGCCGTCATGTCCCGGCGGCTGTCGGGCTTGCCGAACTCAGCCGTTCCTGTCACCACGCGGGTGCCTTCGCAGCTGAAGGCTCCGACGGGGGTGCGACTGCGGAAGCGCATGGGGTGCAGGCCGTCGCCGTCGTACTTGATGCGGACGATGCCGCTTTTCTTGACGGGAGCGAACTCGAAGGTGAGGCCATCCATCTGTGCGCGGTAGTAGTAGGGATGCGTCTCTTCGTTGTTGCAGATGCCGGGGAGGGCCCAGAGACTGGCTGTGTCGGACGAGCAGAAGGGCATGAAGCCGAACACCCAGTGGCGTCTGTGGTCGGCCATCTGCAAGGCGTAGTCGTCTATCCAGTCGTCGAGCATACTGCTCCGCAGGGGCACGAAGCGCAGCATCTCGTTGGGCAGATGTATCGTCTGCCGTGTTGTCTCGAGCAGTACGCTGACTCCGCCGATAGTAGGGTCAACGTAGTCGGCCAGGGATTGCTTCGAGTCGCCCGCACAGCACGAAAGGGCCAAGCAAACACCAACCCACAAACATTTCAGCTTATTGTTCATAGTTTCGAAGATTACACATTATTATATTATATATAGAACAGCTTGACTGGATTCATTTTTTAAACAACGGATTTAACGGATTATACGGATTGTTTCTGAATTTGTTTCGGATTAAACTGATTCAAATCAAAGTCCGCTTAATCCACACAATCCATTGCTTTATTTTTTAGTCTCAATCTGTTTAATCCGTTTAATCTGTGGTTCAGGTTTACTGAATCCTGTTGTCGCTTTCGAAGAGCCGCATGTGGTCGGCGACGACATCGCGCGAGGCATCTATCATCAGCTGTTTCAGGGAGATGTAGTCCTCGTCGGGTTTCTGTGCGAGGCGTTCCGTGATGCGCTTCATGATGCCTCGCTGAATGGCAGTTGCCACGTTAATCTTGCAGATGCCATTGTGGATGCAGGCCTTGAAGTCCGCTTCGCTGGTGCCGCTGCCTCCGTGCAGGACGAGTGGCAGGCGGTTTGCTTCATGTATCTCGATGAGTCGTGCTATGTTGAGCTGGGGTGTGTGAACATAGTGTCCGTGCAGGTTTCCGATGGCGACGGCGAGGGCATCGATGCCCGTCTGTTGCACAAAGCGCACCGACTCGTCCACGTCGGTGAAGACGTCAGCCGTGTCCACTCCGGAGTTGCCGACCTTTCCCAGCTCGGCTTCCACGTCCACTCCGGCTGCCTTGGCGATGCGTGTCACCAGACTGCTCACGGCCACGTTCTCCTCGAAGGGGAGAGCTGCTCCGTCGAACATCACGGAGGTGAATCCCAGACGGATGGCTCGCACGCAAGTCTCGAGGCTTTGTCCGTGGTCGAGATGCACGCAGACGGGCACCGACGACCGCTTGGCTGCCTGGAGGTAGAGGGGTGCCATCAGCTCCATCGGCGCTTCGGGGAACTGCACTTCGGCCAGTTGCAGGATGATAGGCGAACGCAGTTGCTCGGCAGCCTCCAGGGCTCCCATTACGTTCTCCAAACTCAGACAGTTGAATGCGCCCACGGCATAGTGTCGCTCGTTGGCGTCTCGCAGTATTTCACTTAGTGTTACAAGCATAAGACTTCGTTTTTATGGTATTGTCATTGCAAAATTAAGAAAACCTTTTCACATAGCAAACATTTTGGTGAAATTATTTTCTTCTCCAGCTTCCTTGCGGGGTTCTTTTTCTCCCCGCATCGCAGCAGAAACTCCCCTCCCCCGCGGGCACAATTTCTTCGACGCCTGGACACATATTCCTCTCGGCTTGGGCTCAATTTCCTCTCGGTTTGGACACAATTTCCTCTCGGTTTGGACACAATTTCCTCTCGGCTTATACACAATTTCCTCTCGGCTCGGGCTCAATTTCCTCTCGGTTCGGATAAAAACTTTTTCAGTGGCTTGGAAATATATTTCAGAGGCTTGGAAATATATTTTAGTGGTTTGGAAATATATTTCAAAGGCTTGGAAATAGTTTTATCGCAGGCGATGAGGGATTTCACAAGCGGCAACGAGGAATTT